>NZ_JBEXMH010000163.1:0-1041 GCF_040610415.1 Amycolatopsis sp. NPDC004079 | reverse complement strand
GGCCCTTAAAAGAAAAAATCAAATTTTTAACAAAGGTTATTATTATTAAGGCGAAAAACCATTAAGCCGTTAAATGAAAATGCAAAGGGTTCATATACAATTATGTTAATTACGACCCGAATTGCTAGTTGATTATTTAGACATGACTTGATACCCGATAGAATATCTTAAAGTCTCTGGTTCCAGTGATTTAGCTGATTTTAACAGTAAAGAATACGCTAAAACTATCATCTCTAATTTCAATTGAAAACCTTGAGGCGAATGACTTTTACAACGCTCAGCTCCTAGATTTGTCAAAAAAGAGAAAACTCGCTCAATCACTTTTCTACGTTTTGAAAAATTAGGGAAAAGGATTTTCTTTTGCTTCATGTTCTTCCTGACAGGTGTAATTAGATCAATTCCTTTTAATTCCAGCCTATCATGCAGTGACTGACCTAAATATCCCATATCTCCAAGGACTGTTGGTGTCCCAAATTGACTCAACACTTCCTCGGTCATTGAACGATCAGCCATTGAAGCAGGAGTAATTGTGTAGTCTATGACATAGCCTGATTCACTGACTAAAGCATGACATTTACATCCATAGAAGTACTGTCCCTTTGTAGCATTGTAGCCAACATTTGCATCATCTCCAAGAACTTTGCTTATGAAATTACGAATAGGCTGACACAAAGGAAGGGGGAAGCTGTCAATAATGGATACACTCATTCCTTCAACCTCTTTAAAGACGAGTGCTTGGCGAATGACTTGGATACTCGGTAAGAGGGCATTACAACGGCGGACAAAGCGAGAATATTCTAGGAAATTAGGAAATAAACTTTGAGCCAATTGGTGCTTAGCTTTAAGCGTTTCACTAAAATGCAGTACGCCCCATAGGTAACAAGCGATAACTAAGCAATCTGATGTTGCGAGATGGACGTTCTTTCGGTTTTGAACCTCAAGGGAAACCCTCGTTTGATAAAGCGTCTCAATGGTTGTCAGTAAATAAACAAAAACTTTTGGAAGTGTGCTATTATAAGTCATATAAGTCGTGCGCTTTCT
>NZ_JBEXMH010000162.1:0-1180 GCF_040610415.1 Amycolatopsis sp. NPDC004079 | reverse complement strand
GCACTCCGCGACCAGGCTCGTGATCTGGCGGGGCATGTGGCGCGCAACCCGGGCCTCGAGCTCGACGACGCCGCCCGCGCCCTGGCCCGCCGCACCCGGTTCGAGCACGGTGCGGCCGTGGTCGCCGCCGACCGGGGAGCGTTGCTGGGCGCGCTGAACGCGGTCGCGACCGGCGATCCGCACCCGGACGTCCTGGTCCCGGACATGCCCGGCCCGGAACCCGCCGAAGGCGGGGGGAAGACGGTGTTCGTGTTCCCCGGCCAGGGCCCGCAGTGGCCGGGAATGGGCCGCGACCTCGCCGCAGCCAGCCCGGTGTTCGCCCGCCACCTGCACGACTGCGCCGAGGCTTTCGCCCCATACCTGGACTACGACCTGCTCGACCTGCTCACCACCGACACCCCCCTCGACACGCCCCGCCACGTCCAGCCCGCCCTCTTCGCGATGATGGTCAGCCTCGCCCGCACCTGGCAACACGCCGGCATCACCCCCGACGCCGTCATCGGCCACTCCCAAGGAGAAATCGCCGCCGCCCACATCGCCGGAGCCCTCACCCTCACCGACGCCGCCCGCATCATCACCCACCGCACCGCCACCCTCGCCGCCATCACCGGCCGCGGCGCCATGGCCTCCCTCAACCTCCCCCACGACCACGCCGCCGCGCTCCTGCCCCCCACCGTCTCCATCGCCGCCGCCAACAGCCCCCGCACCACCGTCGTCAGCGGCGACCCCGACGCCATCGCCCGCCTCGTCGACACCTGCACCCGCCAAGGCATCCACGCCCGCACCATCCCCGTCGACTACGCCTCCCACAGCCCCCACATCGACCCCCTCCGCCACCAACTCCTCACCGCCCTGCACGACATCACCCCCGCCCCCGCCGACATCCCCTTCTACTCCACCGTCACCGCCGACCGCCTCGACACCACCCAGCTCACCGCCCGCTACTGGTACGACAACCTCCGCAACCCCGTCCAATTCACCCAAACCATCACCACACTCACCCACACCGGACACACCCGCTACATCGAAACCAGCCCCCACCCCGTCCTCACCACCCCCATCCACGAAACCCACCACCACACCACCACCATCCCCACCCTCCACCGCAACAAACACACCCCCACCCAACTCCTCCACGCCCTCACCCACGCCCACCTCACCGGACTCACCGTGCACTGGC
>NZ_JBEXMH010000161.1:0-1387 GCF_040610415.1 Amycolatopsis sp. NPDC004079 | reverse complement strand
GTGGGCAAGTCCTCGGCCTATTAGTACCAGTCAACTCGACAACACATTACTGTGCTTCCATTTCTGGCCTATCAACCCAATCGTCTCTTGGGGGCCTTAACCCACATGGGGTGGGATACCTCATCTTGGAACAGGCTTCCCGCTTAGATGCCTTCAGCGGTTATCCCTTCCGAACATAGCCAACCAGCCATGCCACTGGCGTGACAACTGGCACACCAGAGGTCCGTCCGTCCCGGTCCTCTCGTACTAGGGACAGCCTTCCTCAAGTATCCTGCGCGCGCGGCGGATAGGGACCGAACTGTCTCACGACGTTCTAAACCCAGCTCGCGTGCCGCTTTAATGGGCGAACAGCCCAACCCTTGGGACCTACTCCGGCCCCAGGATGCGACGAGCCGACATCGAGGTGCCAAACCATGCCGTCGATATGGACTCTTGGGCAAGATCAGCCTGTTATCCCCGGGGTACCTTTTATCCGTTGAGCGACACCCCTTCCACCAGGAGGTGCCGGATCACTAGTCCCGACTTTCGTCCCTGCTCGACATGTCTGTCTCACAGTCAAGCTCCCTTGTGCACTTGCACTCGACACCTGATTGCCAACCAGGCTGAGGGAACCTTTGGGCGCCTCCGTTACCCTTTAGGAGGCAACCGCCCCAGTTAAACTACCCATCAGGCACTGTCCCTGAACCAGATCATGGTCCGAGGTTCAGATTCCCAATCCGACCAGAGTGGTATTTCAACAACGACTCCACACCCACTAGCGTGAGCGCTTCACAGTCTCCCACCTATCCTACACAAGCCGAACCGAAAACCAATACCAAACTATAGTAAAGGTCCCGGGGTCTTTCCGTCCTGCCGCGCGTAACGAGCATCTTTACTCGTAATGCAATTTCGCCGGGCCTGTGGTCGAGACAGCCGGAAAGTCGTTACGCCATTCGTGCAGGTCGGAACTTACCCGACAAGGAATTTCGCTACCTTAGGATGGTTATAGTTACCACCGCCGTTTACTGGCGCTTAAATTCTCAGCTTCGCGCCGAAGCGCTAACCGGTCCTCTTAACGTTCCAGCACCGGGCAGGCGTCAGTCCATATACATCGTCTTGCGACTTCGCATGGACCTGTGTTTTTAGTAAACAGTCGCTTTCCGCTGGTCTCTGCGGCCAACCACCGCTCCACTTGCGTGAAGTTTCACGGTGCTTGGCCCCCCTTCTCCCGAAGTTACGGGGGCATTTTGCCGAGTTCCTTAACCACAGTTCACCCGATCGCCTTGGTATTCTCTACCTGACCACCTGTGTTGGTTTGGGGTACGGGCCGTGCATGCACTCACTAGAGGCTTTTCTCGACAGCATAGGATCACCCACTTCGCCTCAAACGGCTACGCATCACGTCTCA
>NZ_JBEXMH010000160.1:0-1635 GCF_040610415.1 Amycolatopsis sp. NPDC004079 | reverse complement strand
CCTGGATCCACCGGGTGGTTTTTTGTTGATGTTGTTGGTGGGTGTGGGTTGTGTTGTGGGGGTGTGGGCGTGTTGGTGTGGCTGGCGTCGCACCAGCGCGTTCCACTGTGGGTTCTCCGGTCGGGGCGGGCGGGTGTGGTTCGGGTCAGGTTTGCCGGTGGGTGGTGGTGAAGAGGCCGTGCCAGCTGTCGTGCCAGGGCCAGTGTCGCGGCAGGCGCAGGGTGGTGGTGCGTGCGGTGCGGGTGAGGCGGGCGGCGACGGCGATCAGCTGGGCGCGGATGGTGCCGGTGCGGGCTCGGGCGTGGAAACGGCTGGCGAGGCATCCCGCGGCGCGCAGCAGGTTGTGGGTGAGCGCGGCGAGGGCGAGCCAGGCGGCGTTGGCGGCGAAGCGGCCGGAGGGGAAATGCGCCAGCGCTGAGTCGTTGAGGTCGGCGAACACGGCCTCGATGGCGCCGGCTCGGCCGCGGTGGCAGGCTTCGGCGGTGACCGTGTCGAATCCGGTGTTGGTGAACACGGCCTGGTAGCGCCAGGCGGGGAACAGTTCGCCGGTCGCGTCGCCGGCGGTGGTGTCGCGGACGCGGCGGACGACGAGGCGGGCGGTGATGCGCTGGCCGTTGCGTGTGGGGTTGGTGAATGCGGTGCAGGGGGTTTCCGCGACCTCGGCACGGGCCTGTTCGCTGTCGTGTCCCTCGTGGGCGGGGCGGCCGTAGCCGATGGGCTGCCAGGCGCTCTCGTCGATGGCGGCGATCGCGGCGCGGACCGCGGGGTTCTGCGGTGCGGTGACCGAGAACGCGGCTCCGTCCGCGAGGATCGCGGCGAGGATCTCCCCGTGGTAGAAACCGGAGTCCAGCCGCACCACCAGCGTCCCGGTCGCGCCGCAGGCGCGGGCGGCCGCGATGTTCGCGCGCACGAACGACACCGCGTTGCGGGCGGAGTGGGCCTGCCCGCCGCGCAGCCGGGTCCCGGTGACCACCGGCGCGCAGGCCGGCGAGGACAGGCACCCGGCGAGGAAGTTCAGCCCGCGGACTTTCGTGTAGCCGGGCTTGGCGCCGTCTTTGCCCGCCCCGAACACCCGCGTGATCTTCGCGTCGACGTCGAGGAACGCCAGCGCGCCGACCCCGGGCAGCAGCGGAGCCGACACGGCCAGGTTCTGCAACACTCGGGCGGCGACGTTCTGCAGCTGGGCGACGTGGCCGAGGGCGAAACCCCGCAGGAACGTGCCCAGCGTCGAGGGCGCCCGCACGCCGGAGAACAGCCGCGGCATCGCGCCGTGACGGACCACGTCCAGATCCTCGATCGAGTCCGCGCCCGCCGCCATCCCGGCCACGATCGTCGACACCTTCGCGCCGGCGTTCGCCCCCGCCTCGGTCCCGAGCGAGAGCAGCTCGTCGGCCAGCCCGCCCAGCCCCGCAGCCTCGGCCAGCCGCATCACCGGCACCAACCCCGCATGCGACACCAGACCCGGATCGTCGAACCTCGCCGACACCGACCCGGCAGTATGCAATGATCGCATCCAGCAGATGCCCTCTCCCTCGGTGACAATTGCTCTGTCGCAAGAACAATCATCCCAAGCCAGAGGGCATCTGCGCGTCCAGACACGACCTACAACACCACAAACACCGGTGGATCCAGGTC
>NZ_JBEXMH010000159.1:0-1835 GCF_040610415.1 Amycolatopsis sp. NPDC004079 | reverse complement strand
TTCAAGTTCGACGGGGACGGTTATTTCCTGAAGTCGGCGGACGAGATGCGGGAGTACTGGGACAAGGAGGTCCCGGGCGCGGCGAACAACACGCTCCTGATCGCGGAGCGGGTCGAGTCGTATGAGGACGTGTACACGCACAAGGACCGGATGCCGGTCTTCGACGTCCCCGAAGGCCACACCGATGCTTCCTGGCTGCGCCATCAGGTGGCCGAGGGGCTCAAGTGGCGGTTCCCCGAGGGCGTCCCGGACGGCTACGAGGAGCGCTGCGACTACGAACTCGGCGTCATCGAGGGCAAGGGCTTCCCGTCCTACTTCCTGATCACCGCCGACCTCATCCAGCACGCGCGGGAGGTCGGCATCCTGGTCGGCCCGGGCCGTGGTTCCGCCGCGGGCGCGCTGGTCGCGTACGCGCTGGGCATCACGAACCTCGACCCGATCCCGCAGAAGCTGCTGTTCGAGCGGTTCCTGAACCCGGAGCGCATGTCGATGCCCGACATCGACATCGACTTCGACGACCGCCGCCGCGGCGAGATGATCCGGTACGCCACCGACAAGTACGGTGCGGACCGGGTCGCCCAGGTGATCACCTTCGGCACGATTAAGACCAAGGCGGCGATCAAGGACTCCGCCCGCGTGCACTACGGCCAGCCGGGCTACTCGATCGCGGACCGGATTTCGAAGGCGCTGCCGCCGCCGATCATGGCGAAGGACATCCCGCTGTCGGGCATCGTCGACTCGAAGCACGAGCGCTACGCCGAGGCCGCCGAGGTCCGCACGCTCGTCGAGACCGACGAAGAGTGCAAGACGATCTTCGACACCGCCCGCGGCCTCGAAGGCCTGATCCGCAACGCGGGCGTGCACGCCTGCGCGGTGATCATGTCGAGCGAACCGCTCACCGACGCGATCCCGGTGTGGCAGCGCGACGACGGCTCCATCATCACTGGCTGGGACTACCCGTCGTGCGAGGCCATCGGCCTGCTGAAGATGGACTTCCTCGGCCTGCGCAACCTCACTGTCATCGGCGACGCGCTGGAGAACATCAAGGCCAACCGCGGCGAGGAGATCGACCTCGACCGGCTCGGCTTCGACGACCCCGAGTCGTACAAGCTCCTCGGCCGCGGCGACACGCTGGGCGTGTTCCAGCTCGACGGCGGCGCGATGCGCGACCTGCTGCGGCGCATGCTGCCGACCGGGTTCGAGGACATCATCGCGGTGCTCGCGCTGTACCGCCCCGGCCCGATGGGCATGAACGCGCACAACGACTACGCCGACCGCAAGAACAACCGGCAGCAGATCAAGCCCATCCACCCGCAGCTGGAGGAACCGCTGCGGGAGATCCTGTCCGAGACCTACGGCCTGATCGTCTACCAAGAGCAGATCATGCAGATCGCCCAGAAGGTCGCGGGCTACACGATGGGCCGAGCGGACACGCTGCGGCGAGCGATGGGCAAGAAGAAGAAGGAAGTCCTCGAGAAGGAGTACGAGGGCTTCGAAGAGGGCATGAAGTCCAGTCCGCTGGTCGAGGGCGGCTTCTCGCCGGAAGCGGTCAAGGCGCTGTGGGACACGATTCTCCCGTTCGCCGGGTACGCGTTCAACAAGTCGCACGCCGCCGCGTACGGCCTGATCGCGTACTGGACCGCGTATCTCAAGTCGAACTACACCGCGGAGTACATGGCGGCGTTGCTGACGTCGGTCGGTGACAACAAGGACAAGTCGGCGATCTATCTGTCGGAGTGTCGCCGGCTGGGGATCAAGGTTTTGCCGCCGGACGTGAACGAGTCGGCTTTGCGGTTCGCGGCCGTCGGGGGCGACATCCGCTTCGGTTTGGGCGC
>NZ_JBEXMH010000158.1:0-1840 GCF_040610415.1 Amycolatopsis sp. NPDC004079 | reverse complement strand
CTGCCGAAGCAGCGCGGCCCCTGGTCACCGATCCGCGGATCGGTGAAGGCCGTCAGCGAAGCTGCTGACCGGGCTCGAATCCGGTCAGCAGCACGGCCCGACGCCGGTGAATGACTGCGGAAGCACCGGCCTCAACCTCCCTGCTGGTACCGGCTCAGCGGTCCACGCGCCCGAAACCGGCGGGCGGGGTCGGCGGCTCCGGCGGGCGACCGCCGTCCGCGGGCATCTGCCGGGTCTGCTCGCTCGGCTGCGGAAGGCTGCCCGACTGGGACTGCGGGTAGCCCTGTGTCCGGGCCCGCCCGGCCTGCGCGTGCTGCCCGCTCACCTGGCCCGGCTCCCGCGAGCCGTTGCCCGAGCCCGAGCCGACCTGGCCCTGCAGGTTGGCCAGCCAGCCGCCCCACCGCTCCTGGGCGGGCTTGATCAGGCCGCCGCCGAAGCCGACGACGATCACGCCGCCCGCGGTCGCCAGCACCGCGATGAGCACCGGGCCGGTCACCGACGTCGCGATGTTCACCTGGCCCAGCGCCGCGATGATGCCGAACGCCATCACGAGCCAGTACGCGACCGTGCTGAGCAGCCGTCCGGCCGGACGGCCCGAAAGCGCTCCGGAAACGACGTCCCGCACGACCTTCGCGATCGCCGCGGCCACGATGATCAGCACCACCGCGACCAGGATCCTCGGCAGGAACGCGATGATGTCGTTCAGCAGCTGGCTCACCGGGTTCGACTGCCCGAACACCCCGAACGCGAGCTGCAGCGCGATCAGCAGAATGAAGTAGTAGACGAGTTTCACGAGCACCGTGGTGGCGTCGAGATTCGCGCCCTTCACCATTCCGGTCAGCCCGGTCTTCTCCACCAGCCGCGTGAAACCGAGTTTTCCGAGAACGAGCCCGAGGGCTTTGGACACGGCTTTCGCGATCAGCCAGCCGATCAAGAGGATGATCAGAAAACCCACGAGTTTCGGGACGAACGTGGCCACTAGATTCCAGGCCTGTCCGAGTCCGTCCTTGAGTTGTTCACCCACGCTGGCTCCCTTCGCCGCGGTTCGACGTGGATTCCGGCACCGTCCTGTCGCACCGGGTCGCAGGACAGGTACCCACTGCACCCGAGTGCTGTGCACCACGATCGAGTGAGACGACTGGCGCGGGAAGATCAATCACCGCCATACTTGTCCTACCGGTGGGGACCGGGGAGACGAGGCCGCTCGGCGCAGCGAAAACCGCAAGCGCCGGGCGGCCTCGAACATTTCCCGCTCTTTATTGCCGCGCGACGGCGCTTCCGAGACGAATGGGGTTCGGGTTTTCTCCCGCGTTCATCTGGCCTTCATCTTCGGGCGATTGGCGGGCGGCCGACGGATTTGCGTCCCGGCCTGGGCGCGGTCGCGGAGATGCCCGGACGGGAATCCCGGCGAGGTGCGGTCTGTGCGGTGCGAATTCGCGTAGCCGGGCAGCCGCCGACCGCGAATTGCGCGGATCTTCCGGCAGCCCGTCGGATAACGGCGAAGCGGCAATAGCGCGTGCCGCTGAGGCTTGAGATGCGGCGCGAAGGGCATTAACCCCAGGCGCGACGACCGGGAGTGGCGGCAATGCGGGCGGCGCAATCACGAAGGCGGCGTTCACGCATCTCACCCGTTGCCGCTAACCCACGTGGGTGAGGCGCTCCGCTTCCCAGGTCCCTTACCCGGCCGGCGCGTCCACCGAGAGTAGAAGCTCCCGGGACGGAAACGGCGGGGGGGGGGGGGGGGGGCCCGCCGGGGGCGGGGTGAAAGCCGAGTCCGACGGCGGGCGCACCGCCCCCCCGCGGCAGAAGCGACCGCGCGGCGGCCACCCCGCCAGGGTGG
>NZ_JBEXMH010000156.1:0-1976 GCF_040610415.1 Amycolatopsis sp. NPDC004079 | reverse complement strand
ATCTTCCACCACACCACGTGGTTGGCGTGCCCGGCCAGGTTGAACGCCAGCGTCGTCTCCAGGCCCACGATCGACCCGAAATCGCCCGCCTCGCGGGCCGCGGCGATCTTGTCGAGGGTGTCGTTGGCGCCCTTGACGTAGGTCGCGTGGTGCTTGCTGTGGTGCAGCTCGTTGATCTCGCCGGAGATGTGCGGCGCGAGGGCACCGTAGTCGTAGTCGAGTTCGGGCAGCTCGTACCGGGCCATGGGGCCCTCCTTCTGTCTTCGACATCAAGTCTTGCCCCCTCGAACCTAGTAGCACACCCGCGTCCCGGGCGAGCGGGGGCAGCCTCGGCGCCACGGGCTGGAACCTGGTTGAGTGAAGGTTCAACTTCCAGTACTGGGCCCTCCGGCCGACCACTCAGCGTGACCGGTTTGTCCGGCCCGCGTCGATTCCCCGGCGCCCGGTACGGTTGGTCCCATGGCGACGTCCCGGCTCGGCAGCGTGCAGCGGGTGCTGCTGCTGTTCGCGCTGGCGCTGGGCATCGCCGTGATGCACCACGTGCCCTCCCCCAGCGCCGGGCATGCCATGACGAGCGAGATGTCCGTCGTCCAATCGCACGACGCGGCACCGGCCGCGGACTCCGGCATGCCCGCTGGCGAACACTCGATGCTGCACCTCTGCCTGGCCGTCCTGTACGCCGCTGGCGCACTGGTCCTCGGCCTGCTGGCCTTCCGCAGCTACCCCGCCGTAAAAGCGGTTTTCGACGGCACTCGCGGGTCCCCCGCCGCCGACCGCCCGCCCGACAGACGGGGCCGGCTCGTCTTGACTTCTCTCTGTGTGTTGCGCACCTGATCGGCAGCTCTCGCTCCGGTCTTTCTTCGCAATTTTCCTTTTGAGAGAAGGTTTTTTCGTGCGCAAAATCTTTTTCACCGGCGCGGTGCTGGCCGCTTCGCTCCTGCTCGGCGCGTGCGGCGGCCCCGAATCCCCCGCGCCCAGTGCGCAGGCGGGGCACAACGCCGCTGATGTCACGTTCGCCCAGCAGATGATCTCGCACCACCAGCAGGCGCTGGAAATGGCGAAAATGGTGCCGTCGCGCAGCAGCAACCCGAAGGTCGTCGACCTGGCCGGCCGGATCGACCGCGCGCAGGACCCGGAAATCCGGCAAATGCAAGGCTGGCTGACCGCCTGGGGCGCGGCGCCCGCCAGCCACTCCATGCCCGGCGGCCACGAGATGTCCGGCGACCACACGATGACCGGCATGATGTCCGACGCCGACATGAAGAGCCTGGACGCCGCGAAGGGCCCGGCGTTCGACCGGTCGTGGCTGGACATGATGGTCAAGCACCATCAGGGCGCGGTCGAGATGGCGAAGACGGAACTGGCCCAGGGCGCGGATGCCGGGGCCAAGGCTCTGGCGCAGCGGATCATCGACGCTCAGCAGGCGGAGATCGCCGAGATGCAGGGGTTGGTGAAGAGCTGATCCGGGTGAGGCACCGGGGTCAGTTGGACGGCTCCGGTGCCTTGCTTCTCGGGTATGGCGCTGACCTTTCTGGGTGGGGCCCGCTTTTCCCGGCGTCCGCGGCCTGCGGTTTGCGGCGAGACTGGCCGCGGTCAGTGCCGCCGTGCTGACTGAGCCCTCGCGGGCGAGCCGCCACCGACTCGCTCGCGAGGCACGGCGTTAACCCGGCGACTTCCTCCCGTCGGGACCGCCGCATCAGCCGAAGCAACTCGCGCCAGCGCCGAGCCGCCGAAACGTCCAGCGGCTCGGGTGCACTGAGTCGCAGACGGTCGCCAAACCGCTAGACCGGCTGTCTTGCGGTGAAGGACTTCCGCCGGTGGACCCGGCCCGGCACTGTGGAGGTCCGTGAAGGGCTCCTTGAGGGAATCTGATTCCTTCAAGGAGCCCTTCACGGACCTTCGCGGTGCGAGTACGCGGTGCGAGTCCGCTTGCCCGCTGAGGAACGCGTCCAGCGTCGCGGACCGGGGCGCCCGCG
>NZ_JBEXMH010000155.1:0-2256 GCF_040610415.1 Amycolatopsis sp. NPDC004079 | reverse complement strand
ACACCTCCACACCCTTCGGCACCCCAGTCGAACCCGACGTATAAATCACATACGCCAAATCATCCGGACCCACCCCGACCGGCCGCTCCAGCGGAACACCTTTTCTCGCCTCGGCCACATCGACCAACTCGATCCCGTCCGGCCATTCCGCCCCGGCGGACCGCTCTCCCAGCACGACCCGAATCCCGGCGCCGCGATAAATGCGCGACCGCCGCTCGACCGGATGCTCCGCCCCCACCGGCACATACACTCCACCGGCAGCCAGCACCCCGAGCACCGCCGCCACCTGGTGCACGCCCCGGCTTACCGAAACCCCCACCGGGTCGCCGCTCCGCACCCCGCGATCCGCGAGCACACCCGCGATCCGCAACGCGCTCTCCGCCAAAGCCCCGAACGACGCGCCGTCCGAATCGCCCCACACCACCGCGATCCGAGAAGGATCCCTCACCGCCCATTCGAAGAAGCCCGACTGCAACAAGCCGTCCGGCACTTCGGCGCCGGTCGCGTTCACCGCCGCCCGGACCTCCCGATGCCCGGCCGGAAGCAGGCTGCCGACACTCGCCGCCCAGTCCGACTCGACCAGCCACTTCAGCAACCCGCGATAAGCGTCGAACATGGCGTCGAGCACGCCGTCGACGAACAGCTCGTCCACCGCGTCCCAGTTCACGTACAGGCCGCCGTCGCGCTCGGTCACCTGGTGGTCCAGCCACACCTGCGGCGTCTGCGAGATGCCCCAGACCTGTTCGCCGAACGGGAACCGCAGATCGACCACGTCCTCGGGCATGCCGAGGGCGCTGGTGAACACGACCGGCATCGAGACCGCGGCGGCGCCGGTGCGCCGGGCCATCTCCCGCAGCACCCAGATCGCCGACACCTGGCTGTGCTCCATATCCGACCAGACCTGTTCCTGGAACCGGCGCGCGACGTCCAGCCAGCGCTCTCCCGTCCCGGCCGGCCGGTGCGACACCAGCAGCAGCGAGGTGAAGTCGCCGAGGATGTTGTTGATGTCCGGATGCACCTCGCGGCGGTCGAACAGGGTGAGGTTCAGGGTGAGTTCGCCCGAGCCGCTCCAGGCGGCGAGCACCTCGGCGTAGGCGGCCGCGAGGACGGTGGCCGGGGTGAGGCCGTGCTCCCGCGCTTTGCCCGCCAGCGCCCGCCACTCGTGCGGCGGCAGCCAGGTCTCGCGGCGCACGAACCGCGGTTTGCTTACCTGGGACGGATCCTTGGCCAGCGGAAGGCCGGGGGCGGGCGGAAGCCGGTCGACCCGCTCGGACCAGTACCGCTGGGCCGTCTCCAGTTCGCCCGCGGCGGGCCCGGCTCGCAGGACGTAGTCGCGGAAGGACACACCGACCGGCGGCAGCTCGGCCGCGAGGTCGTGGTAGAGCGCGGCGAGTTCGCCGAACACGATGATGACGCTCAGCGCGTCGAGCACGATGTAGTCGAAGCTGAACGCGAGCCGGGTCCGGTCGCCGTGCCGGACCGCCCGGATCTCGACCAGCGGCCACCGTTCCGGGTCGGCGATCCGGTGGGACATCTCTTCCCGCAGTTCCGCGAGCGCGGCGTCCCCGTCCGGCCCGGCGTGCCGGACCGGGATGACGAACCGCGGCACTTCCGGCAGGACCCGCTGCCGCCCGTTCTCGTCGAAGACCGCGCGCAGCATCTCGTGCCGCGCGATCAGCCGGTTGAACGCCTCCTCCACCCGAGCGACGTCCGTGCCCGCCCCGTCGAACTCCCAGTACCAGTGCGAGCCGACGTTCCCGAGCGCGAGTTCGCTGGTCCGCCCGATCCAGTAGGCGCGCTGCACGTCGGTGCCGGGGAACGGTTCGTACCGGTGTTCCGGGTCCGCCGCCAGCACCGCGACCGGCCCGGATTCGCCGGGCCGCAGCACCGAGGCGAAGTCGGCGAGCACCGGGGTCTCGAACAGGCCCGCCAGCGTCCCGCCGGCGATCCCGGCCGCCCGAAGCCGGGCCAGCAGCCGGGTGGCGAGGAGGCTGTCGCCGCCGAGGGCGAAGAAGTTGTGCTGCCTGCCGATCTCCGGGATGCCCAGCAATTCCGCCCAAAGCCCGGCGAGCGTGGTTTCGACCTCGCCTCGAGGCGGTTCGGGCGCGGCCGCTTCCGCACCCGAGTCGAGAACTGCGGTGAGGAGTTCGCGCAGTTGCTTGCGGTCGACTTTGCCGTTAGCGGTGAGCGGAAGTCTTTCCACCGCCACAATTCGCTCGGGCACCATGTACGCCGGAAGCCGAGCCGCCACGTGCT
>NZ_JBEXMH010000154.1:0-3470 GCF_040610415.1 Amycolatopsis sp. NPDC004079 | reverse complement strand
GTGAGTGGCAATGCCGGTCAGCACCGGCATTGCCACTCACGACACGGTGGGGGAGGAGGGGATCAGGCGATGGCGCGCCCCGCGTAGTCCGGCGCGGGAGCTAGGTGCGCCTCCAGCGCGGTGGCCACGTCGGCGGGGAACGGCGTCGCGCGGCCCCCGGAAACGTGCAGGCACAACAGCTCTTCGGTGGCGACGAGTTCGCCGGCGACCCGCATTTCGTGGCAGAGCCGCACCTTTTTCGCGCCGGCTGACACCACGGTGGTCGTCACGTCGAGTTCGGCGTCCGCGCCGACTTCGCGCAGGTACCGGACGTGAGCCTCCACTGTGTACAGCGACGCCCCGGTTCTCTCGCGGTAGCCGGGGCCGAGTCCGACGATGTCCATCAGCGCGGTGGTCGCGTCGCCGAAGACGAGGACGTAGTAGGGCTCGGAGAGGTGGCCGTTGTAGTCGATCCACTCCGGACGGACCCGGTCGCGGTACTCAGCCACGACGGGCCTGCCCGACCGCGCGCTGGATGGCGATGACCGCCCGGTCGCGTTCGGCGATCAGGTCGGCGATCGTGCGCCCGTCGGCCTCGTCGTCGCAGCCGGCGACCACGGCGTCGCGCAGGTCCTTGGTGAGTTCGGGCGCTTCGAGCCGGGTCCACGGCGACTTCAGCGACGGTCCGAAGTGGTCCAGCATGTGCGCCATGCCGCCTTCGCCGCCCGCCAGGTGGAAGGTGAGCATCGGGCCCTGGACCGGCCAGCGCAGGCCCGGCCCGTCGGTGATCGCGAGGTCGATCTGCTCGACGGTCGCCTCGCCGTTCGCGACCATGTGCAGGGCTTCCCGCCAGAGCGCTTCCTGGAGCCGGTTCGCGATGAACCCGGGCACCTCGCGGTCCATGGTGATCACGGACTTGCCGACGCGCCGGTAGAACTCGGCGGCCCGCTCGACCGCCTGCGGCGCGCTGAGCTTCCCGCCCGCGACCTCGACCAGCGGGATCAGGTACGGCGGGTTGAACGGATGCCCGACCACGAGCCGTTCCGGCGTCTTCGCGGCGACCTGCATTTCGGTCATGCCGTAGCCGGAGGTGGACGAAGCGATCACGACGTCCGGCGCGGTGACAGCGTCGATGTCGGCGAGCAGTTTCTGCTTGAGCGCCAAGTCTTCCGGCGCGCTTTCCTGGACGAAGCCCACGCCGTCGACGGCTTCCGCGAGCGTCGCGGTGACGGTGAGGCGATCGCGGCTTGCCCCGGGCTTGAGGCCCAGTTCGGTGAGCGCGGGCCACGCCGCGTTGACGAGCCTTTCGAGCTTCTCGGCCGCGTCCGGCGCGGGGTCCCAGGCCCGGACGTCGAAGCCCTGGGCGAGGAAATGCGCGACCCAGCCGCCGCCGATGACTCCGGCTCCGATGCAGGCGACAGTGTCCACAGTGGTCTCAGCGGGCTCAGGCATTCACGCGCTCCTTCAAGCCGAGGATTTCGCGCGCCCGATCGGGGCCGGCGATGTCCGCGCCGAGCTTCTGCACGATGTCCACGGCGCGTTCCACGAGCTGGCCGTTGGTGGCCTTGACGCCGCGCGCGAGGTAGAGGTTGTCCTCCAGCCCGACCCGGACGTGCCCGCCCAGCAGCACCGACTGCGCGACCCACGGCATCTGGTCGCGTCCGATGGCGAACGACGCCCACTGCGCGCCTTCCGGCAGCAGGTGCACCATCGCCTGCAACAACCCGGGATCCGGCGGCGCGCCGTACGGGATTCCCATGCACAGCTGGAACAGCGGCGGCGGGTCGATCAGGCCTTCCTCGACCATCTTCGTGGCGAACCAGAGGTTGCCGGTGTCGAAGATCTCCAGCTCGGGCTTCACGCCCAGCTCCTGGATCCGCTTCGCGCCGGTGCGCAGCATGTCCGGAGTGGACACGTAAAGTTGGTTGCCCTCGCCGAAGTTCAGCGAACCGCAGTCGAGCGTGCAGATGTCCGGCAGGAGTTCCTCGACGTGCGGGAGCCGGTCGTGCGCGTTGACGAGGTCGGTGCCGTCGACTGGCTTGAGCGGGTCTTCGGCGTCGATGACGAGGTCGCCGCCCATACCCGCGGTGAGGTTGACGACGACGTCCACACCGGACTCTTTGACCAGCCGCACAGCCTCGCGGTACAGCGCGACGTCTCGCGACGGGGCACCGGTTTCGGGTTCGCGCACGTGGATGTGGACCACCGCCGCGCCGGCATTGGCGGCCTCGATGGCGCTTTCGGCGATCTGCGCCGGGCTGACCGGGACGTGCGGGCTCCGGCGGGTGGTGTCCCCCGCGCCGGTGAGCGCACAGGTGACGATGACCTCGTGGTTCATCAGGCTCCTTGGACGATCGAGCGGTCGATGAAGTCGTGCAGGTGCGCGCGCATCGCGCCCACCGTGCTGCCGGGACGCCCGGTCAGCACCTGGATGCCGAGGCCGTCGATCAGCGCGGTGAGCTGCGCGGTGGCGGCCTCGGGGCCGGCCAGGCGGAACACGCCCTGCTCCTGGCCGGTGCGGATGGTCATGAGAATGGTCTGGTACCAGCGGTCGTAGGAGTCGGTGTAGAGCGAACGCAGCCGCGGGTCGAGCGCGACCTCGTTCCAGACCTGCAGCCACACCGACCATTCGGCGCGCAGCAGGCCCTCGGTGGGCAGCTGGAGTTCGACGAGCTTGAGCAGCCGGTCGTGCGCGCCGGGCACCGCGTGCAGCTCGGCGACCTGCCGGTCGAAAGCGAGCTTCACGTTGCGCCGCAACGCTTCGTCGAGAACTTCGGTTTTGGTGGGGAAGTGGTAGTGGATGGCCGCGGTGCTGGTGCCGCACGCCTGGGCGATGTCGGAGATGCGCACCCGGTGATAGCCGCGTTCGGCGATGAGCCGCCAGGCGGTTTCGAGGATTCGCCGTCGTGGCTCGGAGTGGGCCAGGTCGTCGGGGTCGCTCGCCGTTCCGGCCGCGGGGGCGGGGACGGCGGTGACGGTTTTGGCGTCGTCGCTGCCGTTGAGCAGCCAATTCACGGTGACGCCGGAGTATTCGGCCACGCGGACGAGTTCGTGCGGGGAGAACCGGCGGGAGCCGTTGAGGGCCTTGGAGAGTTTGGTCTGGTCCAGGCCGATGGCGGCGGCGAACTCGCGCTGGGGGACGGGCATGGACTGGATCAGCTGGCGCACTCGTTCTCTCAGCTGGTCTGTTTCGTCCATGGCCGGAGACGGTAACCGCGCGTTGCGAAAATCGCAACTCTGGTGGGGTTGGACACGTAACGGTTTGAGATATCGGTTTTGTGCCAAGGAGTTGCGATCTTGTGTTGACTGGCGGATCAGTCGGTGGGGGCGGGGTGATGGGGGCGGCTCGTCGCCTGGCGGCGACATTGCGCTCGTTGGTTGCGTGGGGCACCCCGAAGCTTGATTGTGCTGACGGTTCGGGGGTGCTTGTCAAGGCGGGAAAGATGCCTTGACAAGCACCCCCGAACCGCAGGGAGGCTTCGTATCGGGGT
>NZ_JBEXMH010000153.1:0-3550 GCF_040610415.1 Amycolatopsis sp. NPDC004079 | reverse complement strand
GAAACCGCTGTTCGTACCGCACGATCCTCTCCTTGAGGAAATCTGATTCCCTCAAGGAGCCCTTCACGGACGACAACCCGGCTCCCGCTCGCGGTTCCCGGGCCCACGGCGACGCGCGCTCGACCGAGCCAGTTGAGCTGCGGAAACAGGTCAGCAGCGCGTCCGCATCACAGCCTTAAGTTCCTGGCATTGGCCGGCAGAGCCGCGTCGTGCCCGGCCCCGGGCACGCCTTCTCAGCTCAGCGCGTCAGTGCGCGGCCTCGTTCCACGACCGCCCGTATCCGACCGAAACCTCCAGCGGCACCGCCAGTTCCGCGGCCGAGCCCATGCCCTCGCGGACCAGCTTTTCGACGTCCGAGCGCTCGCCGTCGGCGATTTCCAGGACCAGTTCGTCGTGGACCTGCAGCAGCACGCGGCTGCGCGAACCCGCTTCGGCGAGGGCGCGGTGCACGTTCAGCATCGCCACCTTGATGATGTCCGCCGCGCTGCCCTGGATCGGGGCGTTCAGCGCCATCCGCTCGGCCATTTCGCGGCGCTGGCGGTTGTCGCTGTTCAGGTCCGGCAGGTAGCGGCGACGGCCGAAGATCGTCTCGGTGTATCCGCGCTTCGCGGCCTCGCCGACGACCGACTGCAGGTAGTCGCGCACCCCGCCGAACCGCGAGAAGTACGCCTCCATCTGCTCTTTCGCGTCTTCCGTCGAGATCTTCAGCTGCTGCGACAGGCCGTACGCCGACAAGCCGTACGCCAATCCGTACGACATCGCCTTGACGCGGTAGCGCTGTTCCGGCGTGATTTCCGCGGCAGGCACGGAAAACGCGCGCGACGCGACGAACGTGTGCAGGTCCTCGCCGCTGTTGAAGGCCTCGATGAGGCCCTCGTCCTTCGACAGGTGCGCCATGATCCGCATTTCGATCTGGCTGTAGTCCGCGGTCATCAGCTCGGCGTAGCCGTCGCCGACCACGAACGCGTCGCGGATGCGCCTGCCTTCCTCGGTGCGCACCGGGATGTTCTGCAGGTTCGGCTCGACCGACGACAGCCGCCCGGTGGCCGCGATCGTCTGCTGGAGCGTGGTGTGGATGCGCCCGTCGTCGGCGACCGATTTGATGAGGCCCTCGACCGTGGTGCGCAGCCGCGTCGCGTCGCGGTGTTCCAGCATGTGCTGCAGGAACGGGTGCTCGGTCTTCTCGAACAGCGACTGCAGCGCGTCGGCGTCGGTGGTGTAGCCGGTCTTGGTGCGTTTGGTCTTCGGCATGCCCAGCTCGTCGAACAGCACCACCTGCAGCTGCTTCGGCGAACCGAGGTTGATCTGCTTGCCGATCACCTCGTACGCGGAGTCCGCGGCCTGCGTGACGCGGCTGAGGTAGTGCGCTTCCAGCTCGGTGAGCTGGTCGACGTCGACCGCGATGCCCGCCGCTTCGAGTTCGGTGATCACTTCCAGCAGCGGCAGTTCCAGCTCGGCCAGCAGCTTCGCGCCGCCGAGTTCCTCCAGCTCGGTGGTGAGCGCGCCGGCGAGCTCGAAGATCGCGCGCGCTTTCACCAGTTCGGCGGAAATCTCCTTCTGCTCCAGCTCGTCCGCGCCGCCGTCGAGCAGCGACAGCTGACCGTCGCCGTCGCCCGCTTCCGAGCGCAGCTCGCGGTGCAGGTAGCGCAGGGCCAGGTCGTCGAGCCCGAACGTGCGCTGCCCCGGCCGCGCGAGGTACGCGGCGAGCGCGGTGTCCATGCTGAGCCCGGCGAACGTCCAGCCGCGGGCGCGCACCGCGTGCAGCGGCACCTTCAGGTCGTGGCCGATCTTGCGGACCTTCGGGTCCTCGAGCCACGCCGACAGCGCCCGGTCGTCCGCCTCGTCCATCGCGGTGACGTCGACGTACGCACCCTCGCCGTCGGCCGTCGCGAAGGCGACCGCCTTGAGGTCGGAACGGACGGAAGCGCCGGTCGTCCGGAACGACAGCGCGACCGGCTCGGCCGCACCGGCGTGCGCTTCGAGCCACGCGCCGAGCGTGCCCGGCGCGAGCGCGGAACCGGACACGTCGAAGCCCTCGTCGGCCTCCGGTTTGGCGCTGGTCAGGTTTTCGAAGAGCCGGTCGCGCAGCACGCGGAACTCCAGCTCGTCGAACAGCCGGTGCACCGCCTCGCGATCCCACGGCCGCAGCTCCAGCTCGTCCGGCACGGACTCCAGCGGCACGTCGCGGACCAGTTCGGTGAGCTGCCGGTTGAGCTGGACCGACGACAGGTGCTCGCGCAGCGCGTTGCCGACCTTGCCCTTGACCTCGTCGACCCGGTCGATCAAGTCGGCCAGCGAGCCGAACTGCCGGATCCACTTGGCCGCGGTCTTCTCCCCCACGCCGGGGATGCCGGGCAGGTTGTCCGACGGGTCGCCGCGCAGGGCCGCGAAGTCCGGGTACTGGGTCGGGGTGAGGCCGTATTTCTCTTCGACCGCGTCCGGCGTGAACCGCACGAGGTCGGAGACGCCCCGCTTGGGGTACAAAACGGTCACCCGATCGGTGACCAGCTGCAACGCGTCGCGGTCGCCGGTACAGATCAGGACGTCGTAATCTTCGCCGGCCTGCGTGGTGAGCGTGGCGATGACGTCGTCGGCCTCGTAGTTCTCTTTCGTGAGCGACGGGATGCCGAGTACCTCGAGCACCTCCTTCACCAGGTCGACCTGCCCGCGGAACTCGTCCGGCGTGGCGCTGCGATTGGCCTTGTAGTCGGCGTACGTCTCCGACCGGAAGGTCTTGCGCGAGAGGTCGAAGGCCACCGCGAGGTGCGTGGGCTTCTCGTCGCGCAGCAGGTTGATGAGCATCGAGGTGAAGCCGAAGACCGCGTTGGTGACCTGCCCGGTCTTCGTGCGGAAATTCTCCGCAGGCAGGGCGAAGAAGGCGCGATAGGCCATCGAATGGCCGTCGATCAGCAGCAGCCGGGGGCGGTCTTTCCCGGCGGCGGCGCCTGTGGCGTTGGCAACGGTTCGGTTCTCGGTCGGGCTCACGGGGGCGAGTCTAGGGTGAGGGTCTGACACTCTTGCGTGTCGCATAGGTTGAGGAGCAGAGAGTGACCGAGCAGACGGCGGAAATCACGCCGGGCCAGTTCGCGGGCATGGACCCCGCGGCAGCGGGCCAGCAGCTGAACGACAAGATCGGGCTGAAGCTCGTGGAGATGACGCCCGAGCGGGTCGTCGGCACGATCCCCGTCGAAGGCAACCTCCAGCCCTACGGCCTCCTGCACGGCGGCGCGAACGCCACCGTCGCCGAAGCCCTCGGCTCGGTGCTGGCCGCGCTCAACGCGGGCCCTGAGCGCGCTGCTATGGGGCTCGAGCTGTCCTGCACTCACCACCGCGCGGTCCGCTCCGGCACCGTCACCGGCGTCGCGACCCCGCTGCATGTCGGCCGCGGCACCATCACGTCGGAAATCGTGCTGACAGACGACGAGGGCCGCCGCACCTGCACCGCAAGGCTCACCTGCGTAGTCCGGGACCGCCCACCAGGCGCCTGATTTCGGTGAAACGCCGTGAGGGGAACCCTGAGGGACTCTGAGTCCCTCAGGGTTCCCCTCAC
>NZ_JBEXMH010000152.1:0-3971 GCF_040610415.1 Amycolatopsis sp. NPDC004079 | reverse complement strand
GGTCCGTGAAGGGCTCCTTGAGGGAATCTGATTCCTGCAAGGAGCCCTTCACGGACCTACGCAGGGCCGGGTCCATCGGCTAGGGAGCCACGCGGCCGTCGCAGCCCAGCCCGCTCCGCATCGCCGTGGCAGAGCCGGATACAGCTGCCGATGAGAAGACGCCAATGTGGCGTTGGTTGCGCGATGCACCCGCCGCGACGTCGGGCGCGCGAGACGCAAGCCCAACTCGGCGTTGTGTGCGTCCGATGCAACCAAGTCGGCATCGACGACGTCCTCAACACCGACACACCACGGCCAGCCCGGCCGCCGCCCTGCGCACCCACGCACACTCGGGGC
Organism: Amycolatopsis sp. NPDC004079; assembly: GCF_040610415.1. Classification (NCBI taxonomy): domain Bacteria; kingdom Bacillati; phylum Actinomycetota; class Actinomycetes; order Pseudonocardiales; family Pseudonocardiaceae; genus Amycolatopsis; species Amycolatopsis sp. NPDC004079. The sequence continues at coordinate 3,635 of NZ_JBEXMH010000152.1, read as the reverse complement.
GCGCAGGACCCCGCCGAAGCAGCGGCAGGAGCACGCCGGGAACGGGCACGGCGAGAGAGACGGAGGGGCAGCCGGAGCCGTCCGCCGGGTCGCGGGTGGGTCTCGCTCGGCGCGCCTGCGTCCGCAACGGGGCGTCGCCGCCCTACAGTCGGTGCGTGACCGCGATGACGCCAGTGCCCGATCTCTTCCGCGAAGCCGTCGCGGCGCTGCAAGCCGTCCGGCCGCGCCCGGAGATCCGCCTGGAGACGATGCGCGCGCCGCAGCGGCTCGCGCCGTGGTCGTACGCGTTGAGCTGCGAGCTCTCCGGACCCGCCGACGTCGAGGCGTCCGGCAGGCTGGTCCTGCTGCACGACCCGGACGGCCAAGAGGGCTGGGACGGCGTGCTGCGGCTGGTCATGTACGTCCGCGCCGAGCTCGATCGCGAGCTGGCCACGGACCCGTTCCTTCCCGCGGTCGGCTGGTCGTGGCTGACCGACGCGCTGGAGGCCTCCGGCGCCTCGTGGAAGGCGCTCGGCGGCACTGTCACGGAGACCTCCTCGGCCCGCTTCGGCGACATCTCCGGCCCGGCCCGCACCGACGACCTCGAACTGCGGGCCTCCTGGACCCCGACCGACGCCGCGCTCGGCCCGCACGGGCTCGCGTTCTGCCAGGTGATGGCGAGCGTCGTGGGACTGCCTCCAGTGGGCGTCACGCTGTTTGAACAGCGCCAAAGCTCCTGATTTCCTAAGTTCACCCGGTCGGGCAGCCTCTTCGCGGCGCTTGCACGCGCACGAACGCGCCTTCCCGGGCGGATTCGAGCCCTCCCGGCGCTCCGCCGGGATCTTCGGCGGGGCTTCACCGACGCCCACCACCGACCGTCCAACGTGGACTCCGGCGGCCGCTGCTCCGGATGCCGCACGTTCGTGGCCGGGCGTGATCACAGCCAGTGAACCCCCGGTAACCAGCTTCGACGCGGTTCCCGGCCCCTTTTCGACGCCTCCGTCAGGACGCCGGCGGCCGGGCAGCATGCAGGGCAAAACGTGAAAGAAAATGATCTTGCCCCGGCCGGAGCGCATTTCCGGGCCCGGGTCGCCGGGGCGGCGGCCCCGCTCCGGCAGCACCCGCAGGTGCACGGGCCATCTGCACGCCCGTTTCGATGCCGGTAACTCAGGTGCATCGCGGCCCGGTCGTCAGTCGTTAACAAGACTCCGATCGTTAGTCCGATCGTGTTACAACGACCTCGCTGAGTGACGAACTGTTTCGGATAGATACCCATTCGATCCCCCCGCAACGGCGTCCGGACGGCTACAGTGCCTGGGACGACACCACTTTCGGTCTAAAGCTGGCGCGGCTGAACGGCCGAAGGTCCCGGTGCCGGTCGGGGGGCACGACCGACTCCAGGGAGGTAGTGACGTGGCTACCGTCGGCTTATCTCAGGCCGTCCGATCCACGCCAGCCGGTGCTTTGCCGGCGAGCATGGTTCCGCACCCGCGGGAAGAGCTTTTTTCCGTGTTGGTGGTCGATGACCACCCGCTGTTGAGGGAGGCAATCGCAGCACGACTCGCACAGATGGGTGCGGGCACTGTCCACGAGGCCGCCACGGTGGCCGAGGCGAGGGCGCGAGCACAGGCCACCGGCCCGTGCGACCTGGCGATCCTCGATCTCGGACTGCCGGACGGCAGCGGCATCGAGCTGGTTACGGAACTCCGTAGCCACGGCTGGCCGCGCGTGGTGGTCCTGGCATCCTCCGACGACCCGTACGCGGTGCGCTCCGCGTTCCAGGCCGGAGCTCAGGCGTACCTGCTGAAGTCGGCGTCGCCGGTGGTAGTCACCGACGGCGTGCGCCGGGTTCTCGAAGGCGGCGTCTACGCCGACCCGAGCGTGGCCCCGGTCCTGGCGACCGGCACGCGAGTGGCGGGCACCGACAACACCCCGCGCGAGCTTTCCGCTCGCGAGGTGGAGGTGCTCCAGCTCGTCGCGGACGGGCAGTCGAACAAGGAGATCGGGGAGGAGCTTTCCCTCTCCGCGCTCACCGTCAAGTCCCACCTGTCCCGCATCGGGCGCAAGCTCGGCACGGGCGACCGGGCGCAGATGGTCGCGCTGGCGATGCGAGCCGGCGTGATCCGCTGACGACGACGAACCACGCCCCTGCGGGGCGGGCGGACCAGGCGCGGTCCGCTCGTCCCGTAGGGTCGTCGGACATGGGAACTGCACAGGCGGACGGAGCCCGGACCGGAGACGAGACCACCGAGGACTCCGGAACGCCGGTGCTGCTCCGCGAACCGGCCGAAGGCACCCCACCGGTGGTGACCGATCCCGTCGCGCTCGCCGAGGCGTGCGCGCGGCTCGCCGCGGGCACGGGAGCCGTCGCCGTCGACACCGAACGGGCGTCGGGCTACCGGTACTGGCCCAAGGCCTATCTCGTCCAGCTGCGCCGCGAAGGCTCCGGCACGGTGCTGATCGACCCGATCGCGCTCGCCGACGACCTTGCCCCGCTGCGGGACGTCCTCAACGACACCGAATGGGTGCTGCACGCCGCGTCCCAGGACCTGCCGTGCCTGGCGGAACTGGACCTGCGGCCGCTGTCGCTGTTCGACACCGAACTGGCCGGACGGCTGGCCGGGTACGAACGCGTCGCGCTGGGCACGCTCGTGGAGCTGCTGCTCGGGTACACGCTCGAAAAGGGGCACAGCGCTGCGGACTGGTCGAAGCGGCCGCTGCCGATCGACTGGCTCAACTACGCCGCCCTCGACGTCGAGCTGCTCAACGAACTGCGCGCGAAGCTCGAAACCGAGCTGGCGGCGCAGGGCAAGCTGGAGTGGGCGCAGCAGGAGTTCGAGGCGGTCCGCACCGCTCCCCCGCCCGCGCCGCGAGCCGAACCGTGGCGCCGGACGTCCGGGGTGCACAAGATCCGCAGCCCGCGCGGCCTCGCCGCGGTGCGGGAAATGTGGCAGGCCCGCGACGAACTGGCCCGCAAGCGTGACCGCGCGCCGAGCCGGATCCTGCCGGACAGCGCGATCGTCAACGCGGTGACCTCGGACCCGAAGACCGTCGAGGAACTGCAGGCGCTGCCGGTATTCAGCGGACGCGTGCAGCGCAAGTACACCGCCAGCTGGCTGCGGCATTTGCAGGCGGCGAAAGCGCTGCCGACGAGCGAACTGCCGAGCCCGAGCCAACCCAACGACGGTCCGCCGCCGGTGAACCGCTGGGCCGACAAAGACCCCGACGCCGCCGCCCGCCTGGCCGCCGCCCGAGCCGCACTGGCAGCGATCGCGGAGGACCGCAAGCTGCCGGTGGAGAACCTGCTGCTGCCGGATCTCGTCCGGCGCACCTGCTGGCGCCCCCCGGCCGACCTCGCGGAAGACTCGGTGGCGGACGTGCTGCGGGCGGGCGGGGCGCGACCGTGGCAAGTGGAGCTGACAGTGGCGGCGCTGAGCAAGGCTTTGCACAGCACGGCTTCCGAATAACAAGCCGGTGGTCTAGACCTCAAGTCGAGGTTTAGACCTCCGGACGCGAGCCACGACTTCCGCAACCAGGCCCAGCCCTGACCGCTCACTTGCCCACCACGCGGGATCGCGCCGGCGTTTGGGGGCTGCCCGGCGTGACAGGCCGAAGGCCCCCCCCCCCCCGCCGCCCCCCCGCGGGAGAGAGCCCCC
>NZ_JBEXMH010000151.1:0-4116 GCF_040610415.1 Amycolatopsis sp. NPDC004079 | reverse complement strand
CACCATCCCCACCCTCCACCGCAACAAACACACCCCCACCCAACTCCTCCACGCCCTCACCCACGCCCACCTCACCGGACTCACCGTGCACTGGCACACCATCAACCCGCCCCACCCCCACCTCCCCGACCTGCCCACCTACCCCTTCCAACGCAAGCGCTACTGGCTCGACGGCGAACCCGACGGCGCGGACCCCGCGCATCTCGGCCAGCAACCGGTCGGCCACCCGCTGCTCGCCGCGGCCGTCCCCGTCCCCGACACCGGCACGCACCTGTTCACCGGCCAGGTGTCCGCAAAGGACGATTCATGGCTCGCCGACCACCGAGTCCACGACACCCCGATCCTGCCCGGCACCGCGATACTCGACCTCGTCCTGCACGCCGGGCAGCACACTGACCACCCGTACATCCAGGAACTGACCGTCCACACCCCCGTCGTCACCGCCGAACCCACCGCACTCCAACTCCACATCCACGCCCCCACCGACAACACCCGCACCTTCACCCTCCACACCAAACCAACCCACGACCCCCACCACCCCTGGACACCCCACGCCACCGGCACCCTCACCACCACCCCGCCCGAGGCCCGGTCCGCTCCCGCCGTCTGGCCGCCCGCCTCCGGCACGCCGCTCGATCTCGACCGGCTCTACGACGAGCTCGCCGACACCGGCCTGCACTACGGCCCGGCGTTCCGCAATGTCCTGCGGGCATGGAGAGCAGGCGACGACCTCTACGCAGAGATCGCGGCAGCCGACGCCGACGGCCATACCCTCCACCCGGCGGTCTTCGACGCTGCCCTGCATCCGGCAGCGCTCACCGAGGACGGGACCACCCGGATGCCGTTCACCTGGACCGGGGTCACCGCGACCGCGACCGACGCGGAGGTGCTCCGGGTGTACCTCCGCCGCTCGGGCCCCGACGCGATCGGCCTGAGCATCTTTGCCGAGGAAGGCACACCGGTGGCTTCGGTCGACGCGCTGGTGACCCGGCCGGTCCCGGCCGGCAGCGAGGTCGGCACCGCCCGAAGCGCGGTGTTCGCTCTCGACTGGGTGCCCGCGAAGGCAAGCGGGCCGGCGCCCGCCGTCACCGTGCTCGGCGACGCCTCCATTCCGGACGGCATCAGCGGGTTCGACCTCGCCTCGGTGCCGTCACCGGCCCCGGATGCGGTGCTGGCCATCGTCCCGTGCCGCGACGGCGATCTGCGGTCCACTGTGGACTCGGTGCTGACACTGATCCGGAACTGGCTCGCCGAAGACCGATTCGCGAGCAGCCGCCTGGTCTTCGGCACCCAGGAAGCGGTACCGGCGAACGGGACGCCGGATCTCGTCGGTGCTGCGGTGTGGGGGCTGGTGCGCTCCGCGCAACTCGAGCACCCCGGCCGGTTCGCGCTGGTAGACCTGCCCGAAGGCGACGACGGCTCGATGCTGCCCGCCGCGCTGGCCACCGGCGAGCCGCAGACAGCGGTCCGCGACGGGCGGATTCTGGTCCCCCGGCTGGCCCCGGCCCGTGAGTTCGACGCGGATTCCGGTTGGGACGCCGTCGATCCTGAAGGCACCGTGCTGATCACCGGCGGTACCGGGACGCTGGGCGCCGCCGTGGCCAAGCACCTGGTTTCCGTGCACGGCCTCCGGCATCTCCTGTTGGCCAGCCGCAGCGGACAGAACGCCGCTGGCGCGGCCGAGCTGACCGCGGAACTCGCGGACCTAGGCGCCGAGGTCGCCGTCGCCGCCTGCGACGTCGCCGACCGGGACGCAGTGGCCGCACTGCTGGACCGAATCCCGGGTGCACACCCGCTGACCGCGGTCGTGCACCTGGCCGGCGCGCTGGCCGATGCCACGGTGACCGAGCTGACCGCGGAACAGGTTGGCGTCGCGCTCGGGCCGAAAGCCCTCGGCGCCTGGCATCTGCACGAACTCACCTCCGGACTGGCGGCCTTCGTGCTGTTCTCCTCAGCGGCCGGAACGCTGGGCAGCCCTGGCCAAGCCGGCTACAGCGCTGCCAACGCGTTCGTGGACGCCCTCGCCGCGCAACGACGGGCCGCCGGTCTGCCCGCGGTGTCGGTGGCGTGGGGCCTGTGGGAAGAAGGCAGCGCGCTGACCCAGTCGCTCGGCACGGCTGCCCGCGCCCGGATCCGGCGTGCCGGGCTCGCGCCGCTGGCCACCGACCTGGCCCTGAAAGTCCTGGACGCCGCCGCGACGGCTGTCGAGCCGACCGTCGTGGCAGCGAGGCTGGACCGCGTCGCCCTGCGGGACCTGGTGCAAGCCCAGGCGCTGCCCGCGGTACTGCTCAATCTCGCTCCGAAGCCGGCGAGACGAGACTCCGGCGGGAATCGGCTGGCCGGGGAGATCGCCGCGGCCGCGGACCAGGGCCGGGTGGCGCTGGAATTCGTGCGCTCGCTGGCGGCCGCGATTCTCGGGCACGCGGACGCCCTCGCGGTGGACGTCGACCGCGGATTCTTCGACATGGGATTCGATTCGCTGACCGCGGTGGAGCTGCGCAACAGGATCAACGCCGCGACCGGGCTGGCGCTGCCCGCGACTCTGCTGTTCGACTGCCCCACCCCGGCCAGGCTCGCCGACCATCTGGTGACCGCCGTGCTCGGCAACGCCGAGGAAAGCACCGGCCCGGCCCGGCCGACCGGCCCGGTCGACGACACGGAACCGGTCGCGGTGGTCGGGATGGCCTGCCGCTATCCGGCGAATGTCGCCTGCCCGGCGGATCTCTGGCGAGCCGTGACGGGCGGGGTCGACAGCGCTGGTCCGTTTCCGGTTGGTCGTGGCTGGCCCGCTGATCTGCACCATCCCGATCCCGACCATCCGCACACCACCTACGCCACCGCCGCGCACACCCTGGCCGATCCCCACCACTTCGACCCCGCCTTCTTCGGCATCAGCCCCCGCGAAGCGCTCACCATCGACCCCCAGCACCGGCTGCTGCTCGAAACCACCTGGCACACCCTGGAAAACGCCCATATCGAACCCGCGACGCTCCAGCACAGCAACACCGCCACCTACATCGGCACGATGTACAACGACTACGCCAGCCGCCACCACACCCCGCCACCCCAACACGAACCCCACCTCGGCACCGGCAGCGCACTCAGCATCGCCAGCGGGCGCATCGCCTACACCTACAACCTCCACGGCCCCGCGATCACCATCGACACCGCCTGCTCCTCATCCCTGGTCGCCGTCCACCTCGCCGTCCAAGCCCTCCGCCAACACAAAACCGACCTCGCCCTCGCCGGCGGAGTCACGATCATGTCCACCCCCGGACTCCTCATCGAATTCAGCAGACAACGCGGACTCGCCCCCGACGGACGCTGCAAACCCTTCTCCGACAACGCCGACGGCACCGGATTCGGCGAAGGCGCCGGCATGATCCTGCTCGAACGACTCACCGACGCCCAACGCAACCACCGACGAATCCTCGCCGTCATCCGCGGCAGCGCCGTCAACCAAGACGGCGCCAGCGCACAACTGTCCGCACCCAACGGACTCGCCCAGCAACACGTCATCCAAGAAGCACTCGCCGACGCCCGGCTCACCCCCCACGACATCGACGCCATCGAAGCCCACGGCACCGGAACCACCCTCGGCGACCCCATCGAAGCCAACGCCCTCCACGCCGTCTTCGCCCCACACCGCGACCGACCGCTCTGGCTCGGCTCCATCAAATCCAACATCGGCCACACCCAAGCCGCCGCCGGAATCGCCGGCGTGATCAAAATGATCCTCGCGCTCCACCACCACACCCTGCCCCCCACGCTGCACGCCGATCGCCCCACCAGGAACGTGGACTGGTCCTCGGGCGCGATCGCCTTGCTCAGCGACAGCAAACCCTGGCCTGCCGGCGATCGCCCGCGCCGCGCCGGCGTCTCGTCGTTCGGCATCTCCGGCACCAACGCGCACCTCATCCTGGAAGAACCGCCCCCTCCCGAACCCGTCGAGCCGAACCGGCCCACCGTGTTCGCCGACGAACACGCGCTTCCGTGGATCCTTTCCGCCAAGACCCCGGACGCACTCCGCGACCAGGCTCGTGATCTGGCGGGGCATGTGGCGCGCAACCCGGGCCTCGAGCTCGACGACGCCGCCCGCGCCCTGGCCCGCCGCAC
>NZ_JBEXMH010000150.1:0-5320 GCF_040610415.1 Amycolatopsis sp. NPDC004079 | reverse complement strand
GCAGTTTTTGGTGGGACACCCACTCAATCACCCTAGAGGCGAGAGCTTGGTTCGTGTCCCGGCGGCCACCCGGTTTCCCTGGCGACTTGGAGAACATTACACGGCTCAAAACGGCCCGAAACAGGGGGGTCCCTTAATACAATCTTCGCAGGTCAACCGGCCGAATAGCCCCGTGGCGGCCGATCTGGCGGGGTGCCGGGCCCGGAGTCGGCGGAGCAGAGCACGGCGAATCCGGTGGCTTATCGGCTCGCGGATGCCGCGATCCGGAGGAACGGGCCGCGCGTTATCGGCGAATAGTGGGAGCGAGTGGTCCCCTCGCTCCCCAATACGGACCGGCCGAGGCATCAAGAGCGGCGGGTCGAGATGAGCGCCGCGACCGGGTGCGGTGTCGAGAAGGGGCCAGCAGCGGATCGGTTCGGCGGGAGAAGCTGCGGAGACGACAGGGGGCGCATCGGCAGCGGGAGCGTTCTGCCAGGTGCACCATGAGCTCCAAAGCGACCAGCGAGTGACCCGGGTCACGAGAACGGACGTCGAGGCGATGTCCGGTCCCGGGCAGGCAGCTTCGTTCTTTCCCCGACCGGCGGCCAAGCGCCGGTCACGAGAGCAGACCCGACCGAGAGGGAGCACCCGATGAAGTACCTGATCCTGGCCTACGGCAACCAGCAGGACTACGACCACCTCGGCGGCAAGGACGGCGCTACCCCGGCGGAGCTGGCGGCGATCGACGAGTTCCTCGCCGGGTACACCGGGGCGCTGGCCGAATCGGGCGAGCTGATCGAGACGCAGGGGCTCACCGCCCCCGTACTCGCCCGCCGCCTCGATCTGCGGGACGGGGTTCCGGTCGTCACCGACGGGCCGTTCGGCGAGACCGAGGAGGTCATCGCCGGGTACTGGATGGTCGACTGCGCCAGTTTCGACCGGGCGACCGACATCGCGGCCGGGCTGCTCAAGGCACCGGGCCGGTTGTCCGAGGCCGGAGTCGTGGTCCGGCCGGTGATGGGTGCCGAGAGCGAACTCTGACCTGGTCGGGACGCGCCGTAACCAGACAACCGACCAAGGCGGCAGAGATGACCGACGAATCCGAGGCCACGGTCAACGGCACCCTGCGCATCCTCGCCCCGCAGGTGCTGGGCGCGCTGGTCCGCCGCTACGGGCGGTTCGACCCGGCCGAGGACGCTGTCCAAGAAGCCCTGCTCAAAGCCTCCCAGCAGTGGCCGGAGTCGGGGATCCCCGAGCGCCCCTTCGGCTGGCTGCTCCAGGTAGCGAGCCGAAAGCTGATCGACCTGCTCCGGGCCGAACAGGCGAGACGGGAGCGGGAAGTCCGGGCAGCCCGGGAGGATGTCGGCGAACACCAAGGCGACGCCGACGACACGTTGATCCTGCTCCTGCTCTGCTGCCATCCGGCGCTCACGGCAGCGTCGCAGATCGCACTCACGCTCAGGGCCGTCGGCGGGCTCACGACCGCGGAGATCGCGCGCGCGTTCCTGACCTCCGAGGACTCGATGACCCGCCGGATTTCCCGGGCCAAGCGGACCGTCCAGGACAGCGGCGTCCCGTTCCGGATGCCGCCGGAGGAGGCGCGGCGCGAGCGGCTCGACGCGGTCCTGCATGTCCTCTACCTGATTTTCACCGAGGGCTACTCGGCGACGTCAGGACCGGACTTGCACCGCGGCGACCTGGTCGCGGAGGCGATCCGGCTGGCGGAGATGACCGCCGCGCTGCTGCCCGACGACAGCGAGGCGGCAGGTCTGCTCGCGTTGATGTTGCTGACCGACGCCCGATCCCCAGCGCGGGTCACCGAGCAGGGCGAGCTGGTTCCGCTGCACGAGCAGGACCGGACACAGTGGAAGGCCGACTCGATCCGGCGCGGGGTGGAGCTGGTGACGGCGGCGTTGCCGCGCGGGCCGGTCGGGCCGTATCAGCTGCAGGCGGCGGATCGCGGCGGTCCACGACGAGGCACCCGCCGCGGAGGAGACCGACTGGCGGCAGATCGTCGCGCTTTACCGGCTGCTGCTCAAGGTTTCGGCGAGTCCGGTCGCGAAGGTGAGCCACGCCGTCGCGGTCGGGATGGCGGACGGGCCGGCGGCGGGGCTCGAACTGCTTGCGGCGCTGGACAACCGCGACCGGCGATTCTATGCGGCGCGGGCACATCTTCTGGAAAAGGCGGGCGACCGCGAAGCAGCCCGGAGCGCTTACCTGCGCGCGGCCGAGCTCGCTACCAACATCCGTCAGGTGCGGTATCTCAACGCCCGCGCCCGGCGGCTCTCCGAAGGAGCTGAGCATGACTGACGAGATCCGGCCGTATCGACTCGAGGTCCCGGAAGCGGACCTGGTCGATCTGCGAGAGCGGCTCGATCGGACGAAGTGGGCGCCCGAGCCAATCGGCGGAGACCAAGGTTACGGCGTCAGCGTCGGCCGGGTGCGCGAGCTGGCCGAGCACTGGCGGCACCACTACGACTGGCGGGCCTGGGAACGGCGGTTCAACGAATATCCGCAGTTCACGACGACGATCGACGGCAGCAATGTCCACTTCCTGCACGCCCGTTCGCCGGAGCCGGACGCGATCCCGTTGATCCTCAGCCACGGCTGGCCCGGGTCGGCGGCGGAGTACCTGGCCGCGGTCGGACCGTTGAGCGACCCTCGCGCGCACGGGCTTGACCCGTCGATCGCGTTCGACGTCGTGCTTCCGTCGCTGCCCGGGTTCGGGTTCTCCGGTCCGACGGCCGACGCCGGCTGGGGTCCGCAGCGGATCGCGCGGGCGTGGGCGGAGTTGATGCGCCGGCTCGGCTACCAGCGGTACGGGACGGCGGGCAACGACTGGGGTTCGGGGATCGCGCCGGAGGTCGGTCGCGTCGCGCCGGAGCAGGTGATCGGCGCGCACGTGACGCAGACCTGGGATCCGCCGCCCGACGACGATCCACAGTGGATTGCCGAACTGTCCGCTAAGGACAAAGCCGCGTGGGACGCGTTCCAGCACTACTTCACCCACGAAGCGTCCTACGGCGTCGTCCAGGCGCAGCAGCCGCAAACTCTCGCGCACGCGTTGTCCGACTCCCCGGTCGGTCTGCTCGGCTGGAACGCGCAGGCGATGCACGACCACGGTCTCGACGCCGACGGGATCCTCACCCACGTCACGATCCACTGGCTGACCGGCACCGCGGGTTCGGCGATCCGGATCTACGCCGACGAAAGCCGGGAGACGCCCGCCGAGGGCCGCGACCCGGTGCCGCTCGGGGTCGCGCAGTTCCCCGGCGACCTGCCGTCGATCCGCGTGTTCACCGAGCATCACCGGAACCTCGTGTCGTGGAACGAGTACGACCGCGGCGGGCATTATGCGGCGCAGGAGGTGCCGGAGTTGTGGGCAGGCGACGTCCGCGCGTTCTTCGCGAAGCTGCGCTAGAAAAACATTGCTCCGACTACATTGCGCCTTATTGCACTGAGAAATCGCCCCGATTAGCGTCGGGGACATGCAGAAAGTCCTTCTCCCCTCGGGTGCCCGGATCGCCTACGGCGACCTGGGGGCGCAGCCGAAGATCCCGGTGCTTCTCGTGCACGGGCACCCGTTCGACCGGTCCATGTGGGGTCCGCAGGCTGAGCACCTCGCGCGAAACGGGCACCGGGTCGTGGTTCCTGACCTGAGGGGATACGGGGAAAGCACCGGCCCGGCGGTCAGCGGGCTCGAGGACTTCGCCGAGGATCTGATCGGGCTGGCCGACCACCTCGGGCTCGGCCGGTTCGCGCTGGGCGGGCTGTCGATGGGCGGGCAGATCGTGATGCAGACCGTCCGGGATTACCCGCAGCGCATTGCCGCGCTGCTGCTCGCCGACACGTTCGCCGAGCCCGAGACCGCCGAAGGAAAGGTGATCCGCAACCAGGCCGCGGACCGGGTGCTTGCGGAAGGCATGACCGCGTACGCCGACGAGCTGCTGCCGAAGATGGTGTCGCCCGGCACGCTCCGTTCTAAGCCCGAAGTGGCCGCACACGTCCAAAAGATGATGTGCGACGCACCGGCAACAGGGGCGGCGGCAGCACTCCGAGCACGGGCGAAACGACCGGACTACCGCGATTCCCTCAAGCAGGTCACCGTGCCGACGCTGGTCGTCGTGGGCAGCGAGGACGAGTTCACTCCCGTCGCCGACGCACGGCTGCTGCACCAGCTCGTGCCCGCCTCGGAGCTGGTGGTGCTGGACGACGCGGGACACCTGCCTAACCTGGAACGCGCGGCCGAGTTCAACGACGTGTTCGGCCGCTTCCTGGACCAGGTCCGGCCGGACCACGCAGAAGAACGGTGACGCACTCCATGAAGACCGTATTGGTGACCGGCGCGAGCGCCGGATTCGGTGCCGCGATCACGCGCCGGTTCGTCGCGGAAGGCGCGCGAGTCGTCGCCGCGGCCCGCAGCGGCGACCGGCTGAAGACCCTCGCGGACGAACTCGGCGACGCGGTTTACCCGCTGGTGCTGGACGTCCGCGACGCAGCCGCGGTCGCAGACGTCGTCGCGGAACTGCCCGAGGAGTGGGCGAAGGTCGACATCCTGGTCAACAACGCCGGCCTCGCGAAGGGTCTCGAACCCGCGCACGAGGCGAAACTGGACGACTGGGACCAGATGATCGAGACCAACGTGACCGGTCTCGTCCACCTGACCCGCGCGGTGCTGCCCGGCATGGTCGAACGCGGCGCCGGCCACGTGATCAACATCGGCTCCGTCGCGGGCAGCTACGCCTACCCCGGCGCGAACGTCTACGGCGCGACCAAGGCGTTCGTCCACCAGTTCAGCCTCAACCTGCGCTCCGACCTGCGCGGCACCGGCGTCCGAGTGACAAACGTCGAGCCAGGCCTGGTCGGCGGCACAGAATTCTCGACCGTCCGCTTCGGCGGCGACCAGGACAAGGCAGCAGGCGTCTACGCCGGAACCACGCCCCTGACCGCGGACGACGTCGCCGAGTCGGTGTTCTGGGCCAGCTCCCAGCCACAACACGTGAACATCAACGTCATCGAACTGATGCCGGTGGTGCAGACGTTCTCCGCACTGAACATCGACCGCAACTCCTGAGCCCGCCGTTCGTGAGGGGAACCCTCACGAACTCAGAGTCCCTCAGGGTTCCCCTCACGGACCGACATTCCCTCAAGGGGCCCCTCACGGAACCAGATTCCCTCAAGGAGCCCTTCACGGACCACCACCCAACCGCCGCCGATGCACCCACGATCGAGGCACCCAGCCCCTCCCCCGCACCCCGATACGAAGCCTCCCTGCGGTTCGGGGGTGCTTGTCAAGGCATCTTTCCCGCCTTGACAAGCACCCCCGAACCGTCAGCACAAT
>NZ_JBEXMH010000149.1:0-5546 GCF_040610415.1 Amycolatopsis sp. NPDC004079 | reverse complement strand
AATGCCCTATTTGTCGCCATGTGACTGTGACTTGAAGTCCGTGAGGGGAACCCTGAGGGAATCTGATTCCCTCAGGGTTCCCCTCACGGACCTTCGCCGGAGCTGGTCAGGCAAGGCACAATTCATTGAGGATTGCCTTTCTTAACCGCATTCCAGCAGTAGCGGAAAATGTCGCGCGGAAACAATTTCCGTGATTCACTGAAGCGGTGACCGAAACGATGGGCGACGCGGTGCACGCGCACGAACCGCACGAGGACCTCGGCGGCAAGCTGAACTGGCTGCGCGCCGGGGTTCTCGGCGCGAACGACGGGATCGTGTCCGTCGCGGGCATTGTCGTGGGCGTCGCCGGAGCCACCGCCGACAGCACCACGATCCTCACCGCCGGAATTGCCGGGCTCGTCGCGGGCGCGTTTTCCATGGCGGGCGGGGAATACGTGAGCGTGAGCACCCAGCGCGACACCGAACGCGCGCTGCTGCGGCTCGAGAAGCACGAACTGAAAACGATGCCGGAGGCCGAGGAACGCGAACTCGCGCAGATCTACGAGGACAAGGGTCTCTCGCCGGAGCTGGCGAAGCAGGTCGCGCGGGAGCTGACCGACAAGGACCCGCTGCAGGCGCACGCGGAAGCCGAACTCGGCATCGACCCGGACAACCTGACCAGCCCCTGGCAGGCGGCGTGGGCGTCGCTGCTGGCGTTCTCCGTCGGCGCGCTGCTGCCGTTGCTGGCGATCGCCTGGACGTCGGTCAGCGTCCGCGTCTGGGCGTGCGCGCTGGCGGTGGTCGTCGGCCTCACGCTCACCGGTTTCGTGAGCGCGAGGCTCGGCAACGCGCAGGTGGGGCGCGCGATCGCGCGCAACGTCGGCGTCGGCGCCCTCACCATGCTCGTCACTTACTTCATCGGGGTGCTTTTCGGCACCACAGTTGGCTAGTGCACACCGCGCATCAGCTTGCGGATGAACGGAATCAGCGCGAGCAGCACCACGCCGACCACGATCGCCGTGCCGCCGATGATGCTGAAGTACGGCACCTCGTCCTTCGGGTCGTAGGACTGCGCGAGCTTGCCCGACATCGCCGTGCCCAGTGACACCGACAGGAAGTTCAGCGCCACCATCTGCGTGCGGAACACCTTCGGGGCGAGCTTCGTCGCCAGCGAAAGCCCGACCGGCGACAGCATCAGCTCGGCGATGGTGAACACCAGCAGGATGCCGGCCAGCGCGATCAACGGGCTGCCGTTCGCGCCGGTGTGCGCCATCGGCAGGAACAGCAGGAACGCCGCGCCCATCAGGACCGTGCCGAGCACGAACTTCATCGGCGTCGACGGCTGCTTCGGCCCGAGCTTCGTCCAGATCGCCGCGACCACCGGGGCGAACACGATGATGAAGACCGGGTTGATCGAGTTCACCCACGACACCGGCATCGTCCAGCCGAACAGGTCGCGGTCGAGCCGCTGGTCGCTGTAGACCGAGACAACCGTCGCCTGCTGCTGGTACAGCGAGAAGAACGCGGCGCTCGCGATGTACATCGGGATGAACGACAGCACCCGGCTGCGCTCCTCCGAGGTGATCTTCTTGCTGGTCAGGATCGCGACGAAGTACACCACCGAGATCGCGACGACCACGTAGACCACGACGTCAGCGAGATTGTCCGGAGTGACCACGCCGGACATGATCAGCGCGGCGATCGCGGCGATGATCACCACAGCGACGCCGATCACGAGCGTGCGCTGCGTCGAGGGCAGCGGATTCGGCACCTCGGACGCCTTCGCGCCGAGGTTCTTCCGCCCGATCGTGTACTGGATCAGGCCGAGCGCCATGCCGATCGCGGCGAGGCCGAAGCCGAGGTGGAACCCGCCGTTCTGCTGGGCGAGCCCGGTCAGCAGCGGGCCGATGAACCCGCCGAGGTTGATGCCCATGTAGAAGATCGTGAACCCGGCGTCGCGCCGCTGGTCACCCTCGGCGTACAGCGTGCCGACCACGGAAGTCGCGTTGCCCTTGAGCCCGCCGGACCCGAGCGCGACGCACGCGAGACCCACGCCGACGCCGGTCAGTCCGGGCAGCACGGCCAGTGCGATGTGCCCGATCATCACCACGATGGCGCTGTAGAACAGCGTGCGTTCGGAGCCGAGCAGCCGGTCGGCGATCCACGCGCCGACGACCGTGGCGAGGTAGACCGTGCCGCCGTACGCGCCGACGATGCCGAGCGCGGCGCTCCGGTCGATCCCCAGGCCGCCCTTGTCGACCTGGTAATAGAGGTAGATGGCGAGGATGCCCTGCATCCCGTAGAAGGAGAAGCGCTCCCACATCTCCACGCCGAAGAGGTTCGCCAACCCCCGCGGGTGCCCGAAAAATCTGGTATCGGCCTGGGCGTCGATCGGGGTGCTCACTACTGCCTCGTCCCTGTTTTCAACATCATTGTCGTTCTCTCCTCGCATGCTAGAAGGCGAACAGGTGAACGAAAAACCGGCGTCAGTATGGACTAGACAACTTGGCCGACGCGACCGGCTGACCTGCGTTTGCGCCCAGCGCCGCCGGATGCGAGCGTCATCGGGCAGGGCGCGGGTTGCCGTTCGTCACAACGGCCGGTAATCGGCGACTGCGGACGGTAAACTGGACATCGGTGTGCCGGGAAGTCTGGTCGGCGGGAGAGCCGTCGTCCCCACAAGGAGTTTTTCGTGACCCCAGCACGCGCCGTCGCCGAATTCGCCCGTTTCCTCCGCACGGAAACCACTGGCGGACTCATCCTGCTCGGAGCCACCGCGGTCGCGCTGGTCTGGGCCAACTCCCCGCTCGCACCGGCTTACGAGGCGCTGCGCGACTTCCGGATCGGCCCGGAGTTCCTGCATCTCAATCTCTCCGTCGGAGACTGGGCGAAGGACGGCCTGCTCGCGCTGTTCTTCTTCGTCGCCGGGCTTGAGCTCAAACGAGAACTGGTGGTCGGCGAGCTGTCCCGGTGGCGGCAAGCCGTGTTGCCGGTGATCGCCGCGGTCGGCGGGATGGTCGTGCCCGCGGTGCTCGCGCTCTCGGTCGCCTGGGGCACGCCGGGCGTCGACCGCGCGTGGGCGATCCCGGTGGCCACGGACATCGCGTTCGCGCTCGGCGTGCTCGCGCTGACCGCCTCCAACCTGCCCAGCAGCGCGCGGGTGTTCCTGCTTTCCCTTGCCGTGGTGGACGACCTCGGGGCGATTCTCGTCATCGCGATCCTCTTCACCAGCAGTTTCAACCTGCTCGCGGCGGCGGTCGCGGTGGTCGCGCTCGGGCTTTACGCCTTCCTGCAGCACAAACGCGTCCGCTCGCCGTGGCTGTACGTCCCGCTCGCGCTGATCACCTGGGTCGCGGTGCACTCGGCGGGCATCCACGCGACGATCGCCGGCGTCGCGCTCGGGCTGCTCACCCGCGTCCGCGAGGACGAGGGCGAGGAGGAAGCACCCGCAGTCCGGCTCGAACACCGCCTGCAGCCCTGGTCGGCGGCAGTTGCGGTGCCGGTGTTCGCCTTGTTCGCCGCGGGAATCTCGGTGAACGGCGAGGCACTGTCGACGGTCTTCACCACCGCGTTGCCGCTGGCTGTCCTCATCGGACTGGTCGTCGGCAAGTTCGTCGGCATCTTCGGGGCAAGCCTGCTGGCAGTGAAGCTGCATGTGGCGGAAAAGCCCAGCGGAATGAGCTGGCGAGACGTGGCGGCGCTGTCCGTGCTCGGCGGCGTCGGGTTCACCGTCAGCCTGCTGATCGCCGAACTCGCCCTGCCCGCGGAAACGGCCGAAGTGGCCAAGGCGGCGGTCTTGATCGCCTCGGCGATCGCCTCGCTGACGGCCGCCGTACTGCTTTTGCGGCGCAGCCGAGTACACGCGAAGGCGGCTTGATCCCGACACTCCCGCCGGTCCGTCGCGCCTCTGGTACGGCCACGTGGCACGATGACCCAGTGAGCAGCCCCAAACACGAGCGCACCAGCCCCGACGGCGTGGGGGCCGTGCCGTACCTGCCCCTGTCCAGCGACGAGGAAGCCGCGGCGAGCGAGCAGTCCATCGGCAAGCTCGTCGGCGACGCAACCCAGCACCTGTCGACGCTGGTCCGCGCGGAAATCGAGCTGGCGAAAGCCGAACTGGCGCAGGAAGCGAAGAAGGCGCTCAAGGGGACGGTCTTCTTCCTGATCGCCCTCACCGTCTTTCTGTACAGCACCTTCTTCCTGTTCCTGCTGATCGCCGAGGGCCTGTCGGACTGGTGGGGCATCCGCTGGCCCGCGTTCGCGACGGTGTTCGGCCTGATGCTGGTCACCGTGGGCGCGACCGCGTTCCTCGGCTGGCGCAAGGTGAAGAAGCTGCGCGCGCCGGAGCGCACCATCAGCACCGTCAAGGAGACGGCTGAGGCGTTCAAGCGCAAGCCCGCCGAAGACGACGACCTGCCTTCGACGCAGGGCTGACGCCAGCCCTCGCGCGGTGGTGGAGCTGACGCCGGACCCGTCGAGCGTGCGGGTCGACGGCCCGTGGACGCATCGCGACGTCTCAGCCAACGGCATCCGCCTGCACGTAGCCGAATGCGGCGAGGGTCCATTAGTGCTGCTCCTGCACGGCTTCGCCGGCTTCTGGTGGACCTGGCGCCACCAACTGCCCGCACTGGCCGACGCCGGTTTCCGCGCCGTAGCGGTAGATCTGCGCGGCTACGGCGATTCGGATAAACCCCCACGCGGCTACGACGCCTGGACCCTGGCGGGCGACGTCGGCGGCCTGATCAAGGCCCTAGGCGCCCGCCGGGCACACCTGGTCGGCCACGCCTGGGGCGGCATGCTCGCCTGGACAGTCGCCGCACTGCATCCCCGTCTCGTGTCCTCGGTGACCGCCATCGGCGCCGCGCATCCCCTCGCGTTCAAGTCGGCGGTTAAGCGCACCAGCAGCCAAATCCGCGCAGTAGGCCACCTCTTCCGCTTCCAGGTACCGATGGCCCCGGAAAAATGGCTGGTCCGCGACAACGCGGCAGCCGTAGAAGAACTCTTCGCCAAATGGTCCGGCGAGACTTGGCGCTCCTCTTCGGACTTCACCGAGACGCTGCCCGCGTTCCGCCAAGCCATGCTGGTCCCAGGCGTCGCCCACTCCGCCCTGGAGTACTACCGCTGGGCCTTCCGCGCCCAATTCCGCGGCGAAGGAAGACGCTTCACCGACGCCGTAGACGGCCGCATCGCCGCCCCAGTACTGCAACTACACGGCGCGGACGACACCTGCATCCTCCCGGAAACCGCCCTGGCGTCAGTCCACTGGGCAGGCCCGCACAGCGAACCCAAAATCTGGCCGGACATCGGCCACTTCCCCCACCTGGAAGACCCGACCCGGGTAACGAAATCCGTAGTGGACTTCATCCGCTGACCCGCAGCCAGAAGTCCGTGAGGGCCACCTTCAGGGACTCAGAGTCCCTCAGGGTTCCCCTCACGGACCTAGACCGCAGCCGCTGCACCCAACCAGCGGTGCACCCAGCCCCTCCCCCGCACCCCGATAGGAAGCCTTCTCTGCGGTTCGGGGGTGCTTGTCAAGGCATCTTTCCCGCCTTGACAAGCACCCCCCA
>NZ_JBEXMH010000148.1:0-5604 GCF_040610415.1 Amycolatopsis sp. NPDC004079 | reverse complement strand
AAGGAAACCCCGACGAGGGGGTTTCATATAAGCTCTACTGGCTTAGTTCACTAGCACACTGTTGAGTTCTCAAGCAACACACCCCGAACCAGCCCCGGAATCAACCAGGCCAAGCTCGATGCGTTATTTCAAGCTTTTGTTTTTCCGGAGTCCAACTCTACACCCTGGGAAGCTCGAGGCTTCGTCGGGGGCTGGTTCAGCTCCGGAGGTTTGGGACCACCCACTCTACCACTACTGTGGGAGCTTGGTTCGTGTTCCCGGTGGCCGCCGGGTTTCCCTGGCGACGAAGAGAACATTACACGGCCCGAAACAGCCCTCGAACAGGGGGGTCCCTTTTTTCGCGCCAACCCCCTGACCTGCGTCGATCCGGCGGCCGAGACCCGAGCGCCGTCAGCCCGGCTCGGGCTCGCCGTGCGTCGCGATCACCGTGACCCCGACGAGGATCGCCGCGAGGACCGCCGTCACGTGGATCGGCGCCGGGCCGAACGACGCAGCGAGCACGAGCACCGCGGCCGCCGGGAAGCCGATCGCGATCGGACGGCATTC
This sequence comes from Amycolatopsis sp. NPDC004079, assembly GCF_040610415.1. Taxonomy (NCBI): domain Bacteria; kingdom Bacillati; phylum Actinomycetota; class Actinomycetes; order Pseudonocardiales; family Pseudonocardiaceae; genus Amycolatopsis; species Amycolatopsis sp. NPDC004079. The sequence continues at coordinate 5,058 of NZ_JBEXMH010000148.1, read as the reverse complement.
GTTGGTCGGGCCGATGTGCAGCAGCCAGACGCTGAGCAAGAAGATCGCGACCGGGATCGTCACGGCCAGCGCGGTCACGATGCCGCTGACGTGCACCTGCCCGCTGTCGAAACCGACCGCCAGTTCCAGCCCGGCGCCGACCGCCGCGGCCGAACCGAAAATCAGGTAGTGCCCGTATCCCCAGCTCAACGCGGTCCACCGGGAGTTGCCGCGTTCGAGACGGGCGTGCCCCGGCTGGTCGAAATACAGCCACCACATCGAGAACACCAGGACCAGGCCCGCGACGGCCAGCGACACCAGCTCCCCGGTGTGCTCCCCCTCCGCGATCCCCTCTTTCACCGCGTTGGTGGCGCTGAGCACGGTTTCGCCGAGCACGATCAGCGTGAAAAGCCCGTACCGCTCGGCGATGTGATGCGAGTGCCACGGCGTCGTGGTCCGGGCTTCCGCCACTGCCGGCACCGCGAGTTCCAGGACCAGGACGACGAAGAAGCCGACGAACCCCGCGGTGCCGGGAATCGCGAGCCGGACGATCCACAGGATCTGGCAGAGCGTGATGCCGATCGCGTAGAAGTACGCGGTCGAGCGGATCTCCGGTGCTTGCCGTGCCGCGCGAAGCCACTGTGTGACCGCGGCCAGGCGCATCAGGACGTACCCGATGACCACGATCGTGAAATCGCCCTCGAAGGCTTTGTCCACGCCGGCCGCGACGGTCAGGCCGCCCGCGATCTGGACGAGAGTGGCGAGCCGGTAGGGCACGTCGTCGGTGTCGAACGCCGACGCGAACCAGCTGAAGTTCAGCCAGCCCCACCAGATCGCGAAGAACACCATCCCGAAGCTGAGCACCCCGTGCCCGACGTGGCCTTCGGAAAGGGCGTGGTGCAGTTGCGCGGCGGCCTGGCCGACGGCGACCACGAAACACAGGTCGAACAGCAATTCCAGCGGCGTCGACGCGCGGTGCCCTTCGGTGGTGTCGCGCGCCCGCATCGGTCGGTACCACACCCGGATCCGGTTGCCCGGCGATGCCTCGTGGGCCATGAGCGCTCCCCTCTTCGCAGAACGCGGCCATCCCAACATGATCGACGGCCCCGCGCGAGCGCGACATCCCTGAGCGGCCGGAACCGGGCGAAACCGGGCGGCTCAGCGCAGCCGGACCGCCAGCTCGAAGACGGGATCGTCGAGTTCGGCCGTCCCGGGATCGCACAGGAAGATCTGGCGCGGCTTCCAATCGGCCTCGACGTGATGGTCGGTCAGCCAGCGGTGCAGCGACTCGGCGCCGAGCGCGGTCATCATGTTCGCCTTCGGCACGGTGACGTAAGCCTCGCGGCCCGCGTCGTCGGCGCTGAGCGTCATCTCCGGAAAGGCGACTTCCCCGCGGCCGGGATCGATCGGGCAGCAGAACTCGACCAGACCGTCGCTGTCATTGCTGATTTCTCCGTGATAGCGCAGGAAAGGCCGTCCGGGGCCGCCTTCCGGGCGCGGGACCGCCGGGCCGCCGAAGAAGGCGAAGAGCGGGGCGGCGAACTCGCCGATCCGGTCGGCGGTCAGGTGCTCGGAGGCGATGAGCAGCGTGCGGGCGGGCACTTCGCGAACGGACACGTCGTACATCGGGGTTTCCTTCCCTGTCAGCTGGTCGAGGAAGAACCCGGCGAGTTCCCGCTTCGCGTGCCACGCCCGCTCCTGCTCCTCCCAATACGCGCGGACCTCGGCCGCCGCGGCTTCCGGCGGCAGGTCGAGGACGGCCCGGATCCGTGGCAGCGGCATCTCGAGCCCGCGCAGCTGGACGACGTGCCGAGCCCGGTCGAGCTGATCAGGCGAGTACCAGCGGTAGCCGGTGTCCGGGTCGACGCGGGCGGGCGGCAGCAGGTTCATCTCGTCGTGGAGCCGCAGCGCTTTGGGCGAAAGGCGGGCCAGGCGCGCGAACGCGCCGATGGCGAGCAGGTCCGTCATGGGTCTCCCTCGTTCGGAACGCCCTGAGCGTGGGGCCGTCCCCGAGGGGAAGGTCAAGAGGCGGGAAACATCCTGGGCCGCGCGGCTTCCGAGAGCAAGGTCGAGCGGCACGGTCAGCGTTTTCGGCACGCCCGAGCCGCGAGGTCCAGGAGAGCGAGGTCGAGCGGCACGGACAACGTTCGACGCGCCGAGAGCCGCACGGCCGAGCCCGAAGACAGCCTCGACCGGCACGGACAGCGTTCGACCGCCCGAGCCGCGCCGTCGGAACCCAAGACAGCGTCGAGCGGCACGAACATGCCCGGCCGGAACATCAGCGGCCAGCGCGCGGGGAAGGACGAGCCGGGAGAGAAAGACGGGCGGGCCCGGTTCCCCCTCGCCCGGGCCCGCCCCGTTGCCTTCGCGCGCACTCGGCCGGCCACTCCGGGCAGTGCCCCGGCGATTCGCCGTACGGTCCCCCGCGGACGCCGACGAATTTCGTACCGGAATGCGACTCCGGGTGTCCATTCCCCGGAACTTCGGACTCCCGGGCCTCTCGGCCGATCGACCCATCCCCGGTCGATCGAACGAATTGCCACTGTAGGTAGCCAAAGTGTCGTTCTGAAGGCTCCATAAGGTCTACTCGGTTGCTCTGAGTAGCACTAGGGCCGAAGGTCACCTGTCACCCGGATGGAGTATCACCTGGTGGCGGTAAGTAGCTCACCGAAGAGGCAAGATAAGAGTTGCCAGATTACGTACGGTGAATATTCGCTGCGGACTGCGCTGCTTGACGGTCCTCCGTCAGGATGGCACGCCTCCGGCGGGCGCGAAGTTCCAGGGTCGCGAACGCCAGCGCGACCAGCGTGAGACCGGCCGCGCAGCACATCGCCGCGGTGAGCGCGGTCTGGTGCCCGGCCGCCGGGACCACCGACTCGAACACCGACGCCAGCACGGCCGTGCCGATCGCGGTGCCGATCCGCTGGCCGGTCTGCAGCGCTCCCCCGGCGACGCCGGCCAGCCGGTTCGGCACGCATTCGAGGGTGAGCGTCGTGTTCGGCGAGATCACCATCCCGCCGCCGATCCCGCCGATCAGCAGCGGACCGGCCACCGCGAACCCGGCGGCCGACGGCGGCACCCATTGCACGACCAGTGCCACCGACAGCAGTGAAAAGGCGACGATGGCCAGTCCGGTGACGGTCAGCCTCCGGCCGAAGCGGGTCACGAGCCGCCCGGCGACGGCCGCCGTCACGGCGGAACTCAGCGCGAACGGCGTGACCGCCAGCCCCGACTGCAGCGGCGTGTACCCGAGCCCCTGCTGGAAGAAGAGTGCGAACACCAGCCAGATCCCGGCGAATCCGCAGAAGTACAGCGCCCCGACCGCTGCGCCGCTGGCGTAGCCCGGGGTGCCGGTGAAGAGCCGGATGTCCAGCAGCGGCGGCCGGTTCCTTCGCGTGACTCGCCGTTCCCACCACACGAACGCCACGCCGAAAACGATCGCCACCCCGAACAGCCACCACAACCGGCCGAGCCCGCCCCGTTCGGATTGCACGAGCGGCAGCAGCACGCCGAGCACCGCGACGGCCAGCAGCACGATCCCGACGAAGTCGATTTCCGTGCGCAGCCGGAACTTCCGCCGGTCCGCCTGCGGCAGCAGCTTCATCGCGAGCCCGAACGCGACGACGCCGATCGGCACGTTCACGTAGAACACCCACCGCCAGCCGTCCGGATCGCCGAACAGCGCGAGGATCACGCCGCCGAGCACCGGCCCGACCGCGGTGGAGATGCCGACGACCGCGCCGAACATGCCGAACGCCCGGCCGCGCTCGGCGCCGCGGAACAGATCCTGGATCAGGCCGCTGTTCTGCGGCGTCAGCATGCCCGCGGCGCAGCCCTGGGCGAGCCGGGCGGCGACGAGCGTCGCCGGATCGGAGGCCGCTCCGGCGAGCGCGCTCGTCGCGACGAACGCGGCCAGCGCGATCAGGAACATCCGGCGGCGGCCCAGCGCGTCGCCCAACCGGCCGCCGGTGACCAGGACCAGGCCGAAAGTGAGCGCGTAGCCCGAGACCACCCACTGGATGGTGCCCGCGCCGGTGTTCAGGTCGCGCTGGATCGAGGGCAGAGCCGTGTTGACGATGCTGACGTCCAGCAACGTCATGAACCCGGCGGCGAGGGTGACCGCGAGCGCCCGCCAGCGGCGGGGATCCGGCTCGGCCTCGGCCATCAGGTGTTGGCGGTGATCCCAGGGATGCCCTTGAGCTCACCGATGAGCATCGAACTGACCTTCACCGGGTAATCGTAAAGCGCGAAGACCGTCTGGTTCTTGCCGACGAGCTTGAGGTGCACCGGCGTATCCCCCTTGTGCGCCAGCAGCGTCGACTTCAGTTCGCTGACCACCGCCTGGTCGACCTTCTCCGCGGCGGCCAGCAGCACCAGCGGCGGCTCTTCGCCGCCGTTGCCGATCTCGGAGAGGTCCAGCGGCACGAGCCCGCCGCCGAACACCGACATCTTGTCCTCGCGCCAGTTGACCCGGCCCTTCACCAGCACCGCGTTGTCCTCGACCAGGTCCGCGGCGAACATCGAGTACGCCTTGGCGAAGAACAGCACCTCGAGCGCGGCGTCCATGTCCTCGACGGTGCAGATCGCCCAGGGCTCGCCCTTCTTGTTGACCCGGCGTTCGAGCGAAGTGAGCAGGCCGGAGATGACGACCTCGCCCTCCTTCGGCGGGTCGGCGAGCAGCGCGGCGATCGGCTTGGGCGCGTGTTTGCGCAGGATGCGTTCGGCCCCGTCGAGCGGGTGCGCCGACACGTACAGGCCCAGCATTTCGCGTTCGTAGGCGAGGAGCTGCTTGCGCGGGTACTCCTCCTCGCCGAACTTGAGGTGCGCGAGCGGCGAGGACGACGGAGCCGCCTCGGCCGCGTCGCCGTCGTCGGCTCCGAACGAGCCGAACAGGTCGAACTGGCCCATCGCTTCCTGGCGCTTGAGCGGGACGACGGCTTCCACCGCGTCCTCGTGCACCTGGATCATCGACAGCCGCGTGTGACCCATCGAATCGAACGCGCCCGCCTTGATCAGCGACTCGATCACCCGCTTGTTGCAGGCCACCAGCTCCGACTTGTCCAGGAACTCGGTGAACGA
>NZ_JBEXMH010000147.1:0-6169 GCF_040610415.1 Amycolatopsis sp. NPDC004079 | reverse complement strand
CCTGGCATTGCCGCAGCAGTCCGTGAAGGGCTCCTTGAGGGAATCTGATTCCCTCAAGGAGCCCTTCACGGACGTCTCATCGTCCCGGTGCGGGGAATGCGCTATTCCCCCCCGGACAGCCAGAAGGGCGCCGCCGGAATCCCGGCGGCGCCCTCACCGCTGATGACTAGCCGCGGCCCCCGCGGCACAGCTCCCGAAAAGAACGCTCAGGCGCTGGCCTTCTTGCGCGTCGCGCGCTTGCGAACCGGCTTGGCCGGAGCCTCGGTGTCGCGCTCCTCGTAAGCCTTCACGATCTCGGCCGGGAGCCGGCCGCGGTCGGACACGGTGAAACCGTTGTTCTCGGCCCACTCGCGCATCGCCTTGTTGCGCTCGCGGTCCGCGGCGGTCGAAGCCGGCCGCGGGGCCTGCCCGGCGGCCATGCGGACCTTGCGCCCGCCGACCCGGCGCGAGGCGGCGACGTAACGGGCGAGCTCTTCCCGCAATGCGGCGGCGTTGTCTTCGGACAGATCGATCTCGTAGCTCACGCCGTCGAGACTGAACGGGACGGTCTGTTCGGCGATGCTGCCGTCGATGTCGTCCACCATCTCGACAAGGACTTTTTGCGCCATGATTCGCGTTCCTTCACCTTCTACAGGATGTGCCTCCGATTACCCTATCGTGTCGAGTGAGGGTCCGCGCAGCGCGACTCCATTCCTGTCCGGCGGCCGGTGCTTTCCCGGTCGGTTCCCGAACACCTTCAGTACCCAATCCGCGACTGCGCGCACAGTTCCCGCGCTCTGGAAAATTTCCAGTATCGCGGTATTCGCACGCGGTTTCCCGCTGAGCGGACTGGGAGACCGGCCCCGGAAACGCCCGAAGGCCACCGGGTCGAAACCCGATGGCCTTCGGTCTTCCGCGCGAACCGCGAGCTAGTTCCGCCCGGTCGGCGCACCCGTCTTCGGGTCGAGCGGGAGCTTGCCCGCCTGCGGCCACCAGAAGTTGAACATGTTCCAGAGTCCGCCCGCGCGAGTGTCGAACGAGCCGTCGCCGACCCGGCCGGAGAACCAGTTGTCCTCGATGAACTTCAGCACCGAGGTCTGGTCGGTCCGGGTGTGGTCGACGTAGTTCGGCTTGCTGTAGGGCGAGATGACCAGCAGCGGCAGCCGCGGGCCGTAGCCGCAGCGGTCGGCGTGCCCGCCGAGACCGGTCGGCTTGCCGGTGCAGACGGCCTGGTCCTGCGAGGCGTCCTGAGAACCGTTGACGATCTTCGAGTTCTCGTGGTCGTACCAACCGTCAGAGTCGTCGTACGCGAGCACGATCGCGGTCGAACGCCACTCCGGCGACTGCTGGATCTTGTTGATCTCGTCCACGACGAAATGCTGTTCGTCGAGCGGGTCGGAATAGCCCGCGTGCCCGTCCTGGTACTCCGGCGCCTTGAGGAAGCTCACCGCGGGCATCGAACCGGCCTTGAGCGAAGTGTCGAAGTCGCTCGTGTCGTACTGATGGTTGGCCTGGTCGGTCTGCCCGATCGCCTGCGCCGAGGACGGCGGCAGGTGGTGCGGGTTCGAAGTGGACTTGTAGTACTGGAACGGCTGGTGGTGCGGGCTGTAGTCCACGGAGGACTGATTGCCGATGTTCGCGTGCTTCTGCCCGCAGACCGCGTAGCCGTTCTCGGTGCCGGTCGGCTTGAAGCCGCCCTGGAACCAGCCCCACGTGACGTGCCGGTCGTTCAGCAGGTCTCCGACGTTGCGCCCCTGCATCGCGCCGAGGTTGTCGTTGGCGGTGTGGTTCTTGTCCGAGCAGTCGTCCCACGCCGGGTCCGGGTCGTTGATCACGGTGCCGACGCCGTTCTCGTCCGGCGACGCGACGACGTACGGGTCGCTCTTCGGCTCGTGCGTGACCGGGTCGACCGCCTGGATCCCGTGCGTCTGCCCGGAGATCAGGTTGAGCGCGCCCGGGGTGGACGGGCCGAAGACGGTGTTGAACGAGTTGTCGCCCATCGAGTAGTGCTGCGCGTAGTTCCACATGCCGGTGACGGTGTTGCCGTCGTAGTAGTCCATGACCAGGCCCGGCTCGCCGAACAGCACCGGCTGGCCCTTGCACTTGTCGGTCTCGGTCTTCTCGACGAACTTGTCCATCTTGCCGCCGTTGAACGCGGCCTGCTCGGCGCCGTAGCTGTGGTTCTGGTCGCAGGTGAGCGCCTTGTCCGGCCCGAGCCGCTTCGGGTTGTACGCGTTCGGGTTGTGCGTCAGCAGCTTGTCGTCGAGGCCGTTGACCTTCGGCGTGTGCTTCGCCGCTTGGAACGGCGTGCCGTCCTCGTTGGTGGCGTTCGGGTAGGTGCCGAAGTAGTGGTCGAACGAGATGTTCTCGCCGAAGATCACCACGACGTGCTTGATCGGGGTGAGCGTGGGCAGCCACGACGCGGGCAGCTGGTGCAGCGGCTGGGCCTGCGCGGACGAGGCCGCGGAGCCGGTGACGATCGCGAGCACGGCCGCCGAGACGAGCGCGCCCGCACCGAGCAGGCGACGGCGCCGTCTGCCGAATGCTGTGTCCACTGAGGATTCCTCCTGGTTTCGCGGGTGGGGATCGGGGCGCGCCTCAGGCGAGGAGCGCCCGGCCGAAGTGGTCGCTGGGACCGGTGACGCCGGGCAGCGCGAAGAAATAGCCGCCGCCGAACGGGGAGATGTAGTCGACGAGCGGCTCGCCGATCAGCCGCTTCTGCACCGTCTCGAACTGCCGCTCGAGATCCTGCTGGTAGCAGGTGAAGACGAGGCCCATGTCGAGGTTGCCGTTGGAGTCCACGCCGCGGTCGTAGTTGACCGCGCGGCGCAGGATCCGCTGGCCGTCGGTCTCCGGGGTCCGCGGATTCGCCTTGCGGATGTGGCTGGTGAGCGGAATGACGGTGCCGATCGGGTCGTCGGCGTACTGCGGTTCGTCCTTTTCGGACGCCCCGTCCAGCGGGGCGCCGGTGTCGCGGCGGCGGCCGAACATGTTCTCCTGCTCGGCGATCGAGACCCGGTCCCAGAACTCGACCAGCATCCGGATCAGCCGGATCACCTGGTAGCTGCCGCCGGTCGCCCACGCGGGCTCGCCCGCGCCCGACACCCACACCAGCCGGTCCATTTCGGACTCGCCCGGATTCGCGGTGCCGTCCTTGAAGCCCATCAGATTGCGCGAGGTGCCGGACGGGCGCGAGGGCGAGCTGAACCCGTTGATCTTCCAGCGCAATTGCATTCCGCCGCGAGTCGCGCGGGCCAGATCGCGCAGCGCGTGCAGCACGGTGTCGGTGTCCCCTGCGGACAGCGTGAGCGACAGGTCGCCGTGGCACTGCTGGGCGTCGAGCGCGTCGTTGGGGAACATGGTCATCGGCTTGAGCTTCTTCGGCTTGCGGTCGGCCAGCCCGTAACGACCGTCGAAAAGGGACGATCCGACGCCGACGATCACGCCGAGATCGCTGTGCGGCACCACCGGACCGAGCACCCCGGAGTCTGCGGGCGGGGCGGTGATCCCGAGCGCGGCCGGAGCACCGCCGTTCGTGAGAAACCGCGCGCGGTCGGTGATTTCCTGGAACAGCTCAGTCAATTCGGCGCGGTTTTCGGCGACCACGTCGAAGGACGCGATGATGCTTTGCGCCGGAGGCTGGCGGAGAATCGCGGCCTGTTTGGGGCCGTGGAAGGGAACCGTGGCAGGCGATTCCTCGCTCGCGCTGGCCGTTACTCCGATTCCGGCAGCCGCGGTGATCCCCGCACCCACAACCGTGCGGCGCAGGAAGGACCGTCGGGAGGATTCTGTCGTCACGAGGTCCTCCTCGGCTCCGCGATGGCGGCGATCGGAGCGAGCAGTTCGGTCAATTCACTGACGTCGCCGTTGAGCTTCTGCCGCTGCGGCGCGGACAACTGGCTCACCGGCGTCCACGAGTTGTCCGGCTTCTTGGCGCTGTCGAGAGCGCCTTCGGTGCGCTTCATCCAGCTGTCCACCTTGGACAGTGCCGGATAGCGCGGGGCGAGCACCGGACGCAGGACGTCGAGGACCGCTTGCGTCCCGTCGAGATTCGCCCGCGCGGTGGCGAGATTGGTGCCGCTGCCGTAATCGGTGCGGGCGGTCAGTTCGAATTGCAGGGTGTTCTCCACGATCTCGTGCGCGCGCAGGCCGAGGTCGTTCGGGTTGACCTGACTGTCCGCAAAGGACTTGCGGAGCTTCTGCACGTCGCTGTCCAGCTGATCGGCCACCGGCCCGAGGGCGGCGAGATCTTCGTTGTGCCACAAGCCGGATTCGATCCGGTGGAAGCCGGTGAAGTCCGGGCTCTTGACTCCGTCAGGCAGCCCGTCGGCGGTTCCGTTGATGGCCTTGTCCGAGTCCCCGAAGGCATTGTAAGCCGCACCGAGCCGTTCGTAGTCGAGATGCGCGACAAGCCAAGCGGCCTGACTCGCACCGCGATCGTTGCTCCGAATGGCGTCCTTCAGCTTGCCGACGTCCGCGGCCAACTGGCCGAGCCCTTGCGTCACATGAGCTTGATAAGACTTCAACGGCCCGAGCAGATCATTCTGCGTCACCGGCGCGACACCGGGACCGCGTTCGGCACCACCGCTCACCTTGACCGTTGGCCCGACAATCGCCGACGAATCCTCAGGGAGGCAACGGAATGCGTAGGTTCCATTGCCGAGTGTGACCTGCATGGGTCGAACAGTTCCGCTGCCGAGCCCTTCGACCTCGCCGTAAACCACACCGGTCGCCGGATCGATCAAATCCACCTCGGCAGTCACGGTTCCGGTGTTGCGCAGGTGAAAGGTCTGAACCCCAGGCCGCGGATCCGCCCAGCCCTGCCCGCAGGCCGACCGGGAGATCTGGATCTCCGGGTCCTGCGCCGAAGCCCCGTCCGGCCAGACCGCGAACGCGATCCCCGCCGCCACGACCGCAACCGCGACCCCACCGCCGATCCAGCGGGCGCGCACAGACCCCGGCACTTTTTCCTCCAGCCACACGTTCGGACTACCGGGACGGAATTATGCGTGCGGAAAGTGAAGAAACCCTGGTCGAGAACGTCGCCCACCCGGGAATTCACCAGGACTTCAACCAGGCAACGGAAGAAGCCGGACATAGCCGCCAAAGCGTGTGGTAATGGGCCGCCCGATTCGCCGGATATGACACTTTCGCTCACCGCGCCCGCGCAGGGGAGGTCTCCCAGTGCCTGTATCGCCAGGGTCTCCCAGCCGCCCGGGAATCCCGTCAACCTGGGTCAGCACTTGCTTCCCCGACAAAAGGAACGACGACCCATGGTGGGCACTCACGCAGACCTGTTCGATCTGAGCGGAAAGTACGCGCTCGTCACCGGCGGCACCAGAGGCATCGGAATGATGATCGCGCGCGGCCTTCTGCAGGCGGGCGCCCGCGTCATCGTCAGCTCACGCAAGGCGGACGCGTGCGCGGAAGCACAGCGTCTGCTGTCCGAATTCGGCGACGTTCAAGCAATCCCCGCCGACCTGTCCCGCCGCGACGAGTGCCAGCGCCTCGCTGAACTGGTCACCGCCGATTCGGGACGCCTGGACATCCTCGTCAACAACGCGGGCGCGATGTGGCGCGAGCCGCTGGAGACGTTCCCGGCCGAGGCCTGGGACGCGGTGCTCGACGTCAACCTCAAGTCGCCGTTCTGGCTGGTGCAGGCACTGCTGCCCGCACTGCGGAGGGCCGGTGCGGCCGATGATCCCGCGCGGATCATCAACATCGGCAGCATCGCCGCCATCCACGTCGCCGCGGCACCCAACTACTCGTACGCCAGCAGCAAAGCGGCGCTCCATCAACTCACCAGGGTGCTCGCGCGGGAACTGGGGCCCGAGCACGTCACGGTGAACGCGGTGGCTCCCGGAGTGTTCCCGTCGCAGATGATGGCGGCCACGATCGATGCCATCGGCGACACGATCGCGGCGAAGACCCCGCTGCGCCGCCTCGGCCGCGACGACGACATGGCAGGCGTCGCCGTATTCCTCGCCAGCCGGGCCGGGTCTTACCTGACGGGCGCCATCGTCCCGGTCGACGGCGGGACCGCCACAACCGCCTCGGGCACCTAAGTCTCAGTGCGAGGGACTCAAGGCGGCTTGATGGGTGTGGTGGGCCGCGGGAGCGGGGTTTGTGGTCCGTGAGGGGAACCCTGAGGGAAAAGAATACAGCAGCGTTGCCCCCCAGGACATTCGGA
>NZ_JBEXMH010000146.1:0-6681 GCF_040610415.1 Amycolatopsis sp. NPDC004079 | reverse complement strand
TGCTTGTCAAGGCGGGAAAGATGCCTTGACAAGCACCCCCGAACCGCAGGGAAGGCTTCGTATCGGGGTGCGGGGGAGGGGCTGGGTGCCTCGATCGTTGGGTGTATCGGCGGCGGTTTCGGGTTGGGGCTAGCGCCCCAATGCCACATTGGGTGCGTCAGATGCACCGAACGCCACATTGGGTGCGTGCGATGCACCCAATGCCACATTGGGTGCATCGCGGTCGCGGCCGTGGGGGCGGTCCGTGAAGGGGTCCTTGAGGGAATGCGGGTCGTGAGGGGAACCCTGAGGGACTCTGATTCCCTCGGGGTTCCCCTCACGGACTTCTGCTCGGCGCGCCCGGTGCTGGGTTCCACTCGCCGGGACGACGGCGTCTCTCCGCTGCGGATGATAGGAATGGCCGGTGACCCAACCGAACTTGATCGACGCCGCCGCGGACGAGGCTGTCACGCTTACCAGCGAGCTCATCCGCATCGACACCACCAACACCGGCGACCCCGAAACCCTCGTGGGGGAGCGCGTCGCGGCTGAGTACGTCGCGGAGAAGCTGACTGACGCCGGGTACGAGATCACCTACGTCGAGTCCGGCGGCAAGGACCGGCACAACGTCATCGTGCGGCTGCCCGGGGCGGACCCCAGTCGCGGGGCGTTGCTGATCCACGGCCACCTCGACGTCGTCCCCGCGGATCCGGCCGAGTGGTCGGTGCATCCGTTCTCGGGGGCGGTCCAGGACGGGTACGTGTGGGGGCGCGGCGCGGTCGACATGAAGGACATGGTCGGCATGACGCTGGCCCTGGCCCGACACTACAAGATCAACAATATCGTGCCGCCGCGTGACCTCGTGTTCCTGTTCGTCGCCGACGAAGAAGCGGGCGGCAAGTTCGGGGCGCAGTGGCTGGTCGAGCACCGGCCGGAGTTGTTCGAGGGCGTCACTGAGGCGATCAGCGAGGTCGGCGGCTTCTCGATCACCTTGAAGGACAACGTCCGCGCGTATGTGATCGAGACGGCCGAGAAGGGCATCCGCTGGATGAAGCTGCGCGTGCGCGGCACCGCGGGCCACGGGTCGATGATCCACCGCGACAACGCGGTCACCAAGCTGGCTGAGGCCGTGGCGAAGCTGGGGCAGCACCAGTTCCCGTTGGTGCTGACCGATTCCGTGCGCGAGTTCCTCGCGGGGGTCACGGAGATCACCGGCTGGGACTTTCCCGAGGACGATCTCGAGGGCGCGGTCGCGAAGCTGGGCAACATCTCCCGGATGATCGGCGCGACCCTGCGCGACACCGCGAACCCGACGATGCTCACCGCGGGCTACAAGTCGAACGTGATTCCGTCGGTGGCCGAGGCGGCGGTGGACTGCCGCATCCTGCCTGGCCGGCTCGAGGCGTTCGACCGGGAGCTGGACGAGCTGCTCGGCCCGGACATCGAGAAGGAGTGGATGGAGCTGCCGCCGGTCGAGACGACGTTCGACGGCGCGCTCGTCGACGCCATGACCGCCGCGGTGCTCGCCGAGGACCCGGGCGCGCGCACCCTGCCGTACATGCTCTCCGGCGGCACCGACGCGAAGTCGTTCCAGCAGCTCGGCATCCGCAACTTCGGCTTCGCGCCGCTGAAACTGCCCGCCGACCTCGACTTCTCCGGGCTCTTCCACGGGGTCGACGAGCGCGTCCCGGTCGACGCGCTCAAGTTCGGCGTCCGTGTGCTGGACCGGTTCCTCCGCTCGTCCTGATGCCCGGGTTCCGGCTCGCCGACGGCACGCCCCTGCACCTCGTGTGCAGGGGCGATCCGGCGGCGGCCGTGACGGTCGTGCTGCTGCACGGCTACGCGCTCGACCAGCGCAGCTGGGGCCGGATCGCCCCGGTGCTCCCGGACGCGGTCGAGCAGCCGCTCGCGGTGGTCAGCTACGACCACCGCGGGCACGGCGAATCCGGCCGGGCCGCGCGCGGCACCGCGACGATGGGCCGGCTCGCGGACGACCTCGCCGAGGTGATCGAGCGGGCCGTCCCGCACGGTCGCGTCGTGCTGGTCGGGCACGACATGGGCGGGCTCGCGGTCATGTCGCTGACCCAGCGGCATCCGGAGCTGTTCGCCGCGCGCGCCGGCGGGCTGGTGCTGCTGTCGACGTCGTCCGGGCGGATCGCCACCGAGGCGTCCGCGGCCTGGCCCAACGCGCTCGGGAAAGTCGCGCAGGACCTGGAATTGGTGCTGGGCGCGAAACTGTACGGCCTGGTCCGCGAGCACACCAGCCGCGCGGTGAGCGCCGGGCTGCGCTGGTGGCTGTTCGGCGACGATCCCGACCCGGACCTGGTCGAGCTGACCGTCAAGATGATCCGCGGCAACTGGCCGCACACCATCTCGCAGTTCCGGCCCGCGCTCGACGCCTATGCGCGCGACGCCGCGTTGACGCTGGCCGGAGACCTGCCGGTGACGGCGATCGTGGGGGAGCGGGACCGGATCGTCGCGCCCGCCGACGTCGAGCAGTTCGTGCGCGGGCTCGCCCGGGGATACGCCGTCGTGCTGCCCGGCGTGGGGCACGTCGTCCCCCTGGAGGCCGCCGCGCAGGTGGTCCCGCGGATCGCGTCGGTCGTCAACGAGGTCCACCGACAACAAAATCTGTCTTGACAAGCTGAGTGTTCTGACGCGACGATGGGACGCATGTTTCCCGTTGCGGTGATCGAGGACGCGGCCGCGGCCGAGGTGTCGCTGGACCCGGTCCGCGCCCGGCTGCTGGCCGAACTGGCGCAGCCGGCCTCGGCGACGATGCTGGCCGCCCGCGTCGACCTGCCGAGGCAGAAAGTGAACTACCACTTGCGCGCGCTGGAAAAGCACGGGCTCGTGGAGCTGGTCGAGGAGCGGCGCAAAGGCAACGTCACCGAGCGGATGATGCGGGCGACCGCGTCGTCGTACGTGATCTCGCCGACCGCGCTCGCGGCCGTGCAGCCCGACCCGGCGCAGTCGCCGGACCGGCTGTCCGCCCGCTGGCTGCTGGCGGTCGCGGGACGGCTGGTGCGCGACGTCGGAATCCTGATCACCGGTGCGGCGAAAGCGAAAAAGCGCGTCGCGACCTTCGCGCTGGACGGCGAGGTCCGGTTCGCCTCGGCGGCCGACCGGGCCGCGTTCGCCGAAGAACTGGCGACCGCGGTGACCACTCTGGTGGGGAAGTACCACGACGAAAAGGCCGAGAACGGCCGCGCGCACCGGGTCGTGCTGGCGGTGCACCCGAGCGTGCCGATGGGGGAGGAAAACGAGCATGGGTAAGGAATTCCGGGAGATCGACGTCGCCGAGGTCCCGGTCGAGCCGGAACAGGTCTGGGCCGCGATCGCGACCGGGCCGGGCATCGACTCCTGGTTCATGGGCCGCAACGAGGTCGAAGGCGGGGTCGGCGGCGCGGTGCGCGGAGCGTTCGCCGCCTACGAGCCGACGCACGCGATCACCGCGTGGGACCCGCCGAACCGCCTGGCCTACGGCGGCGAACCAGGGCCGGACGGACGGCGGATCGCGTACGAATTCCTCGTCGAGGGCCGCGACGGCGGCAGTTCGGTGATCCGCTGCGTCACGAGCGGCTTCCTGCCCGGCGACGACTGGGCAGACGAGTTCGAGGCCATGCAGGCGGGCGGCGCGCTGTTCTTCCGCAACCTGGTGGAGTTCGTGCGGCACTTCCCGGGCCGGACAGCGAAGCCGGTCACCGCGTTCGGGCCGACGGTGATCGCGGACTGGCCTGCGCTGTGGGCCGCGCTGGCGAAGGAATTGGGCGTGGAGGAGTTGACCATCGGCGCGAAGGTCCGGCTGGCCGGTGCCGACGGCGTGCTTTACGCGGTCAACGACCAGACCGTCGGAATCCGTACTGACGAGGGCCTTTTCTGCTTCATGCAAGGCTTCCGCGGCCCGCTGGTGGCGACCCACCACATCGTCGCGCCGGACGTGGACGCTGTGGCCGAGGAAGCCAAGTGGGCGGAGTGGATGGCCGCGCTCAGCTGAGGATGGACGGGCGGTGTCGAAAACCGGCGCCGCCCGCACAGCCAAGCCCCGCGATCAACGCCTCAGGTAGCCAACCCGGTCGAGTGATCCACAGCGGACCGCTTCCGCCGCAGCCAGACCCGCCGAGTCCCGTCGGCATACAGCCGCACCGTCCGCAGCTCCCATCCCGCGAACTCGGCGTGAATCGAAAGCTGGATCATCGCCGCGCGCCGGGACACCGCAGGGGGGAGGCGCAGGCGGCGATACTCCCAATCCCCTTCGACCACCGCCTCGTCGACTGTCGTCATGGCTGGATCACCTGGGTCCCTTCTCCCGCGGCCGAGCCGACGAACACGCGGCCGCTCTGGTCGTCGACGCCCACCGTGTCCGGCTGGCGCACGGTCGGGAATCGGTATTTCTCGACGGGCTCTCCGCCGCGGACGTCGTAGCCGACGACCTCGTTGCGGGCGGTCAGGGTGATCCACGCCAGGCTGCGTTTCGCGTCGTACGCGATGCCGTACGCGCCGCCCGGGACCGGGTAGCGCTGGCGGAGGATCAGGGGGTTGGTGGAGAACGCGAGCAGTGCGCCCGCGCGGGCGTCGGTGACCAGCACGCGGCCGTACGAATCGGCGACCGCGTTGGCCGCGCCGTCGCCCGCGCGGAGGCCTTCGTCCATGGTTCCGGCTTGGACGTCCACGCTGAACACGGCGGTGCGCAGCCGGTCGAGGACCACGACGCCGTTGCCGGTGTTGACCACGTCGTCGGCGCTGTACAGCTGGCCGGTGATCGTCTTCGCGACGGTGCCGTTGGCCAGTACCTCGACGGCCTTGCGGTCGCGGACCGCGACGAGCGTGTCCGGTCCGTCGGCGGTTCCGGCGGCGGGTTGTCCGGCGACCTTCTCGGCGGTCAGCTGCCCGCTCGGCAGCGCGACGCGGGCGAGCACGCCCTTGCCCGGGACTCCGGCGAGCGCCTGGCCGCCGGACACGCTGAGCGATTCCGCCGGACCGGGGAGGGCGACCGTCTTCTTCGGGGCGCCGAGCGAGCCGAGATCGTAAAGTCGCAGCTCAGGCGGCTGTGAGAGCGCCACGACGAGGGTGTGGCTCTGCTGGTCGGTCGCGATCGCGGACACCACCGGCATCGGCAGCACCTGCCCGGCCGGCGGCACCGCGCGGGCGGGGGAGACGGCCGGTTTCGCGGCCGTCGGATTGGCCACGACCTGCAGGTTGTCCTTCGGTTCGGCCGAGGACGAGCAGGCGGACAGCGCGAGCGCACCGGCCAGCGGGATCGCGATCCGCGACGCGGCGGTGAGCCGACGCACCTTGAAACCTCCAGCAAAGCTCCGGCGAACAGGTCCCTCCAGCATCCTCTCCGAATGCCGAACCGTCACGCCCGTGTCACCGACCCGACACCTGCGGCTCACCGGGTGCCCCGTTCCGGATAGCCGAAGCCGACGCCGCTGACGTCGTCCAGCGCGCTGCGGATGGCCGGGGGAAGGGTCAGGTCCTCGGCCGCGAGCGAGCCGGTGAGCTGGCCGGTGTCGCGCGCTCCGACGACCGGGGCGGCCACGCCGGGCCGGTCCCGGACCCAGGCGAGCGCCACCGCGAGCGGCGACGTGCCGAGGCCCTCGGCGGCGGTCACGACGGCCTGCACGATCCGTGCGGCGCGTTCGGTGCGGTGGTGTTCGACGTATCCCGCGTACTCGGAGGACGCGCCGCGCGAGTCCGCGGGCGTGCCGGTGCGGTACTTCCCGGTGAGGACGCCGCGGCCGAGCGGAGCCCACGGCAGCACGCCGATCCCGTGGTGCGCGGCGGCCGGGACGACTTCGCGTTCGATGCCGCGTTCCAGCAACGAGTACTCGAACTGCCCGGACACGAGCGGCACGGTGGCGAGCGAGGCGGCCGTCGCGAGCTGCCAGCCCGCGTAGTTGGACACGCCCACGTAGCGGACCTTGCCGCTCGTCACCGCGTAGTCGAGCGCGGACAGCGTTTCCTCGATCGGCACGCAGGAATCCCACGCGTGCAGCTGCCAGAGGTCGATGTGGTCGGTGCGAAGCCGCCGCAGCGATCCTTCGAGCGCGGACAGCAGCGCGCCGCGCGAGGCCCCGCCGCCGAACGGGCCGTCCCCGCGGCGGGCGACAGTCTTGGTGGCCAGCACGATGTCCTCGCGCGGGACCAGGTCCGACAGCAGTTCGCCGAGCATCCGCTCGGCCTCGCCGCCGGCGTACAGGTCGGCGGTGTCCACGAGCGTGCCGCCCGCGTCGACGAACGCGACCAGCTGGCTGGCCGCCTCGTCCGGATCGGTGTCGCCGCCCCACGTCATGGTGCCGAGGGCCATCCGCGATATCCGCAGTCCCGACCGGCCGAGCTGTCGCTTTTCCACGACCGCCGAGCCTAGTGGGCGCACCCCCCGCGACCCGATCAAGGTGACGCGTGTCGACGAAATGCGGCCGCCGGTCCGTGCGGGGAACCCCGAGGGACTCTGCATCCCCATGCCAGGAACTCAAGCCGCGTGACCTCGGGCCGCTGACCATCCACAAAGGACGTCAGCAGTGTCGAAATGCCCGATTTATCACCAAGTGGCTGCGTCCTGTGGTCCGTGAAGGGCTCCTTGACGGAATCTGATTCCCTCAAGGAGCCCAGGGTGCATGTAAATGCATCTATACCTCCTAGTCAATCAAACCCGAACCGTCAGGTAAATCAAACTACGGGGTGGTGTGGCCCAAAGAG
>NZ_JBEXMH010000145.1:0-6940 GCF_040610415.1 Amycolatopsis sp. NPDC004079 | reverse complement strand
CTTGGGGGGGTGGGGCGCCACCCCCCCCCCCAACGCCACATTGGGTGCGTCGCATGCACCCAATGCCACATTGGGGCGCTAGCCGTCCTACCCAACCGCAGCTGACCTACGAAACCAGCCAGGCACCCAGCCCCGGCCCTGCACCCCGATACGAAGCCAAAAACACGGGCTGAGGATGCTGGTCAAGGCATCTTTCCCGCCTTGACCAGCACCCTCAGCCCGTAGTCACCATCAGCTTCGGGGTGCCCCAACGCAGCACGCTTGCGTCAAAACCCCCGAGAAAACTCAAACCTGGCTGTCGAAGTCCCGAGCAGCCAACGCCCGAACAATCCCCGCGCGCCCCTCGGAAACAAGCCGCCGCAACGCGGCCGGATGCTCCCCTTCGAGCCACTCGTCCGAAGCATTCACCGTCGCGGGCTCAACAGCCCAAGACGGGTACAGCCCGATCGCAGTCGGCTGAGCCCGCTCACTGGACCGCCGCGCCCACACGTCGTCGATAACCTCGAAGTACCGCTCGATGTAGTCACCGAGCAGGTGCTTCTGCCCCGGGTGCGAGAACCCGGAAATCAACGCATCGCTGACCGCGTTGGGAATCTCGTCGTCGTAAATAGCCCGCTGCCAGGTATCAGCCTTGGCCTCGGCAGTCGGCTGCAGTGCACGCGAACGCTCCGCATGCCGCCGCCCGGCAGCGGTGTCGTCCCGCTCCTGCTCGGCGTTGATCTCGTCCGCACCGGCCTTGCCATGCGCGACCAGCGCCTGCAGCAGCCGCCAGCGCAGATCGGTGTCCACCGTCAGCCCGGGCAGCGGCGCGGACTCGTCGAGCCAGCCCGCGATCTCCGTCAGGATCTCGTCGCTCAACACCCCGCCAGCCAGCGAGTTCACAAACGCCAGCTGATGATCCGACCCAGCCTCCGCAGCCCGAGCCAGCTCCAGCAGCCGCCCGCTCAACGCAGGCCACCCCTCCGAAGCAGCCCACTTCTGGTCGGCATAAGAGTTCAACGCAGTCTGCGCCTGCAACAGCAACCGCTGCACCACGCCGACCTCGCTCTCGGCGTGAATCCCGCGCGCCACGAGCGTCACGAAGTCGCGAGCCTTGAGCTCGGCCTCGCGCGTCATCTCCCAAGCAGCCGACCAGCACAGCGTGCGCGGCAGCGATTCGGTGATGTCGCCGATCCGGTCGATCAGCGTGGTGAGCGACGCCGGGTCGAGGCGCATCCGGCAGTAGGTCAGGTCGTCGTCGTTGACCAGCACGAGCTTGCCCGCGGCCTGGCCGACCAGGTCCGGCACCTCGGTGCGCTCGCCCGTGACGTCCAGTTCGACGCGGCGGGTGCGGACGATCTTGCCGTCGGCGTCCTCGTCGTACACGCCGACCGCGACGCGGTGCGTGCGCAGTTCCCCGGCACCCGGCTTCGCGCCGGTCTGCACGACGGCGAACGACTTGAAGGTGCCGTCCGCGGCGATCTCGTAGCGCGGGCTGAGCGAGTTGAGGCCGGTGGTCTCCAGCCATTCCGCGCTCCACCACGACAGGTCGCGGCCGGACGCTTCCTCCAGCGCGGCCAGCAGGTCGGCGAGCGTGGCGTTGCCCCACGCGTGCTTGCCGAAGTAGACCTTGAGGCCGTCGAGGAAGTGGTCGATGCCGACGTAGGACACCAGCTGCTTGAGGACGCTCGCGCCCTTGGCGTAGGTGATGCCGTCGAAGTTGACCTCGACCGCGTGCAGGTCGACGATGTCGGCCGCGATCGGGTGCGTCGAGGGCAGCTGGTCCTGGCGGTAGGCCCAGGACTTCTCGATGTTCGCGAAGCTGGTCCAGGCGTTCTTGTACTCGGTCGCCTCGGCCTGGGCGAACACGCTCGCGAAGGTCGCGAACGACTCGTTCAGCCACAGGTCGTCCCACCAGCGCATGGTGACCAGGTCGCCGAACCACATGTGCGCCATCTCGTGCAGCAGCGTCTCGGCGCGGCGCTCGTAGGCGTAGCGGGTGACGCGGCTGCGGAAGACGTAGTCCTCGAGGAAGGTGACCGCGCCGGCGTTCTCCATCGCGCCCGCGTTGAACTCCGGCACGAACAGCTGGTCGTACTTGGAGAACGGGTACGGGGTGCCGAATTTCTCGTGGTAGAAGGCGAAACCCTGCTTGGTTTCGACGAACAGCCGCTCGGCGTCCATGTGCTCGGCGAGCGACGCGCGGCAGTAGATGCCGAGCGGGATGGTGCGGTGCTCGTCGCGGAACTCGTCGGTCCATTCCGCGTACGGGCCGGCGACGAGCGCCACCAGGTAGGTGGAGATGCGCTCGGATTCGGCGAACTGCGTGCGGCGCGCGCCGTCCTCGGTGTCCTCGGCGCTTGCGGCCAGCGCGTTGGAGACGACCTTCCAGTCGCGCGGGGCGTGCACCGCGAGCCGGTACACGGACTTGAGGTCCGGCTGGTCGAAGCAGGCGAACATGCGCTTCGCGTCGGCGGTCTCGAACTGGGTGTAGAGGTAGACGCCGTCGTCGACCGGGTCGACGAACCGGTGCAGGCCCTCGCCGGTGTTCATGTAGCGGCAGTCGGCGGTGACGACGAGTTCGTTCTCCGCGGCAAGGCCGGGCAGCGCGATGCCCTTTTCCTCGGCGTAGCCGCTGACATCGAGCTCAGTGCCGTTCAGCACGGCGGAGCGGACGCCTTCGGCGACGAGGTCGATCCACGAGGCTTCGCCGGGACGGCTGCTGGAGAACCGCACCGTGGTGGTGGAGCGGAACGTCTTCTCCCCGGGACGGCCGTGGCCGTCGGTCAGGTCCAGCTCGATGTCGTAGGACGACACGTCCAGCAGGCCGGAGCGCTGCTTGGCTTCGTCACGCGTCAGGTTGGGGGCGGGCACGGGCACCTCTGGTCTTCGGTTCCGGTTGGCACGACGTTCAGCATCCAATCATGACGGGCCCGGAACCGGCGACCAGGGAACAATGCGGAGGGCTCCCCGCGTTGCCTCGCAGTGCGGGGGTCCGCCCCGCCCTCCGGCGACTGCCGGGGAGCAGCCTCGCCGAGGAGCCCGTGAAACATGACTGACTCGTCCCAGCCCACGAAGGTGGACTTTTTCTTCGACCCGATCTGCCCGTTCGCGTGGATCTCGTCGCGGTGGATCCTCGAGGTCGAGAAGCACCGTGAGCTGGACCTGAACTTCCGGGTGATGAGCCTGTCGGTGCTGAACGAAGGCCGCGAAGACCTGCCCGAGCGCTACAAGGAGCTGCTGAGCGAGGGCTGGGCCCCGGTCCGCGTCGCCACCGCGCTGGCGCAGACCCAGGGCCAGGAAGCCGTGCGGAACTTCTACACCGAGTTCGGCACCCGCTACCACAACCAGCACAACGAGGACCGCAAGCTCGTCATCAAGGAGGCGCTGGCCGCGATCGGAGCCCCGGCCGAACTCGCCGAGGCGGGCGAATCGACCGAATACGACGAGGCGCTGCGCAAGAGCCACCACGAGGGCATGGACCCGGTCGGCATGGACGTCGGCACGCCGACCATCCACGTCAACGGGAACGCGTTCTTCGGCCCGGTGCTGTCGTCGATCCCGCGGGGCGAGGATGCGCTGAAGGTGTTCGACGGCGCGGTCGCGCTGGCCAGCTACCCGGACTTCTTCGAGCTGAAGCGCACCCGGACCGGGGACCTGAACTTCGACTGACGCCCGGCTCGTGAGTGCTGATCGCGGTGAGAACCGTGATCAGCACTCACGAGAACCCGAGCGCCGCCTTGGTGACGTCCTCGGGGTAGGGCGAGTTTTTCAACGCTTCGTCAAGCGGGGTGTTGGCCGTCTTCAGCTCGTGCAGGCGCAGCAGGCCGTCGCGATGGGTGCGCACGAACGCTTCGTCCACCGGCTCGCCGTGACCGGGCACGACGATGCGCGGTTCGAGCGCGAGCAGCGCGTCCATCGCGGCGGCCCACGCGTCGAGCTCGTCGGCCGGGCTGAATGAGTACGCGGTGAAGCCGTGCGGGCCGTGCTCCACGACGTCGCCCGCGAAGACGACGTCGGCGTCCGGCACGTGCACCAGCAGGTCGTGGTCGGTGTGCGCGGGGCCGGGGTGCACGAGGGTCACGGTGCGGCCGCCGAGGTCGAGTTCGGCGCGGTCGGGCACGAGGCGGTCCGGCGGCATGAGCCCCGTGCGCTCGATGGCGTCGGCGATTTCCGGCTTGCCCTCCTTGCGGTAGTGGGCCGCCCAGGTTTGTTTGTCGGCTTCGCCGTTCTTCAGCAGGGCCCGCAGGCAGCCGGGGTGGGCCCAGACGTCGCACGGCAGGAACGGCGTGGTGCCGAAGGCGTGGTCGAAATGCGCGTGCGTGTAGACGACCGACCACGGCAGCTCGGTCAGCTCGCGCACCGCGGCGGCGAATTCGGTGCCCTGGTCGACGTCGCCGCGGGTGTCGATCACCAGGCACTGCTCCTGGCCGAGCACCAAACCGGTGGTGAGGTCCAGTTCGTCGTACCGGCGGGCGAAAACCCCGTCGGCCACCTCGGTCCAGCTCATTGCCCCTCCAGAATTCCGTGCGACAGCATCGCCACGCTATCGCTGACGTCCTGGTGCGCCGCGAGAAATACGTCGTTTCCGTGGCCGGTCGCGGCGAGTTCCCTGCCGGAGGTGCAGCCGCGCAGTGCGGCAGGGACGTCGGTGGCCGCGTAGGCAGCCGCCGCCAGCGCGGCTTCGGTGGACCGCGAGCCGGTCAGCGCGCTGACGATCGCGCCCGCGCCAAGCTGGTCTTCGACGCACGGCCGCAGCGGGCCGAACTCGATGCTTTCGCCTTCGCCGAACATGTCCACTCCCCAGCGTTCCCCGGCGGGAATGACGCCGATCGGCTGTCCGGCGGCGATTTCCTCGGCTTTCGCGGCGGTCGCCGTCGCATTCCGCAGGCAACCGGCTAATACGTGCGCGCCGGTTTTCGCGGCGGCCGTGCAGAGCGTCGCGCCGTTGGGGGAGGGGAGGGCAAGAAGCGTTCCGGACGGGATCTGCGTCACAGAAGACGGCCGGAGCGTCCATTCCTCTTCGCCCGCGACCACTGCTCCCGCTCCGCGCGCCTCGGCGATTCCGCGTTCGTCCCGCCATCGCACCGGCAGCACGCGGCCGCCCCGGCTGACGACGAGATCCGTTGTGGTGCTGAAGGAAAGCACGTCCACGATGATCAGCACCGCGCATTCCCGGCCGAGGATCCCGACGCCCTCGCCGCCCCATTCGAGGCGGACGTCCGCGCCGTGCTGCGCTGCGATGTCCACCCCCGGAGCATGCCGGGTCGGCGGCGAGATGGCACACTCCCGCTGTGCGTGTCTACTTGGGATCCGACCATGCCGGTTTCGAGCTGAAGAACCACCTTGTCCGCCACCTCGGCGAACAGGGGCACGAGGTGACCGACATCGGTCCGTTCGTCTACGACGCGGCCGACGACTACCCGGCGTTCTGCGTCGAAACCGCGCGCCGCGTGGCCGCCGACGAGGGCAGCCTCGGCATCGTCATCGGCGGGTCCGGCAACGGCGAGCAGATCGCCGCGAACAAGGTGCCCGGCATCCGCGCCGGACTCGGCTGGAGCGTCGAAACCGCGCAGCTGACCCGGGAGCACAACCACGCCCAGGTGCTGGGCGTCGGCGCGCGGATGCACACCGAGGAGCAGGCGACCGAGATCGTCGAGGCGTTCCTGGCCACGCCGGTCGACCCGGCCGAGCGCCACGCGCGGCGCGTGCGGCAGCTGCTCGACTACGAGCGCACCGGCACCCCGCCCGCCCTGCCGGAGGCCTGATGCCCGAGGGGCACACGCTCCATCGGCTGGCCCGTCTGCACAAACGCCGGTACGTCGGCGAACCGGTCGGCCTCAGCAGCCCGCAGGGCCGGTTCGCCGCCGAGGCGGAGAAACTCGACGGGCAGGTGCTCGTTTCCGCTGAGGCGTACGGGAAACACCTGTTCCACAACTACGGTCCGTTGGGGACAGTCCATGTCCACTTAGGTCTGTACGGCACGTTCGGGGAAGCCTCGCTGCCCGAGACCGCGCCGGTGGGCCAGGTGCGGATGCGCCTCGTCGGCCGCACCCACTGGACCGATTTGCGCGGCCCGACGCGGTGCGAACTGCTGGACCCGGCGCAGGTCGACGCGATCAAAGCCCGGCTGGGCCCGGATCCGCTGCGCCGTGACGCGAAGCCGGATCGCGCGTGGGAGCGGATCTCGCGGTCTCGGACGACGATCGCGGCGTTGCTGATGGATCAGGCGGTGCTGGCTGGCGTCGGGAACGTTTATCGCGCGGAAGTGCTGTTCCGGCACGGGATTTCGCCGATGGTTCCCGGACGCGCGCTGGACCGCGCGCTGTGGGACGACATCTGGGCGGACCTCGTGACGCTGATGCGCGCCGGGGTCCGGGTCGGGCGGATCGACACGGTCGCACCGGAGCATCTGCCCGCGGCGATGGGCCGGGCTCCGCGCGAGGACCGGCACGGGGGCGAGGTTTACGTCTACCGACGGGCCGGGATGCCGTGTTTGATTTGTGGGACGCCGGTGGCGCAGAAGGAATTGGCTGCGCGGAATCTTTATTGGTGTCCTGCTTGCCAGCCTGCTTGAGTACGGCGGAGCCTAGAGCTTGAGCTGGGTTCGCTGCGGGCGGATTACCGCGCCCCAGTGAGGTTTCTCGGTAGAGCGGTGTGCGGCGGGTTCGTTGCAGTGGTGCGGGGATGCAGTGCACCACCTGGCTGCCTGGTCCGGTTCCGGCGAAGTTCCGTGAGGGGAACCCTGAGGGACTCTGATTCCCTCAGGGTTCCCTTCACGGAACTCGGCCTCGCGCGCCAGCCCGTCGCCGAGGACGAGACCCTCCCACGCGCTGCGCGATGCACCCGGCTGGGTCTGCGGCGCGCTGCACCCGCAGACGTGGGGGGGGGGGGGAGTGAGGGGGATGGTTATAGAAAAGCAGCGCGACACCGGAGGTCAGATCCAGGGGGCCCGGCGGGC
>NZ_JBEXMH010000144.1:0-7270 GCF_040610415.1 Amycolatopsis sp. NPDC004079 | reverse complement strand
GCGGTCTGAGGGTGGTTGTCAAGGCATCTTTCCAGCCTTGACAACCACCCTCAGACCGTCATCACAATCAAGCTTCGGGGTGCCCCACGCAACCACCACGGCAATGTCGCCGCCAGGCGACGAGCCGACCCCCAAGGAGGAGACTCAAACAACGTCCCCCCGCCGAACCCGATAAACCTGCAACCTCAAATCGTAATACTTAGTAGTCTCCCCGACCCACTGCATCCCAATCCGCTCCGCAGTAGCAATAGCCCGGGAATTACTAGGCCGCGCCACCGCGAACAACTCATCAGTCCCATCCTGGGAAAACGCCCACTCCACCAACGCCCGCCCAGCCTCAGTCGCATACCCGTGCCCCCACTCCTCGGGCCGCAACTGCCAGCTCAGCTCCAAATCCTCCCGATAAGGCGGCAGCAACCGAATCCCCAGTCCGCCGATAACCCGCCCATCGGAACGCGACTCAACAGCCCACCTCCCCCGCGGCGGAATCAAATTGGGCTGCGCCTCCTGCCAAGCCTGCAACACCGACCGCATCGCGGCGGCATCGCCGACGCGGTCCATGGCGGGAGTCAGCCAATGCGTCACATCGGAAGAGCCGTAGATCTGAAACGCGGCTTCGGCGTCGTCAGCCGTCCAGTCCCGGATCACGAGACGGTCGGTGGTCAGCGGCAGGGTCATGTACGAACGGTACGCCCGTTCCACCCGGTCCGGGCAGGTGATGCAGGACGCACCGAAGGCTCTTGTCCGGCAAGGACTCCTCCCGATATGGGCGGGGTTAGACTGCGCGCGTGGAGATCTGGGTGAACCCGCGGTGTTCGAAGTGCCGCTCGGCGGTGTCGCTGCTCGACGAGGCCGGCGCGGAGTACACCGTGCGCCGCTATCTGGAGGACCCGCCGACCGAGGCGGAACTCGTCGCGGTGCTCGACCGGCTCGGCCTCGACCCGTGGCACATCACCCGCACCGGCGAGAAAATCGCCGGGGAACTCGGGCTGAAATCCTGGACCCGGACGCCGGAAGACGGGCCGCGGTGGATCGCCGCGCTCGCCGCGCACCCGGAGCTGATCCAGCGTCCGATCATCACCGCCGACGACGGCACCACGGTGGTCGCCCGCGACGAGGAAACCGTGCGGTCGGTGCTCAGCTGACTGCCACGGCGATCAGCGCCGCCGCCAGCAGCACCACGTACGCGACGGCATGCACCTTGTCCGGCAACCGGTCGGCGACCCGCCGGACGAGCGCGATCGTCGGCAGCGAACCGGCCAGCAGCGCCGCGCCCGCGATCGGGTCGAGATACCCCGACGGCCCGCCGCCGGCCGTCGCGTAAACCGCGGTCGCCACCACCGCGACGGGCACACTGAGCGGGTTCGCCATCGCGGCCGCGTCCGCCATCGGAAGCCCCTTGCGGCGCAACAGCGGCACCGTCATCACGCTGCCGCCCACCCCGAGGAAACTCGCTACCGCACCGATTCCGACCCCGCCCGCGGTCGTCGTGAACGTGCTCAACGGTTTCGGTTCCCCTTGCGGCTTAAGGAATCCGCCGCGCACCAGGCTGTCCACAATGGTCACTGCCAGGTAGGCGATGAACAGGACGCGCAACAGTCCGTCCCCGGCATAGGTCGCGGCCACCGAACCCACTACGGCACCGATCGCTACGAATGCGGCGAGTGGCCAGATGTACTCGCGACGGAGCCGTCCGGCCCGCGCTTGCACCACGGTCGCGCTGATCGCGTTCACGACCATCACTGCCGTGGACGTAGCGACGGCGACATGCATCGCGTCACCGCGGCTCGTGACCGCCGCTACTACCGGCACGGTGACGAATCCGCCGCCGAAACCGAACAACACGGTCGTCACGCCGCTCAGGCAGCCGAAGAGCAGAAGAATCAGAATCGAGGTCAACACTGGCTTCAAGGTAGGTCGTGCCGGGTGCGGCGTGCATCCGAAGATTCGCCAGGTTCTTTCGAGCTTCGGACACCTACTCTGGAGGCATGCGCAACGTTCCATTGTCCGAGGTCGACGCCCTGCCCCGGGCCGTGCTCGCGATCAGCACGGACTACCCGCCGGACCACTTCCTGCCGCCGCATCGCCACCGCCGCGCGCAGTTCCTCTACGGCGCCACCGGTTCCATGCGCGTCGGAACGGCCGACGGAACGTGGACCGTCCCGACCCGGCGCGCGGTGCTGATCCCGCCGGAGACCGACCACAGCGTCGTGATGATGAACGTGACCACGCGCAGTCTCTATCTGGAGCCGTCCGCCGTGCCGTGGTTCCCGCGCCGCTGCCAGACCGTCGACGTCTCGCCCCTGCTGCGCGAATTGCTCCGGGGAGCCGTTGACGTCGTCCCGGAATACCCTCGCCGCGGCCGCGATGCCGCGCTGATTTCCCTTCTGCTGCAAGAAATCTCCCGCTGCGTTCCGCTGCCGCTCGAACTCCCTTGGCCGCGCCACGAAGGCTTGCGCGCACTGTGTCAGTCCTTTTCGGACGCTCCCGACGTCCACGACCCACCGTCGCGCTGGGCGGCGGAGCTGCACGTCAGCGAACGGACCCTGCACCGCCTGTTCCGTGCCGAGACGGGCTTGAGTTTCGCCCGCTGGCGAGAGCGGGCCTGTGTGCTGCACGCGCTCCCGTTGCTCGCTGCGGACCTTCCGGTGGCGGACGTCGCGGTCACCCTCGGATACGAAAGCCCGGCTGCGTTCACCACGATGTTCAGCCGCCTGCTCGGCGCCCCGCCCCGGTCCTATCGCGAGCCGTGACCCAGATCTCATTGAGTGCAACTTGATTGTGTACAACTAAGTTGTACTGTTGTCCTCGTTCGGAACTTTCTCTGAGGAGGACCCCATGACTGCCACTGTCGTTCTGGTGCACGGCGCGTTCGCGGATTCGTCCAGCTGGAACGGGGAGATCGAGCGGCTGCAAGCAGCCGGACACCGGGTGATCGCGGCGGCGAACCCGCTGCGCGGAGTCGCCGAGGACGCCGCCTCCGTGCGGTCTTTGCTGGACAGCATCGAAGGCCCGATCGTCCTGGTCGGCCACTCCTACGGCGGCTCGGTGATCTCGGCCGCCGCCGTGGGCCACCCCGGGGTGCAGGCGCTGGTCTACATCGCGGGCTTCGTCCCGGACGAGGGCGAAAGCGCGGGCGAACTGGCCGGAAAGTTCCCGGGCGGGACCCTTGGCGAGACGCTGGAGCAGGTCAACCTGCCGGAGGGCGTCGACCTTTATGTCCGGCAGGACCTGTTCCACCAGCAGTTCGCCGCGGACGTCCCCGCCGCGCAAGCTCGGCTGATGGCCGCGGGCCAACGCCCGATCGCCGCGGCGGCCTTGGACGAGGCTTCGCCCGCACCGGCGTGGAAGGGATTGCCGGTGTACAGCCTCATTCCGACCGCGGACAAGAACATCCCGCCCGCGGCGCAGCGTTTCATGGCGGAACGCGCGGAGGCGGAGGTAGTCGAGGTGGCGGACGCTTCGCACGCGGTGCTGGTTTCGCAGCCGGACGTCGTGGCGGAACTGATCCTGCGCGCTGCCCGGTGACCTTGGGCGAGTGAGGCCGGTCCGCGCTGCGCGGGGCAGATGCGCAGCGCGGGCGCATGGCGCTGGATCGCGCGGAGTGCCGGGGCGCGCGACATCGGTTCGCGCGGAGCGATCCTGGAGCAGGTGCGCATGCGGGTGCGTTGCGCCGATCGGCGGGCGGAGATCGGTGGTGCGGGGTGCGATGCGGCGGACTCGGCCGGCGGTCCGGCCGCGCGATCCACCGGGCGTGGTTTCGGCGATTGGCCTGGTCGGCGGCATAGTTGTGCGGCGCTCGGGGAGCCACCCGATCTCGTTGTGCGGACTTGTCATAGCCGAGCCGGATTTTCGCCGTTCGCCGCGCCGGTGCGGCAGTTACCATCGGCGGCCATGAGCACCTCAGGGGGTCCACAGGAGCAGCCGGGCACGCCGCAGGAGCCGGGCGCGGTCCCGCCGGGATGGCAGGCGCCTCCGCCGGGCGCCGGGGCCGGTTATCCGCAGCAGCCCGGGGTTCAGCCGGGTTATCCGCAACAGCCCGGAACTCAGCCCGGCTATCCGCCGCAGCCTGGGCCGCCGCCGCAGTACGGGCAGCCCGCGCAGCAGTACCCGGGCCAGCCCGCGCCGGGTTCGTACCCCGGCCAGGCCGGGCAGCCGCAGCCGGGGCAGTACCCCGGGCAGCCTGGGCAGGCGCAGTACCCGGGGCAGCCGGGCCAGCCGCACCCCGGTCAGTTCCCGCCGGGCCAGCCGTACCCCGGCCAAGCGGCCTACCCCGGCCAGCAGGGTTATCCGGCACAACAGCCGGGCTACCCGCCCCAGCAGCAGCCGGGCTCCGGTTACGCCGCGCCCCAGCCCGGCCAGGGCTTCCTGCCCCAGCACCAGCCGCTCACCACCCCCGGGCTCGGCGCGATTCCCGTGGCTCTCGGCGGCATCCTCGAGATCGTCGCCCTCTTCATCCCCTGGGTCACGTTCACCCGGGGCTCCCAAAGCACGTCGGTCACCTTCATCGACATCTTCAGCCAGCTGACGTCCGGCACGGACAGCTTCGCCGCGATGTACGTGCGGTTCCTCGCCTTCATCTTGATCGCCGCGACGTTGTTGTCCACTCTCCCGTGGACGCTCGGCGTGCTCCGCACGAAGAGGTCCGCGTACTGGTTCAGCGGGATCCGCCGCCGGGAACTCACTCCGCCGAACTTCTGGTGGTACCGCACCGTCTTCGCGGGCCGGGCCACCCTCATGCTGGTCTTCCACATCGCGGGGATCGTCGCGATGTTCTCCGAGGACCTGTCGAAGATCGGCCTCGGCGCGTATCTGCTCGTCCTCGGCGCCGTGCTCGTGGTCGCCGGCGCGGCGATCGGGCCGAAGCTCACCGCCGCCCGCTGACGTCGCGGATGACCGGGTTCTGACAAATGTCATCGCGCTCCGATGCGCGGTGACACTACGGCCCGCTTGCCCGTCCGCCCATCATGGGACGGGCAAGCGGTTCCGGATCCACCGGGCCGATCAAGGGTCCGGAAAGGACAGTCATGAACTCCCGTCCCGCAACGGTTTCCGAACAACCTCGCATCCGGGCGGTCCGCGCCCTCACCGGGGCCTACCTGGCGCTGAGCGTGCTCACCCTGGGCGCGATCGTCCTCCTCCGCAACGACCCGTCGATGGTCACCGACGTCGTCTGGGTCCGCGCCACGATCGTGGCCGCCAGTGCGCTGCTCACCTTCCTGTTCGCGAGAAGCGCGGCGCGCGGATCGAAACGAGGGCTGCTGCGGCTCCGGATCGTTTCGGCGGTGATGACGGTCGCGATCATTGTCATCGTGTCGATTCCGGGATTCCTGCCGCTGTGGGTCCGGCTTGAGCAGGGCGTCTGCGGGCTGCTTTTGCTGGGGGTGGTCGTCCTGGTCAACGGACGGCACGTGCGCTCGCTGTTCTCCGAGTAGCGTGCCGGACGTGGACCGCGGCCCCGATTCCGACGCGCAACGCTGGGTACTGGGCTGGCGCCGGCTCGTGCTGGACGCCGGCCTCCTGGTGTACCCGCTGATCGTTCTCGCCCAGACTGCCGACCAGCCGGTGGCGGTGGTGGTGCTGCTGGCGTTCTGTGCCTGCTACATCGGGGCGGGGGTAGCTGCTTACCAGTTCCGGAGCCGGGCTTTCTGGATCCTGACCGGGGTGTTGACGGCGCTGTTCGTCGTGCTGCTGCCGCTCGCTCAAGCCAACGCGTTTTACCTGCTTGCGGTGGTGGTGTCGCTCGCTGTTCCGCGGTTGCCGCGTTGGGGCGTGGTCGTCGTTCCGGTCGCTGCCGCGGTGACTGTGCTGGTGCCTTGGGTGGTCTGGCATACGGATCCTGGTTGGGCGCAGGCGGCCGCACTGGTGTTCACCGTGTTGGTGGTGGTCGCGTTCGCGGAGGCGTTGCGGGCGAATCGGGCGTTGGTGCAGGCGCGGGCGGAGGTGGAGCGGTTGGCCGCGGATGCGGAGCGGTCACGGATCTCGCGGGACTTGCATGATCTGCTGGGGCATTCGCTTACCGCGATCACGGTGAAGAGCAATCTTGCCCGGCGACTCGCAGCTAAGGGGGATGAGCGAGCGGTCGAGGAGATTGGCGAGGTCGAGCAGTTGTCCCGGCAGGCGCTTGCGGATGTTCGTGCTGCTGTTTCGGGGTATCGGGATGTGACGCTTGCCGGAGAGCTCGCGCGGGGGCGGGAATTGTTGCGGGCCGCGGGGATCAGCGCGGATTTTCCTACTGCCGTGGATGGGCCGTATCAGGAATTGTTCGGGTGGGTGGTTCGGGAGGGGCTGACTAATGTGGTTCGGCATTCTCGGGCTACTGCTTGCGCGGTGATCGTTTCGGGGGATGCCGTGGAGATTCGGGACGACGGTGTTGGTTCTTTGGCGAATCCGGGGAATGGGCTGTCCGGGTTGCGGGATCGGGTGCTCGCCGCCGGCGGGCGGATGGAGGCGGGGGCAGTGCGGCCTCGCGGGTGGCGGTTGCGGGTGACAGTGGGGGAATCGTGACTATTCGGTTGTTGCTCGCGGATGATCAGGTGTTGGTGCGGCAGGCGTTGGGGACCCTGCTTGATCTTGAGGACGACTTCGAGGTGGTCGCTCAGGTGGGGCGGGGGGATGAGGTGGTGGGGGCCGCGTTGAAGTGTTCCCCCGATGTGGCGTTGCTGGATATCGAGATGCCTGGGTTGGACGGGTTGGCCGCAGCTGCTGTTTTGGCGGAGCAGGTGCCGGGGTGCCGGGTGGTGGTTTTGACGACGTTCGGGCGGGCCGGGTATTTGCGGCGGGCCATGGAGGCCGGGGCGGTTGGGTTTGTGGTTAAGGATGCTCCGGCTGAGGCGTTGGGGGACGCGATTCGGCGGGTGATGCAGGGGGAGCGGGTGGTGGATCCGGCGCTGGCGGTGGCGACTTTGGCCGCGGGGGAATCGCCGTTGACCGCGCGGGAGCGGGATGTGTTGATCGCGGCTCGGGGTGGGGGATCGGTTGCCGAGATCGCGGGGAGTTTGTATTTGTCCGAGGGGACGGTGCGGAATTATTTGTCTGGGGCTATTGCCAAGACAGGGGCGAGGAATCGGATGGGGGCGGTTCGGGTCGCTGATGATCGGGGGTGGTTGTGATTCGGCTCGTCGCCTGGCGGCGACATCGGCCTTGGCGTGCGTGGGGCACCCCGAAGGTTGATTGTGCTGACGGTTCGGGGGTGCTTGTCAAGGCGGGAAAGATGCCTTGACAATCACCCCCGAACCGCAGGGAGGCTTCGTATCGGGGTGCGGGGGAG
>NZ_JBEXMH010000143.1:0-7402 GCF_040610415.1 Amycolatopsis sp. NPDC004079 | reverse complement strand
TGTCAAGGCGGGAAAGATGCCTTGACAAGCAACCCCAGACCGCAGAGAAGGCTTCGTATCGGGGTGCGGGGGAGGGGCTGGGTGCCTCGATCGTTGGGTGCACCGGCGGCGGTTTCGGGTTGGGGCTAGCGCCCCAATGTGGCATTGGGTGCGTGGGATGCACCCAATGTGGCGTTCGGTGCGTGGGATGCACCCAATGCCACATTGGGGCGCATCGCGGCGAGCGAGCGGGTGGGCTGTGAAGGGCTCCTTGAGGGAATCTGGTTCCGTGAGGGGCCCCTTGAGGGAATGCGGGTCGTGAGGGGAACCCTGAGGGACTCTGAGTCCGTGAAGGTGGCCCTCACGGGCTTCGGGCGGGCGCTGCGCGTCGAAGGGGTGGACAATAAGGACATGATCAATGTCCTCGTCGCGCATGCGGGCAGGCATGGCGGGACGCGCGAGATCGCCGAGGTGGTCGGCGAGGAGCTGCGTGCTGCCGAGTTTGCCGTTGACGTGCGCGGGGCGGGCGAGGTCGACAGTGTCACGAGGTATGCGGCGGTGGTGGTCGGCAGTGCGCTCTACTACGCGCGGTGGCGGCCTGAGGCAGTGCGGTTGCTGGAGCGCAACACCGAGGCGCTGCGTGCGCGTCCGGTCTGGTTGTTCCACAGTGGACCGTGTGGGCCGGGTGCGAATCTCGCTCGGGTGAGTTTGCCCGCGCGGGTGACGTTGCTGGCGGCCGCGATTGATGCGGGGCGGACCGAGACGTTCGGTGGGCGGCTTGATCCGGCGCTGGCGGACGGTGTGGTGGAAAAGCTGATGGCGCGGGGCAATCGGGCGGGGGATTTTCGCGACTGGGACCGGATTCGGGCGTGGGCGCGGGACATTGGGCGCCGGATTCAGTCTCGCGTCGTGATCTGAGTTGGGTCAGGACGCGCCGAGTACCCGTAGCACCGTGGTGGACAGCTCCTTTTCGGCGTCCTCTGGCGAAAGCCGGCCTGCGTCGGCTTCTCCCGCGGCGGCGTGGCCCAGCTGGATGATGACCGTGACCAGCCAATCTACCGGGGGCTGACGGTCGAACTCGCCGGCGCGTTGTCCGCGTTCGACGATCTGTCGCAACCGGTCGGCGACTGGCTCGTGCTGCTCGCGGCCGTCTTCCGCGGAAGTGGGCGTCGAGCCGAGACGGCGCAGCAGCATCGGGTATCGCGAGGACGCTCGGCGGGCGGCCTCGAGGACCCGCAGGATCGCGTCTGCCGCTGGTCCGGTGTCCGGGCCCGCGGCGTCCATCGCATCGACGGCTTCTTCGGTGAGCCGGTCCAGCACCGCGGCCAGAAGTCGTTCGCGGGAAGGGAAATGGGCGTAGACGGTCTGGCGGGTGACGCCCGCCGCCGTCGCGATGCCTTCGACGCTCGCATCCGGATCGGCCTCCAGTACGCGGAGGGCCGCGTCGAGGATGGCGGCGCGGCTGCGCTGGGCGTCGGCGCGGAGTTTCGACATCTCTTACACCTTGTCAAGGTTAGCTCAAGCGGATATCTTACAGTGTGTCAGAGTTCATCTGGGAGGGTTCATGGACACGCTGGAACGCACTGATCCGCATGCTGATCCGAAGGAGTTCATCGCGCGCTTCTTCACGTCGTTCACCGACGATCTGGTGCGCACCGACGAGGACGCGGCGACGGTGGTCGACCGCTATCACACGCAAGACGTCGTGCAGATCGCCGACGGGGTGCGGATCGACCGCGATCGGCTGGTCGCGCATTGCCGTCCAGTGCGGAAGAACCGGCCGGACAGCCGGATCGAAGTCCACGAGGCGATGGCCGACGGCGATCGCCTCGCCGCGCGGTACACGCTGCACGTACGCCAGCGAGGAAAGGAGCTCGAGATCGAGGTGTCGTTCTTCGGGCAGTTCGCCGCGGACGGCCGGATGCGCGAGGCGCACCTGCTGACTCGTTCGGCGAAAACGCCCGAGTAACCCGATTCCTCCGCTTTTGCTTGGTATGTCAGGGAGATCCTGAGTCCACATGCGACTCTTGCCTCGCCGCCACACCGGGTGTAGACCAAGCCGGTGACCGAAAACGCAGCCGGGGGCAAGGAAAAACGCAAGCTCAGCGCCGATCAGCGAAACTCGTTCCTCGCCGCGTGGCTCGGCTGGAGCATGGACGCCTTCGACTATTTCCTGGTCGTGTTCGTGCTCGCGGACATCGCGAAGGACAAGTCGTTCGGGGCCACCGCCACGCAGTTGGCGTTCATCACCACCGCGACGCTCGTGATGCGCCCGGTCGGCGCGCTGCTGTTCGGGCTGTGGGCGGACCGGTCCGGTCGGCGCATCCCGCTGATGGTCGACGTCCTGCTGTACTCGGCGGCGGGCGTGCTGTGCGCGGTCGCGCCGAACTTCACCGTGCTGCTGATCCTGCGGTTCGTCTACGGCGTCGGCATGGGCGGCGAATGGGGCCTGGGCGCGGCGCTCGCGATGGAGAAGATTCCCGTGGAGCGGCGCGGCTTCTTCTCCGGGCTGCTGCAGGCGGGCTACTCCGCCGGATACCTGATGGCCGCGCTGGCGTATCTGCTGTTCCACACCGCGCTCGGCCTGGAGTGGCGGTGGATCTTCGTGCTGAGCATCTTCCCGGCGCTGATCAGCCTGCTGATCCGGGCGCGGGTCAAGGAATCCGAGGTGTGGGAGGCGGCGCAGGAGAAGATGCGCGTCACCCGGACGTCGGTCAAGGACGTCCTGCTCAACCCGAAGGTGCTGCGCCGGTTCGGGTACCTCGTGCTGCTGATGACCGCGTTCAACTGGATGTCCCACGGCACCCAGGACGTCTATCCCACGTTCCTGAAAGCGACCGACCACGGCGGTGCCGGCCTGAGCGCCGCGACCAGCACGTGGATCGCCGTGTTGTACAACGTCGGCGCGATCATCGGCGGTCTGGTCTTCGGCTCGCTGTCGGAACGCTTCGGCCGTCGGATGACCATCGTCGGCGCGGCGGTGCTCGGCCTGCCGATCGTGCCGATCTTCGCCGTTGACCACGGAGCCGGGATGCTCGCGCTCGGCTCGTTCTTGATGCAGGTCATGGTGCAAGGCGCGTGGGGCGTCATCCCCGCGCACCTCACCGAAATGTCCCCCGACGCGATCCGCGGCTTCTTCCCCGGCGTCACTTATCAGCTCGGCAACCTGCTGGCCGCGCTGAACCTGCCGATCCAGCAGAGCATCGCGCAGTCGCAGGGCTATACGGCCGCGCTGCTGTGGACAGTGATCCCGGTGCTCATCGCGGTCGCCGTGCTGACCTCCCTGGGCAAGGAAGCGAAGTCCATCCGGTTCGGAGGGGAAGGCGCGACGACCGCGCCCGCCGGAACGTCCTGATCTTTCCCGCCCGCTGGTTCGGACGGCCTTGCCGTCGAACACTCGCCGATATATCGTGGGCATATCGGCGATCGTTCGACGAAGGAGGATCACATGACGAGGACAGCAGGCGGAGGACACCTGTTCCGGGGCTTCGGCGGCCCGGAGCGTCCCGGCGGGCCCGGAATGCCGTTCGGATTCGGCCGTCCCGGACCGATCCGCCCTGGTGACGGCGGTCGAGGCATGCCGTTCGACCCGCGCAGCGGCGGGAGGGAGCGACATCCGGGCGGACCGGGGGAAGGACACGGATGGCCCAGGGGAGGCGGCCCGGGCGGCGAGCATGGCCGGCCTGGGCAGTTCGGCGGGCCGGGAGCCGAGTTCGGCTGGCCCGATCACCCGGGATGGCACGAGGGCGAACCGGGCGACCGCCATGGCTGGCTGGGTGAACCGGGGGAGGGCCACGCGTACCCCGGCCATCCGGATGAGCACTCCGACCAGCTGGGCCACCTCGGTCATCCGAGCGAGCCGCCCCGCCACGGAGGCGGCCCCGGTCATGCGGGCGAGCACTCCGGCGATCTGGGCCACCTCGGTCAGCCGAGCGAGCCGCCCCACCAGGGAGGCCGTCCCGGTCATCCGGGCGAGCACTCCGGTCCCCTGGGCCACTTTGGCCATCCGGGCGAGCCGCCCCATCATGCGGGCCACCCTGGTGGCGAGGAAGCCTGGGACCACACCGTCTTCGAAGCTCGCGGCGGCTTCCCGCCGGGGCCTCCCGGTCCGCCTGGGCCTCCCGGGCCGCCGCATCGGCCGGGGTTTCCCGGATTTCCGGGGTTCCCTGGCTTCCCCGGGTTTCCCGGTGGGCCGGGCGGTCCAGGCGGATTCTTCGGCGGGCCACCCCGCGGCGGCCAACGCGGCCGAGGTCCGGCCCGCCCGGTGCGCCCGGCCGTGCTCGCCCTCCTGGCCGAGGAACCCCGCCACGGTTACCAGTTGATGCAGGAGATCCGCCGCCGCACGAACGACGAGTGGCGGCCCAGCCCAGGGTCGATTTACCCGATCTTGCAGCAGCTCGAGGACGAAGGCCTCGTCCGCACCGCGGAGGAAGGCGGTCGGCGCGTCGCGCATCTCACCGAGGCCGGGCGTGAGCACGTTGCCGGGCGGGAGGAGGAGTTCGCCGCGCTCTGGGAGTCTCCGGAGCGCGACGAGGAACCTGGGGCGGACCGGTTCGCGGCGCTGTATCAGCAGATCGGCGAGTTGGGCGGGGCCGCGGCGCAGGTCGCGCACGCTGGCACCGAAGCGCAGTTCGCGGAGGCGCGCAAGGTGCTCCGTGAAGCCCGTCGCCGGTTGTACGCGTTGCTCGCGGACGACGACTCCGAGGAATAAAACCCGCGCCGGATGAGTCCACAAAGGACTCATCCGGCGGCGGTCACCTCGGGGCACAACCGGAGGTGGTCCGAGCGCGCGTGTCGGTTGTTGGACGGCGGCGCGGTGCGGCGGGTCCAATGCGGCCATGCCATCGTTTGTCCACCTGCACGTCCACACCGAGTATTCGATGCTGGACGGTGCGGCGAAGATCGGTCCTTTGTTCGCGGAGGCGGCTCGGTTGGGCATGCCGGCGGTGGGGATGACTGATCACGGGAACATGTACGGCGGGGACGAGTTTTTTCAGACGTCGAAGAAGCACGGGATCAAGCCGATCATCGGTATTGAGGCGTATGTGGCGCCGGAGTCGCGGTTTCACAAGAAGCCGGTGTTCTGGGGGCAGTCGAACCAGCGGGGTGCGGACGAGCTGGGCGAGGGCGGGGACGTGTCGGGTGCGGGTGCGTACACGCACATGACGATGCTGGCGGGGAACGCGACCGGGTTGCGGAATTTGTTCAAGCTGTCGTCGCTGGCGTCGATCCAGGGGTATTACCGGAAGCCGCGGATGGATCGGGAGCTGATCGCGGAGAACGCGTCGGGGATCATCGCGACGACGGGTTGCCCGTCGGGCGAGGTGCAGACGCGGTTGCGGCTGGGCCAGCGGGAGGCGGCTGTCCAGGCGGCGTCGGACTACAAGGACATTTTCGGTGCGGGGAATTTCTTCCTGGAGTTGATGGACCACGGGTTGCCGATCGAGCGGTCGGTGCGGGAGGGCCTGCTGGAGATCGGGAGGCTGCTGGACCTCCCGCCGCTGGCGACGAACGATTCGCATTATGTGACGAAGGACCAGGCGGATACCCACTCGGCGTTGTTGTGCGTGCAGGCGGGGAAGACGCTGAACGACCCGACGCGGTTCAAGTTCGACGGGGACGGTTATTTCCTGAAGTCGGCGGACGAGATGCGGGAGTACTGGGACAAGGAGGTCCCGGGCGCGGCGAACAACACGCTGCTGATCGCGGAGCGGGTCGAGTCGTATGAGGACGTGTACACGCACAAGGACCGGATGCCGGTCTTCGACGTCCCCGAAGGCCACACCGAAGCCACCTGGCTGCATCACGAGGTGATGGGCGGTCTGTCGGAAAGACTGCCGGACGGAGTGCCCGAGGAGTACCGGGAGCGCGCCGAGTACGAACTCAAGGTCATTGTGGACAAAGGGTTTCCCGGATACTTCCTGATCACGGCTGACCTGATGACGCATGCCCGCGAGGCGGGAATCCGAGTAGGCCCGGGACGCGGGTCGGCGGCGGGATCGCTGGTCGCCTACGCGCTCCGCATCACCAACCTCGACCCGATCCGGCACGGTCTGCTCTTCGAACGCTTCCTGAACCCGGAACGGGTGTCCATGCCGGACATCGACATGGACTTCGACGACCGCCGTCGCGGCGAGATGATCCGGTACGCCACCGAGAAATACGGTTCCGATCGGATCGCGCAGGTCATCACCTTCGGCACGATTAAGACCAAGGCGGCGATCAAAGACTCCGCGCGAGTCCACTTCGGACAACCGGGGTATTCGATCGCGGACCGGATCTCCAAAGCCTTGCCGCCGCCGGTGGCCGCCAAAGACATTCCGCTGGCGGGGATCGTGGACGCCAAGCACGAGCGCTACGCGGAGGCGGCCGAGGTTCGCACGCTCGTCGAGACCGACGAAGAGTGCAAGACGATCTTCGACACCGCCCGCGGCCTCGAGGGCCTGATCCGCAACGCGGGTGTCCATGCCTGCGCGGTGATCATGTCCAGCGAACCGTTGATGGACGCGATTCCGTTGTGGCGCAGGGACGACGGGTCGATCATCACCGGCTGGGACTATCCGTCGTGCGAGGCCATCGGCCTGCTGAAGATGGACTTCCTCGGCCTGCGCAACCTCACCGTCATCGGCGACGCGATCGACAACATCAAGGCCAACCGCGGCGAGGACATCGACCTCGACCGGTTGGCCATCGACGATCCCGAGACCTTCGCCCTGCTGGTCCGCGGCGACAGTCTTGGAGTGTTCCAATTGGACGGTGGCGCGATGCGGGACCTGTTGCGCCGCATGCGTCCCACCGGGTTCGAGGACATCGTGGCCGTCAACGCGCTCTATCGGCCGGGTCCGATGGCGATGAACACGCACAACAACTACGCCGACCGCAAGAACAAGCGCCAAGCCATCGAACCGATCCATCCGGAACTGGCGGAACCGCTGCGCGAGATCCTCGCCGAAACGCACGGCCTGGTGGTGTATCAGGAGCAGATCATGCAGATCGCGCAGAAGGTCGCCGGATACTCGATGGGCCGCGCGGACGTGCTGCGCCGCGCGATGGGCAAGAAGAAGAAAGAAGTCCTGGAAAAGGAATTCGAGGGCTTCCGTGCCGGGATGATCGACAACGGGTTCTCCGGCGAGGCCGTGCAAGCGTTGTGGGACACGATCCTGCCGTTCGCGGGCTATGCCTTCAACAAGTCGCACGCCGCCGGATACGCGCTAGTCGGATATTGGACGGCGTATCTCAAGTCGAATTACACCGCGGAGTACATGGCGGCGTTGCTGACGTCGGTCGGTGACAACAAGGACAAGTCGGCGATCTATCTGTCGGAGTGCCGCCGGCTGGGGATCAAGGTTTTGCCGCCGGACGTGAACGAGTCGGCTTTGCGGTTCGCGGCCGTCGGGGGCGACATCCGCTTCGGTTTGGGCGC
>NZ_JBEXMH010000142.1:0-7895 GCF_040610415.1 Amycolatopsis sp. NPDC004079 | reverse complement strand
AGCCAGAGGGCATCTGCGCGTCCAGACACGACCTACAACACCACAAACACCGGTGGATCCAGGTCAGATTCCCTCAAGGAGCCCTTCACGGACCTGCGGGGCTCGAGCACCCGAGCGGGTCACTCCGCTGTGGACACGTCCGGAACCGTCAGCAGTGTCAGCTCCGCGTCGTCCAGCGCCTCCAGGTCGACGTCCGGGCCGGCCAGCCGCATCGCCTGCGCGCGGATCGCGCGTTCGAGCAGGCCGCGGGCCGAACGGCCGTTCGCGAAACCGGTGCCGCGGTCGAGACCGGCCATGAATCCGGGCAGCGCTTCGGCGAGCCCGGCGTCGAGGCGGTAGCCCTGTTTGCCCGCCATGGCCGTGAAAATCGCGGCGAGCTGGGCGTTGTCGTAGTCGGCGAAGTGCACGGTGGCGCCGAAGCGGGACCGGAGGCCCGCGTTGGCGTCGAGGAAGCGGTCCATGTCCGCCGGGTAGCCCGCGGCGATCACGATCAGGTCCTCGCGGTGGTTCTCCATCTGCACCAGCAGTTCGGCGACCGCCTCGCCGCCGAAGTCGGCGCCGTTCGAGTAGGTCTGGACCAGGTTGTACGCCTCGTCGATGAAGAGGAGCCCGCCGATCGCCCGCTCGCACACCTCACGGGTTTTCGGCGCGGTCTGGCCGATGTACTCGCCCACCAGGTCCGGCCGCGCGACCTCCACCAGGTGCCCGGACGGCAGCACGCCGAGTTCGCGGTACAGCTGCCCCATCAGGCGCGCGACGGTCGTCTTCGCCGTGCCCGGGTTGCCGGTGAACACCAGGTGCCTGCTGCGCGCCCCGACCGGCAGCCCGGCCTTGCGGCGGCGCGCGTCCAGCCGCGTTTCCGCGACCAGCGCACGGACCTGCGACTTCACCTCGTCCAGGCCGATCATCCCGTCGAGTTCGGCCAGCAGGTCGTCCAGTCCCCGGCGCGGTCCGGCGTCGTCGCTGACCGCGACCCCGGCTTCGCCCGGCAGGTCCGCGGCCACCAGGACGGCCAGCTGATCCGACGGCGTGTCCGGCGCGGCGGCCAGGCGGCTGGACTGCCCGCTGATCGCGGCTTCCAGCAGGCCGCGCGCGGACCGGCCGTTCGCGAACCCGCGACCGCGCGGAATGCGGCGGATCGCCTCGGGCAGCGCCGCGGAGAGGTCGGCGGACAGCTCGTAGCCCTGGCCCTTCGACATCACCGTGAAAATCCCGGCGAGTTCTTCGTTGGAGTAGTCCGGGAACTCGATCCGGCCGGAGAACCGCGACCGCAGCCCGGGGTTGGACTCGAGGAACTCGTCCATCTGCTTGGGATAGCCCGCGACGAAGACGACGAGGTCCTCGCGATGGTTCTCCATCTGCACCAGCAGTTCGGTGACGGCTTCCTTGCCGTAGTCGTCGTTGTCGTCGCGCACGAGGTTGTAGGCCTCGTCGATGAACAGCACGCCGCCCGCAGCCCGCTCGCACACCTCGCGCGTCTTCGGCGCGGTCTGGCCGGTGAATTCGGCGACGAGGTCACCGCGGCCGACTTCGACCAGGTGTCCGGACGGAAGCACGCCCAGCTCGCGGTAAATCTGCCCGACCAGCCGCGACACGGTCGTCTTGGCCGTGCCGGGGTTGCCGGTGAAGAGCAGATGGCGGCTGCGTACGGCGACCTTCATGCCCGCGTCGCGGCGCCGCGCGTCGACGGCCATTTCGTCCACCATGGACCGCACGCGCTGCTTCACGGAGTCGAGCCCGATCATCGCGTCCAGCTCGGCCAGCAGCTCCGGAAGACTGCGCCGTGGTCCGGAATCGTCCACCGCGCCCACTCCGGACTCGCCGGGCTGCGGCAGGTCTGCGGCGACGAGCGTGACCAGGTCCGCGCCGCCGTCGGTGGTCAGCCGGGTCGACTGCTTGCCGATCGCCGCTTCCAGCAGCACGCGCGCGGAGCGGCCGTTCGCGAAGCCGCGGCCGCGCGGGATCCGTCGGACCGCCTCGGGCAGCGCCGCGAGCAGGTCCGCGGACAGCTCGTAGCCCTGGCCCTTCGCCATCGCGCGGAAGATCTGCGCGAGCTCGTCGTTGGAGTAGTCCGGGAATTCGATGGTGCCGGCGAACCGCGACCGCAGGCCGGAGTTGGACTCCAGGAAGGCGTCCATCTCCTTGGGGTAACCGGCCGCGAAAACCACCAAGTCCTCGCGGTGGTTTTCCATCTGCACCAACAGTTCCGCGACGGCTTCCCGGCCGAAGTCGTCGTCCTTGTCGTTCACGAGGTTGTAGGCCTCGTCGAGGAACAGCACGCCGCCGACGGCCCGCTGGACCGCCGCGCGGGTCTTCAGCGAGGTCTGGCCCACGTACTCGCCGACCAGGTCGGTGCGGGTCACCTCGACGACGTGGCCCTTCGGGAGCGCGCCGAGCGCTTGATAGATCTTGCCGAGCAGCCGGGCGACGGTCGTCTTGGCCGTGCCCGGATTTCCGGTCAGCAGCAGGTGCCGGCTGCGCACGGCGACCTTCATGCCCGCTTCCCGCCGCCGCGCGTCGATCGTCATCTCCGACGTCAGCGAGCGGACCCGCTCCTTGACCGCGGCGAGGCCGATCATCCCGTCCAGCTCGGCGAGCAGCTCCTCGATCGAGGATCCGCCGCGCTGGCCCGCCGCGGCCACGAGCGGCTCGATGTCCGGGTGCCCGATCTCGATCCGGGTGCCCGGCATCGCGCCGCGGCTGATCGCCTGCCGCGAGGACGCGTCCAGCAGCGCCTCCACCGTGCGGGCGCTGGGTTCCTTGGCCAGCGCGGCGAGCCGGTCGCGCACGTCGGGCGGCAGGCCGAAGGAGCGCTCCTGGGCGAGGACGTCGAGCAGCGCGGCCGCCGCAGCGGGCCGGTCGAACCGGGGCAGCCGGTACTGCAGCATGTTTTGCACCAGGTCAGGGGCCTCGGTGCGGAGCTGTTCGAGCACCTTTTCGGTGCCGTCCAGGATGATCAGGCGGCAGCTGTCCTGGTCGCGCGCGTAATTGCGCAGCAGGCGGACGGTGGCGGCGACATCCTTGTCGAACAGCGCGTCGACCCGCTCCGCGAGCAGCAGCGCGGAGCCGCCGTTCTCGATGTCGTTGATCGTCGCGGGCACCGAGCGCTCGATCGGATCGTCGGCGTACTCGGCGAGCAGGGCGGCGCAGTCGAAGAACTGGGCGGTGTCGAACCCGACCTCGGCCTCGGTCAGCGACGCCTTCATCGCCCGGGTGAACCGGCGCTGGCCGGTGTTCGCCTCCCCCACGAGCAGGATGAACGGGTTCGGCTGCTTGGTGCCCGCCGTCATCCGGGCCGCTTCGCGCTTCTCCCACTCGGCGTAGGCCGTTTGCCACTCCTCGTACGCCTTCTCGTAGCGGGACTGCTCCTTGCGCTGCCACATGCGGTTGCCCGCGGCCAGCAGGTCCAGCGTGACCGACCGGCTGTGCCGCGCCATGTCGCCGAGCACGTTGTTGCCGGAGCCGTCCGAACCCGGCCGTTCCGGTTCGGGCGGCGGCGGTTCGCCGGGGCCGTTCGCGGTGCCGTGCCGGGTGGCGTCCGCCCAGGCGACGATCCGGGTGGCGCGCGCGACGAACTCGGCCGTCGACTCGGTTCCGGCGACGAACATCCCGGACTGGCCCAGGTTCTCGACCCGGATCTGCGGCGGCTGCGCAGTCGCGGGATTCGGCGCCGGGGCGCTCGCGGGGAGCGGCGGCGCGGACGGCGGGGCGGCGGGCGGCGGTCCCGAAGGCGCGGGCGGCGGCTGTGCCGGGACTTGCCCGGACCACGGGCCGCCCTGCGGCGCGGGCGGGAACCCGGGCTGCGGCGGGCGGTAACCCTGCGGAGGAGAAGGCGGGCCGTTGTAGCCGCCCGGGTTCCCTTGCGGCGCAGGCGGTCCCGCGTATCCGCCGGGATTGCCCTGCGGTCCGGCATAGCCGCCGGGGTTGCCCTGCGGACCGGCGTAACCGCCCGGGTTTCCTTGCGGTCCGGGGAATCCGCCCGGGTTGCTCTGCGGGCCCGGGTACTGCGGCCGAGGTCCGTTGCCGGGGTAGCCCTGCTGCCCGCCCGGGTACTGCTGCGGCGCGCCGTACCCGCCCGGCGCTCCCGGTGCGGGTGCGCCCGGCGGCGGAGCGAGCCGGGCGGCCGCGCGGTAGCCGGGGTCCGCGGGCGGCTGCGTGTACTGCCAGCTCCCGTCCGGCAGCCGCCGCTGCCACGCCTGGCCGGGGACGAGCAGCCATCCGACGCCGTCCGGGCCGGTCAGCGCGGCCGTCCGGCCCGCCGCCGCCTCGGACTGTGCGGCCTGGAATGCGTCCCACCCTGCGCGCGTCAAAAAAACCAGCTCCCCCTCAGGTGCCCGTGCGGCAAGCCCGCCGCCGCCCCAT
The DNA here is from genome assembly GCF_040610415.1 of Amycolatopsis sp. NPDC004079. Lineage (NCBI taxonomy): Bacteria > Bacillati > Actinomycetota > Actinomycetes > Pseudonocardiales > Pseudonocardiaceae > Amycolatopsis > Amycolatopsis sp. NPDC004079. Next base: position 3,533 of record NZ_JBEXMH010000142.1, on the reverse strand, counting down.
TGTGCCCAACCCGGGACGCTCCGCGACGGCTAGTCGCCGAAGTCGCCCGTTCGCCCCTCGCCCGCGGTCACCACTGCAGGGCTTGTTTGAGCTGTTTGACCGCGATCGGCGCGAGTGTCGTGTTGAACGTCGCGGACGGGTGGTTGTCGTCCATGTAGACCAGCACGTTCCCGACGACCGCGCGGCAGCGCTTCTGGTCGCAGTAGTAGTCGGTGAAGTCCAGGAACGACACGTTGTCCGGGATGTCCTCGACGCGCTCCCACGACGGCGCCGGGGCCACCGCGGCGGGCCGCGGCACCGAGCACGACGCGTCGGTCGGGCTCTTCTGCGCGACACAGCTGGCCATGTTGAACGCGTAGCGCGGGTTGTCGCGGACGGCCACGACCGGGATGTTCGCGTCGTTCAACTCGGACCAGACGTCGACGAAGCCCTTCGGCGTCGACTCGTTCGGCCCCGGCTTGGCGTTGACCGTGCCGAGCATGACGACCGCGTCCGGGCGCGTGTCGAGCAGTTCGTCGGTGGCGGCCTTGTTCCAGTCGATGCAGTTCTTGTCGCCGGGCATCAGCTCGGAGCCCGACGAGTACGGGCACGCGCCCTTCAGCATGGTCGAGACCTGCCAGCCGTCGGAGACGACCGCGGGCCGGAAGGCGGCGAGGTACTGCTGGATGTGCGAATCGCCGACGAGCACGATCCGTTTGGTCGGCGGCCCCTCCGGGCCCTCCGTGCAGATCTCCAGTTCCTTGTTGCGCGGCGACTTCGAGCACTGGTCCGGCGAAATGCGGGCCCAGTCGTCGGCGAGCTTCACCGTGGGCGGCACGATCGACGGCGCCGGCGTGCCGCGGTAGACGAAGCCCGGCGCGTGCGCGATCGCGCCGGGGTGGTCCGGGTCGCCGATGGCGATCTCGTAGTTCGCCCGCGCGCTGCTCACGCCCTGCCAGACGCCGCTCGCGACGAGCACCGGGGCCAGCGCGAGCACGCCAAACCGGTAAGAGCCCCAGTGTTTCGCGGTACCGATCTTCGACAGCCGGATCGGGTTCTCAATCAGGTGGTAGGTCAGGATCGAGAGCAGGAACGACACGCCGACCACGAACGTGCCGCCGAGCAGGCCGACCGCCGCCCGGTCGCGGATGATCAGGTAGAACACCAGCACCGGCCAGTGCCACAGGTACAGCGAGAAGCTGAGATTGCCGACGTAGCCGAGGAATTTCGAGCTGAGCCAGCGGTCCGCGCCGAGCACGCTGCCGGTCTGCCCGGCCACCAGCACCAGGCCGGCCGAGACGGTCGGCCACAGCGCGATCCAGCCGGGGAACACGCTGTCGACCTCGAGCAGGACGCCGCACAGCACCAGCCCGGCGACGCCGACCCAGCCGAGCACGATGCGCAGCAGGCGCGGCAGCGTCACCTGGTCGAGGAACATCGCCATCAGGCCGCCGAGCGCGAACTCCCACACGCGGGTGAGGCCGTGGAAGTAGGCCAGCGGCTGGTCGGCCGCGGTGAGGTAGACCGAGTACGCGAGCGAGGCCGCGAACAGGACGACCAGCAGCAGGTTCACCGTGCCGCGCAGCGACCAGCCGAGGCGGCGCACGAGCAGGCCGAGCCCGACGAACAGCAGCGGCCACACCAGGTAGAACTGGCCCTGGATGGACAGCGACCAGAAGTGCTGCACGAGGCTGGCGCTGTTGTGCTGGGCGAAGTAGTCCACCGAATCGGCCGCGAGCTGCCAGTTCTCGTAGAACAGCGCCGACGCGACGACCTCGCGGATGGTCTGGAACCAGCGGTCCTGCGGCAGCAGCAGCTGCGACACGACCACGACGGTCAGCAGCACGGTCATCGCGGCCGGGAAGAGCCGCTTGATCATCCGGCCCCAGGTGGCGCGCAGCTCGATCCGGCCGCGCAGCAGCGCCCGGTAGAGCTGGCCGGTGATCAGGAACCCGGAGACGAGGAAGAACACGTCGACGCCGCCGGAGATCCGGTCGAACCACACGTGGTAGACGACCACCAGCACCGAGGCGAGCGCCCGCACGCCCTGCAGCTCGGGCCGGAACCGCGCCTGCGCGCTCGGCCCGGCGGGAGGATGGCCGGATCGTTCGGGGGCGGCCACAGTGCTGCCGGACATGCAGGTTCCTCCCGAGGGCCGGTAGCCGGCCAGTGGCCGCCGGCTACTGGTCATGTGCGGACACTAGCTATACGTGACGGCTCGTAGCGTCACGCATCCGGGGTCCCCCGATGGAGCCGCTCGGCACACCCGGTCCTCGCGGTAGTTATCTTGACCGGGTGCCCGATTCCCGCCCTCCGTCCGTCCGCCGCGCGCGGATCGCCGACGTCCGCAAGATCAAGGCCCTCGTCGACTCCGACGCGGGCCGCGTGCTCCTCGAAAAGGATCTGGTCACGCTCTACGAGGCGGTGCAGGAATTCTGGGTCGCGACCGATGAAGAAGCCGGTACCGAGGACGTGCTGGGCGCCGCCGCGCTGCACGTGTTGTGGGAGGACATCGGCGAACTGCGCACCGTGGTGGTCGACAAAGCGGCGCGCGGCCGCGGGATCGGCCGCGCGCTGGTCGGCAGGCTCGTCGAAGAGGCCCGTGAACTGGGGCTGAAACGGCTGTTCGTGCTGACGTTCGAGACGTCGTTCTTCTCCGGACACGGATTCGTCGAAATCGACGGCGCTCCGGTGTCGCACGAGGTGTACGCGGAAATGCGGCGCTCGCTCGACCCGGGCGTCGCGGAGTTCCTCGACCTGCCTTACGTCAAGCCGAACACGCTCGGGAACTCGCGCATGCTGCTCGAGTTCTGAACCCTCACGAGAACCGCACGAGAATCCGGTTCCCCGACCCGTCCACGGCCTCGAGCTTCACCGTCGTGCCCGCGAAGGACGTCGCGTCCGGGCCCTGGCGGCCGGTGTGCAGCTGGACGGACGTGTGCTCGCCGCGACCCGGCTCGGTCAGGACCAGCGCCACTACCGCCTCCCCCGCCACGAAGCACTGCCTGCCCGGCTTGCAGCGCGAATCCGAGACCAGCTGGCGGTAGCGCACCGTCAGGTCCCGGCCGGCGACCTGCACCTCCTGGCCGGGCGTGAGCGCCACGTTCCCGCCCAGTTCAGCGGCAGGCGGTCGCGACGGTGTCTGCGCGACGGCGACCGTGCCGCCCGCGCACCCGGCCAGCGCGGCGGCCGTCCCGATACCCAGTGCGAGCTTCTTGAGGTCCATGCGCAGTGGACGAGCCGGACGGGCCGGCAGGTTGCACGCGCGGCTCAGAATCAATGCCAGAACTTAAGTCGGGCGGGACCAGACTGTCGGTGAGGGGAACCCTGAGGGACTCTGAGTCCCCATGCCAGGAATTTAAGGCTGTGATGTGGACGCGCTTCCGGCTTGTTTCCCCAGCTCAGCTGATTCGGCCCGGTTGAGCGCACGTCGCTGTGGGCCTCGGGCCCGGGAGCGGAAGCCGGTAGTGGTCCGTGAGGGGAACCCTGAGGGAATCAGATTCCCACAGGGTTACCCGCACCGACATAAATAACCCGCCCCCAGGTTTAAAAAA
>NZ_JBEXMH010000141.1:0-7997 GCF_040610415.1 Amycolatopsis sp. NPDC004079 | reverse complement strand
GTGATCGCCTGGGGGCGATCACACCGCTCCTCAGACGCCGACGCGATCCCGCGTTGTGGTCGGGTTTAGGGAAGTGCGTGAGACTGGGTTAGTCAGCGCCTGTGCGGGTGTGTTCGTCTAGGGCGGTTAGTCGGGCGCGGATTTGGTCTAGGTGGTCGGTTAGTTCTGGGAGTTCTTCGGCCACGTAGGTGAGCAGGCGTTCTAGGTGGCGCAGGGTGGTGCGGGCCTCGTCTAGGGCGGTGGCGATTTTCGGGATGGTTTCGGCTGCCTCTAGCACTGATGCGAACAGGCGGCGGATCAGGTGCACGGTGACTCGGGGTCCGGCCAGGACGGCTGAGAACACAGGCCCCTCCTACGGGGGGTACGGGCGTCGCGGGTCTTCGTACCTCATTCGCGGGGAGAGTGTCCGGGCGGGGGCCGCGGGGTGTTACTGGTGTGACTCTGCGGGTTTGGTGGTGCTGATGAGGTGGTCGATGGGTTCGCGGGAGGCGATTAGGGCTGCGAGGACCGTGGTTACTGGGACTGCTGCGACGATGCCTACTGAGCCTGCCAGGGTGCGGATGATTTCTGCGGCGATGTCTTCGCTGCCTAGCAGGGAGCCCAGGCCTACGCCGGAGATAGCGGAGTAGAGCATTACGGGCAGTGCGGCGCCTGCGTAGGCCATGACCAGGGTGTTTACCGCGGAGCCTACGTGGTCTCGGCCGATTCGCAGGCCTGAGCTGTACAGGTCTCGCCAGCCTAGGGACGGGTTCGCTCGGCGCAGTTCCCATACTGCGCTGGTTTGGGTGATCGTTACGTCGTCCAGCACGCCCAGCGCGCCGATCACGATGCCTGCCAGCAGCAGGCCTCTGGCGTCGATGCCGTGGCCTAGGGAGGCGATCAGGGTGGTGGTGCTGTCGTCCAGGCCGGTCAGGGAGGCGGCGGCGGAGAAGATCGCCGACAGGATTCCGATCAGGGCGAGGCTGACCAGGGTGCCTAGTACGGCGACTGAGGTTCTCGCGGACAGGCCGTGCGTCAGGTACAGGGCGATGAACATGATCGCGCCTGCTCCGGCGATCGCGACTAGCAGCGGGTTTTCTCCGGAGAGGATTGCTGGCAGCACGAAGAGGACGATCACTACGAAACTCAGGACCAGGGCGACTAGCGCGGCTAGGCCTTGCCAGCGGCCCAGTACGAGCACGGCGACTGCGAACAGGGCGGCGAGCAGCACCAGGGGGGTGCCGCGTTGGAAGTCGACGAGGGTGAATGACTGCGGGTCGAGGGGGTTGCCGCCGTTGTAGGCGAGGACGACCTTGTCGCCTGCGGTGAAGCGTGGCGTGCTTGGTTCGATCGGGACAGTCAGCCGTACCGGTTTTCCGGCTGCTGGGCCGTCGGACATGTGCAGGTCGACGGTGAGGCACGGTTTCGCGTTCGGGTCTGGTTGCGAGCCGACCTGCACTTGGCCGGGTTGCAGGCACGGGCCGGAGGTTGCGGTGGTGATCGCTGCCTGGACGGGGGTGCCTTGCTGTACGGCGCTTTTCGGCAGGGAACTGCCCCACGGGTACAGGATGATCATGCCTACGACGGTCGCCAAGGCCAGCGGGGCCAGGAGCCAGATCAGGAGTTTGCGGACTCGCTGGGACGCGGGGGCAGCCGGGCCGTGGCCGTGTCCATGACCGTGGCCGTGTCCGGTTGGCTGCGGGGTTTCCTTGGCGGAGGCGGGTTGGGGAGTGTCCTTTTCGGACTGTGGGGGGCGGGCCGGGGGACGGCGGCGGGTGCCGGGCGGCGGAGTGTCGCCGGGGCGGCGGGGGAGGCGCAGTTCGCCCGATTGCGAGCCGCTGCGGAGTTCGCCGGATTCGGAGCCTCGGGAATCCGCGGGGCGCGGGGCGCGGGGTGCGCCGGGCTGGGGAGGCCGTGGCGCGGCGGCGCGCGGGCGTCGGGGTTCGTCAGGACGTTCGGGGCGGCGTCCCGGGTCGCCGGTGCGCCCGGGAGCGCGGTCGGCCGGTCGGCCGGGTTCGCCGGTGCGGCCGGGTTCGGCGCGGCGTGGGCGGCGCGGAGCATCCGGACGGGCGCGGGGAGGGGTGGCGGGCGGTGGCACGGCGGGGGACGCGGGTTCGCCCGGCACTCGCGGGAGCGGGCCGGTGTCGTCGGGGTCCTGATCGGGGTAGTCGTGCGGTGCCACGGCGGACATCCTGCCCTCCCGGCTCGCGGCTCACCCGTACCGGGTGGGGGAGGAGGCGGGCGTATCCGGCGTTTCGTTCAGGCGTGCGCAGAACGGAGGTGCACGCGCCGATATGCCGAGGGCGGCGTGTCGAAATGGTCCAGAAACGCTTGCCGGAGGGTCTCCGTGGAGCCGAAACCGCAGCGTCGCGCGATCGCGGCGAGCGGGAGGTCGGTGCCGGACAGCAGGCGGGCGGCGTGTTCCGCGCGCACCGTCCGGACGTATTTGCCCGGCGTGGTGCCGAGATGGGCGTCGAACAGGCGGGTCAGCTGGCGGGTGCTGATGCCGGCCTGGTTCGCCAGGGCGGGGGCACCGAGGTCGTCGGCGAGATGCTCGGCGACGTACGCGGTGAGGTCGCGGACCTGCCGGTGTTCCGGCGGCGGACCGGCGAGGAACATGCTCACCTGGGCCTGGTTTCCCGGCCGCTGCAAATAGGTGACCAGCGACCGGGCGGCCTCGCGGGCGAGCGTCGGGCCGTGGTCCTCCTCGACGAAGGCGAGGGTGAGGTCGAGCCCGCTGGTGACGCCGGCGGAGGTGTAGACGTCGCCGTGCCGCACGAAAAGCGGCACCGGATCCACGGTCACCGACGGGTACTGCTCGGCGAGCCGCGAAGCGTGCGACCAGTGCGTGGTCGCGCGACGGCCGCTCAGCAGCCCGGCGGCGGCGAGCACGGTCGCCCCGGTGCAGACCGACGCCGTCCGCCTGCTCTCCTGCGACAGCCGCCGTACGTGCGCGAGCAGCCGTTCGTCCTTGGCCGCGGCGTAGTGGCCGAGCCCGCCCGCGACGACGAACGTGTCGAGCGGGCCGCGGACCTGGTCGATCCGGATGTGCGGGGCGAGCGTGAGCCCGGACTGGCAGGCGAAGGGGAGCCCGTCGACGCTGGCGAGCCGGACCTCGTACGGCCGGGCCGCGCCGAGCCGGGTGGCGGCGTCGAAAACGTCGGACACGCAGGCGATGTCGAGCAGTTCGGCGTCGGGGTACCCGAGGATCACGACCTGCCGGGGGGTACTCGGCATGGCCGCACGGTAGCAGCTCGCCCGGCCGGATCAACCGGGTTCGCAGGATTTCGGACACGCGTGTCCCGGCCGGGCCGCGGGGGCGGGAGCCTGGCGGCATGACTCAGAAGACGTTCGCGTTCGTCGTGTACCCCGGCCTGACGCCGCTCGACCTGGTGGGACCGCTGCAGGTGATCAACAGCCACGCGGCGGCGGACCCCTCGGTCCGCGTGGCGGTGGTCGGCGAAACCCTGGAACCCCTCGGCACCGACACGCCGCTGCGGATCGCGCCGAGCCATACCTTCGACCAGGTTCCGGACCCGTCCTGGGTCCTGGTCCCCGGCGGCGCCGCGCCGACGCTGCGCGCGCTCGGCGACGAGACGCTCGTCGGCTATCTCCGCCGCGCCGCGGAGTCCGCCGAACTGATGACCTCCGTGTGCACCGGTTCGCTGCTGCTCGGCCAAGCTGGGCTGCTCGAAGGCCGCGAAGCGACGACGCACTGGACCTTCCTGGACACCCTGCGCGCGTTCGGCGCCAAGCCGGTCCGGCAGCGCTGGGTCGACGCGGGCGAGGTGATCACCGCCGCCGGGGTGTCGGCGGGGATCGACCTCGCGTTGCACCTGGTGGAGCGGATGCGCGGGACGGATGCCGCCCGGCTGGTCCAGTTCGGCATCGAGTACGACCCGCGGCCGCCGCTCGGCCCGCTCGACTGGTCGCTCGCCCCGCACGAGCAGATGCGGCCGTTCGTCGACCACATCGTCCGCGAGGGTCTCGCCGATCAGCCGGAGCTGCGCGAAAAGCTGCTGGCGCGCTCGTGAATCGCCCCACCCGGCTGAGGCGGGACGGTTTGCCAGCGCCTCGCGGGCGCGTACCGTTCCGCCAATGGGTTCTCGCGGGGATGCCGGTCTGACCGTCTTCACCAGCAGGAGAGACGGCGACATCGTGCTGGTCACAGCTGCGGGCGAGATCGACATCGCGTCGGTGGGGCAATTCCGCTCCGCGCTTTCCGCCGCCTCCGGAGCCGGCGGAAAACTCGTGGTGGACCTGTCGCGGGTCGGCTATCTCAGCTGCGCCGGGCTGCGCGTGCTCGAGGAGACGAGTCACGTCCGGCCGACGCTGTCGATCGTGGCGACCGGGCCGCTCGTGCTGCGCGCTTTCGCGGTGTCCGGGATCAAGGCTCCGGTGCGCAGCGGGCTGCGGGAGGCGTGCGCCGCCGCGGGGGCGTGAATCCCCGGCCGGAATCTGGGTACCCGTGGGGTGGAACCGAGATCTGCTGAGGTGATCCAGATGTCCACCAGCACGATGTCCGGCAAGACCGCGGTCTCCGGGGGTGCAGCGGGACTCGCTGTGCTGGCCGGGCTGTACCTGATCGCCGCGCCGTGGCTGCTGCGCTTCGGCGGGGCCGCCGAACTCGCGGTGAGCAACACCGTGGCCGGGCTCGCCATCGTCATCTTCGCCGCGATGCGCGCGCGGGATTCCGGGGCTCAGGCGTTGACCTGGGTACTGCCGGTGCTCGGCGCGTGGGCCGCGGTGTCTCCGTTCTTGCTTCGGTACGGCGACGAAACAGTGCCGTCGGCCGGCGCGGTGACCGGCAACGTGATCGCCGGGGTCGTGGTGGCCGCCGGTGGCGCGGCGTTGCTGTCGCGCCGCCGCTGACGTCAGCCGAGCGCGTCGGCGAGCCAGCGGCTCCAGGTCGCGATTTCGGCGGTCTCGTCGACGTCCGGGCGGAACAGATGATGTCCCACCGCGATCGGCATGCCGAGCAATGACCGTTCGTGGAAGCGGTAGAGGGCGTCCTCGGTGCGGACTCCGGCGTAGTTCGGGGTCGAGTAGTCGAGGACGCCCTCTACCGTTTCGCCGCCCACCCTGAACTGGACCGCTTGCCCAGTTGAGGATTCGGCGGGCAGGCCGAGCGCGGCCAGCAGCTTCGGCCACGCGTCGCGGCTCGCCGACGAGGCCGGACCGTCGGCGGTCACGTACGTCGCGAAACGGCCGGGGAAGTGCGCCAGCAGTTCGGCGAGCGTGTGCAGGTACATCTCCCAGCCGACGGCGAACGACTCGTGGTACTCGTCGTCCCAGCCATCCTGGACGAACCCGCGGTGCACAAATCGGAGTACGGAAGTGCCGCCTTCGGCCGCTTCCACGAGGAACTCCATCGCGTCGAACGTGCCGTCCTCGGCCGCCTCGCCCCGGTAGGCGAACCTGCGCGGGGGATCCCAGGCGGTGATCTCCGCCTCGGTGCGCATTTCGCCGAGGCGGAAGCGGATCCGCTTGGCCGCGGCGTCGACCTCGTGGCGGCCCATGAACCACGAATCGATGCCGGGCCCGGTCGCGACCGCCTCCCACACGGCTTCGGGTCCCGCGGGCAGCTGAACCTCTTTGCGCACCTCGAACTCGCGTGGCATCGGCGGCGTTCCTCCTCGTGGTCGGTCCTGGCCACGGTGCCATTGACAATAATACTTGTCAATGCGGTGGCGGTTCGCCTGATCGGTGACAGACTGCGAAGGGACTCTCACGAAGGGACGCAGAAGCATGGCGACGGTGGCCGACCAGTTGATCGACGTTCTGGTGCAATCCGGGGTGCGCCGGATCTACGGGGTGGTGGGCGACAGCCTCAACCCCGTCGTGGACGCGGTGCGCCGCACCGGCGGTTCGGCGCGCGGCGGGATCGACTGGGTGCACGTGCGCAACGAAGAAGCCGGTGCGTTCGCCGCCGCGGCCGAGGCGCAGTTGACCGGGCGGCTCGCGGTGTGCGCGGGGAGTTGCGGGCCGGGGAACCTGCATCTGCTGCAGGGGGTTTACGACGCGCATCGCTCGGGGGCGCCGGTGCTCGCGATCGCCTCGCACATTCCGTCCACGCAGATCGGCACCGGGTTCTTCCAGGAGACGCATCCGCAGCATTTGTTCGCCGAGTGTTCGCATTACTGCGAGATGGTGAGTTCGCCGGAGCAGATGCCGCGGCTGGCGCGGATCGCGGTGCAGAACGCGGTCGGGCGGCGTGGGGCCGCGGTGCTGGTGCTGCCCGGGGATGTGTCGCATGAGTCCGCCGCGCACGCCACGGGGGAGTCGGCGTCGCTGGGGAGCCCGCCTGCTGTCGTGCCCGCTGAGGCTGACATCGCTCGCCTCGCCGACCGGATCGACCGGGCCGAGAAGGTGATGATCATGGCCGGCGCGGGGTGCCGGGACGCGCATGACGAGGTGCTCGCGCTCGCTGACGCGGTCGGGGCTCCGGTGGGGCATTCGTTGCGGGGCAAGGAGTTTGTGCAGTACGACAATCCGTTCGACGTGGGCATGAGCGGGTTGCTCGGGTACGGGGCCTGTTACGAGGCGATGCACGAGGCTGATCTCGTGTTGTTGCTGGGCACGGACTTCCCGTACGACAACTTCTTGCCGCAGCGGAATACCGTGCAGGTGGACATCGATCCGGCTCGGATGGGGCGGCGGTCGGTGCTGGAGTTCGGGGTCCAAGGTGACGTCGGGGCCACGGTTCGCGCCGTCCTGCCTCGGTTGCGTGAGCGCGGGGATCGGTCGTTCCTGCATGCCATGCTGCGCAAGCACGAGCGGGGGCTGCAGCGCGTGGTCGACGCTTACACGACGGAGGTCGCCAACCATATTCCGTTGCATCCGGAGTTCGTCGCGGATGTGCTGGACGAGGAAGCTGCCGAGGACGCGGTGTTCACTGTGGACACCGGGATGTGCAATGTGTGGGCGGCTCGGTACGTCACGCCTAATGGGCGGCGGCGGATCTTGGGGTCGTTTGTGCACGGGAGCATGGCCAACGCGTTGCCGCACGCGATCGGGGCGCAGGCCGCTTCGCCGGGGCGGCAGGTCGTCGCGATGTGCGGCGACGGCGGGCTGGCGATGTTGATGGGGGAGTTGTTGACGCTCAAGACGCATGCCTTGCCGGTCAAGGCTGTGGTGTTCAACAACTCTTCACTGGGGATGGTGAAGCTGGAGATGCTCGTGGACGGGTTGCCGGAGTTCGGCACCGACCACGACCAGGTCGACTTCGCCGGGATCGCCCGGGCGGCTGGGTTGTATTCGCGGCGGGTGGAGAAGCCCGGGGAGGTTCGGGACGGGCTTAGGGATATTTTGGCGCATGACGGGCCCGCGGTGCTGGATGTGGTCACGGATCCTAATGCGTTGTCCATTCCGCCCAATATTACCGCTGCTCAGGTTAAGGGGTTCGCGTTGGCGGCCAGCAAGACTGTGCTGAGCGGGGGAGTGGGGAAGATGCTGGGGCTGGCCAAGTCCAATTTGCGGAACATTCCTCGGCCTTGATTCGGGCGTTCTCCGGGGCTGAAGGTGCCTGATCTTGGGTGATGTTCGGGCAGAGGTCTCCTGGGACGGTGGCCGTTCGGCTGTGCGTGCTGGGAAGGTCGGGTTTGTGCCCGGGGTTTCCGGGCGGGCGGGAATCCGAGGAGTGGTGCATGACTGTGGTGCGCAAGGCGGCTTCTGTTGGGGTGCTTGCCGCGGCTATCGCGGTGGCGGGGGCTGGTACGGCGTTGGCTGACGATCCTGGGACGCCTCGGCTTTACAGTTCGTACGGGGAGTGTATGACTGCTGGGAACATTCTTGCGCAGCAAGGGAAGGCGCATGTTTTTGAGTGTGTGGCGCTGGGGGCTACTCCGCCTGGGGTGCCGTCCAGCGTGTGGCAGTTGATTATTCACTCTTGACGGGCTCGTCGGGCCTCGTCGCCTGGCGGCGACATTGGCCCGTTGGTTGCGTGGGGCACCCCGAAGCCCGATTGTGACTACGGCGCGGGGGTGTTTGTCAAGGCGGGAAAGATGCCTTGACAAACA
>NZ_JBEXMH010000140.1:0-8011 GCF_040610415.1 Amycolatopsis sp. NPDC004079 | reverse complement strand
CTCCTAAGTCGCACCCCAGCTGGACTGAGCCGCCGAAAAGCCGTGAAGGGCTCCTTGAGGGAATCTGATTCCCTCAAGGAGCCCTTCACGGACAGCTGGGTCAGTTCTGCAGGGCGAAGGTGACGCCGGGGGCCTTCGGGGCCTCCGGACGCGGCAGCCAGCGGTCGTCGCTCACCGGCAGTTCGCCCTCGAGCGCGGCCAGCACCAGTTCCTTCGCCAGCGGCAGCACCTCGGCGACCGGGACGTCGCGCCGCAGTTCATACGACAGCGAGGTGACGCCCGCGTCCCGGATGCCGCACGGCACGATGTTGTCGAACGCGGCCAGGTCGGCGTTGCAGTTCAGCTCGAAGCCGTGCATCGTCACGCCGCGCTGGACGCGGATGCCGATCGCGGCGATCTTGCGCTCGATGCCGCGTTCGTCGGCCGGGATCCAGACGCCGCTGCGGCCCTCGACGCGGCCGGTGCGCACGCCGAACCGGTCGCACACCGCGATCAGCGCCTCCTCGAGCCGCCGCACGTAGTGCATGACGTCGATCGGGTCGGCGAGCTTCAGGATCGGGTAGCCGACCAGCTGGCCGGGGCCGTGCCAGGTGATCTTGCCGCCGCGGTCGACGTCGATCACCGGGGTGCCGTCGGACGGCCGGTCCTCGGGTTCGGTGCGCTTGCCCGCGGTGTAGACCGACGGGTGCTCCAGCAGCAGCATGGTGTCCGGCCCGGTCTCGTCCGCGCGCGCGGCGAGGATCTCCCGCTGCAGGTCCCAGGCCTCGGTGTAGTCGATCGTCCCGACCTCGCGCACGACCAGGGGCTCGGCGGCGATACGACAGCTTGCGCTCGAAGAACTCACCCGTCGAGGCTACGCCTTCCGCCCGCTGGAAAGGGGATCAGCCGGAGTGCGGTCGCTGACACCAGACCCACGCCGAGCACCGCGAGCACGGCCCCGGCAGTGTCGGTCACCCAGTGCACGCCGAGCACGATCCGGCAGGCCGCGGCCAGCACGGTCGCGGCGGCGGAAATCCAGATCGCCCACCGCACGAGCCGAGGCCGAAGCCAGGCACAGAGCAGGACCACGACCAGGCCGGTCGTCGCGACGGAAACGACGTGGCCGCTGGGGTAGCTCAGATCCGGGTACGCGCGCGGGCGCTGCCGCTGGAACACCGGCTTGAACGCCAGGCTCGTCGACCGGCACAGCAGAAGGACCACGGCGAGCCGTGCACAGAGCGAGAACTGCGACCGGTCCCGCAGCACGATCGCCAGCAGCACCACACCGAGCACATACGGCAGAACCGGGCCGAGGACGTTCGTCACCACGCCCGCGACCTGGCCGGCCGGGCGAGTGTCCTGTCCTCGCAAGGCAGTGGCGACCTCGACGTCGAGCTGCAGCGGCTGCCGGTCCACCAGGAACCCGAGCCAGCCGAACGCGGCGAACAGCACCGCCCCGGTGACGATCCACCGGACGCGCGGCATCGTCACGTCGCCGCGGCGAGCGCGCTGTCGACGGTGCGGTGCCGGAATTCGTAACCGCTCGCCTCGAGCTTCCGGGGCACCGCGCGCTGCCCGTACAACGCCATCTCTTCGGCGGCCTGGCCGAGGGCGATCTTCATCGCGATCTCCGGCACCCACCACGGCGCGGGCCGGTGCACGGCGTGGCCGAGGGAGTGGGTGAACTCGGCGTTGGTCACCGGGATCGGGCCGGTGAGATTGACCGGGCCGGACAACGAGTCGTGCTCCAGGATGTGCACGAGGGCGCCGATTTCGTCGTCCAGCGCGATCCACGGCATGTACTGGCTGCCGTCGCCGAGCCGTCCGCCGAGCGCGAAGCGGAAGAGCGGGCGCAGCACGTCGAGCAGACCGCCGTGCCGCGCGAGAACGAGACCGGTGCGGATCGAGACCACCCGGGCGTTCGTCGCCGCAGCGGTCGCGGCTTCCCACTCGGTGCACATTTCGGCGAGAAAACCGTTGCCGGCTTTGGTGTTCTCATCGACCACAGTGGACCCGGAGTTGCCGTAGTAGCCCACGGCGGAGGCGTTCACCAGCACGCCGATGCCGTGCTCGGCCACCGCTTCGGCGAGCACTTCAGTCGGCTCAATGCGGCTGTCGAGCAGTTGCTGTTTGCGCATTCCGCTCCAGCGGCCGGGCAGCAACGGCGCGCCGCACAGGTTCACCACCGCGTCGATGCCGTCGAACGCGCCGTCGTCGATCCGTCCCGACGGCGGGTCCCAGCCGCTCTCGTCGGAAGCCTGCGAGGTGCGCCGCACCAGCCGGCGCACGTCGTGCCCGGATTCGCGCAGCCGTCCGGTCAATGCGGTGCCGAGGAGACCGCCGGAGCCCGCGATGAGTACCCGCATGCCTCTGATCGTGTCCTATCGGCCGGGCTCGTGCACACCCGGGCGGAGCTGACCGGCGACGTCGGCGGCGGCGGTCAGCAGCACCAGCGCGGGAATCGCGGCGGTCGGCTTGAGCCGGTAGCTGCCGCGCCGGTCCTGCTCGACCAGCCCGGCCGCGGTGAGCGCCTTGAGGTGGTGGTAGAGCCGTCCCGGGGAGCTGAGTTCGGCCGCTTCCTGCAGTGCGGCACCGGTTTGCGCGCCGTCGCGGGCGAGCAGCCGGACGAGCGCGATCCGGTCGGTGTTCGCCAGTGCGGCGAGCACCTCGGCGCGCGGGCCGTCCGGCAGCGAGAGGACCGCAGGCGTGGTGAGCCGGATTTCCCAGCGCAGCTCGGGATCGCTCAATTCACCCTGATAGCCCACGATCCCCTGCGGACCGCCCTGGACGGATTCGGCGGGCCGCCCCTCCAATGCGGCCATCCGGCGTTCGAGCGCCGCGACGCGCTCGGCGAGGTCTTCGGTCATGCGGGTCAGTGTCCCAGCGCGCGCTCCAGAGCCCGGAAGGCGGCGGGTTGGCTCAGCGCGCGGACACCCAAATCGAGCAGCACTTCGTAGTGCGCGTTATCCGCTTCGGTCGCGTTCTGCAGCAGGATCGTGCCGGTGCCGGGGCGGCGGTCCGGCCACAGCACGTCGAATCCGAACGTGAGGATGGCGGGCAGGCTGCCGCCCTTGAACAGCAACGCGTCCGAGCCAGGCGGCTTCCTGGACGCGAGCACGGTGCCGAGGACTTGCTGCGCGAGAACGGCGGCGCGATCGCGGCTGGAGGCGATTTCGCGGTGCAGGCCGAACAGTTGCGCGGCGCTGCCGCGGCCGGTGGCGGCCGCCCAGGCGTAAGTCTGTTCCAGCGACGGAGGCTTCGTCGTCGCCCTCGGGATCACTTGGGCACGGAACGATGTGTCGCAGGCGAACCGGTTCGCGAGTGCGTCGCCCGCGGCACGGCGCACGGCGACCGGGCTGCCCGGCGGCGGACAGTATTCGGGGAACAACAGCAGCAGCACCTCGCCGCTGAACATCCGGACGTCCGGCATCGGCCAGCCGCCGCGAGCCCCCGCCGCCCGCAGTGCCCGGTCGCCGAGCCGGTGGCGCAGGTAGTCGGCCGCCGCGTTGTCGCTGACGAAGATCGTCATTTCCGCGATGTTCCGCAGCGGCACGGACTGATCCGGATCCTTCGCCATGCCGTATTCGTCGCACGGGATTCCGAGCTGCGTCAGGGCTTGCCAGTGCGCGCCCGAGCCGATCGGGCCGTCGCCGAGATAGGGATGCCAGGCGTCCCAGTCGCCGACGCGCACCGGCTCGTCCGGATCGAGCCGTCCTTCGGCGACCGCGGTCGTGTAGGCGAGCAGGTGCACCGCCTTGATCGCGGACGCGAGCGGGCGCGGCCGGTCCGCGAGATGGGTCAGCCGTCGGCCGGCGCCGTCGGCGAAAACCGCCGACACGTCGTCGCGGTGCGCGGCGAGCCGGGCGAGCCAGCCTTCGGGAGTGGATTGGTCCGGTGGGTCGGCCAGCGCGAGCGAGGGCGCGACGATCGTGACGGCCCCCGCTGCCGCGACCGACGTCAGCAAGCTGCGTCGAGTGAGCATGAGCCCACTCTACTCTGCAAATCCGGAATTCCGGAATAGTTGACCACGGGAAAACAACGACGGCCCCCGCACTCCGGAGAGTGCGGGGGCCGTCAGGAGGAGTGACTGGATCAGAGACCCAGCTCGTCCTCGAAGTTGCCCTCTTCCAGGCGCTGCTTGACCGTGGTCAGGAAGCGGCCGGCGTCCGCGCCGTCGACCAGGCGGTGGTCGTAGGTCAGCGGAAGGTACGCCATCGAGCGGACCGCGATGGTGTCGTTGCCCTCGGCGTCGGCCACGACGACCGGGCGCTTCACCACGGCGCCGGTGCCGAGCATGCCGGACTGCGGCTGCACGATGATCGGCGTGTCGAACAGGGCCCCGTTGGAGCCGATGTTCGTGACGGTGAAGGTGCCGCCGATCAGCTCGTCCGGCTTGATCTTGTTGGCCCGGGCCCGCGCCGCCAGGTCGGCGATGCGGTGCGCGAGACCGGCGAGGCTCAGCTCGCCCGCGTCGTGGATCACGACCGAGAGCAGGCCGCGCTCGGTGTCCACCGCGATGCCCAGGTGCACGGCGCCGTGGTAGGTGATCTCCTTCGTGTCCTCGTTGTAGGACGCGTTGACGTTCGGGTGCTGCTTGAGCGCCTCGACCGTCGCCTTGGCGAAGAACGGCAGGAACGTGAGGTTGACGCCCTCGCGCTCCTTGAACGCCGCCTTCGCGCGCTGGCGCAGCTTGGCGATCTTGGTGACGTCCACCTCGTGCACCTGCGTGAGCTGCGCGGAGACCTGCAGCGACTCGCGGGTCTTGGTGGCGGTGATCTGCCGGATCCGGCTCGCCTTCTGCACGGTGCCGCGCAGGGCGGCGACCTCCGGCGAGACCGCGGCGGCGCGCGGCGCGGACGGAGCGGCGGCGGCCGGAGCGGACGGGGCCGCGGCAGCCGGGGCCGGAGCCGCCTTCTGCTTGGCCTCGGCCGCGGCGAGCACGTCCTGCTTGCGGATGCGGCCGCCGACTCCGCTGCCGGTCAGCGACGCGAGGTCGATGCCGTGCTCGGAGGCGAGCTTGCGCACCAGCGGCGTGACGTACGGGCCGTCCGCGGACTCGGCCGGGGCCTGCGCGGCCGGAGCCGGAGCTGCCGGGGCCTGGGCCGCGGGAGCCGGAGCGGCGGGCGCGGGGGCCGGGGCGGCCGGAGCCGGGGCGGGCTTGCTTTCCCGCACCGGAGCCGGAGCGGGCTTGGACTCCTGCGCCGGGGCCGGAGCCGGAGCGGCCGGAGCCGCCGCCGGGGCGGCGTTCGCGTCGCCGATGACCGCGAGCACCCCGCCGACCTCGACGGTCTCGTCCTCGCCCGCGCGGATCTCCAGCACGGTGCCGGCGACCGGCGACGGGACCTCGGTGTCGACCTTGTCGGTAGAGATCTCGAGCAGCGGCTCGTCGACCTCGACGGACTCGCCGACCTGCTTCAGCCAGCGGGTGACGGTTCCCTCGGTGACGCTCTCGCCCAGTTCGGGCAGCTTCACCTCGGTGCCCGAACCGCCCGCGGCCGGAGCGGTGTCCGGCTGCGACGGAGCGGACTCCGCCGGGGCGGCCGCCGCGGGAGCAGGGGCTTCCTGCTGCTGCGGGGCGGGCTCCGGCTCGGCCTGCTGGGCGGGGGCGGCGGACTCGGGCACGCCGCCGGTGCCGTCGTCGATCACCGCCAGCTCGCCGCCGACCTCGACGGTGTCGTCTTCCTTGGCGCTGATCTTCACGACCGTGCCGGCGACCGGCGACGGTACTTCGGTGTCGACCTTGTCGGTCGAGATCTCGAGCAACGGCTCGTCGACCTCGACGGTGTCGCCCTCCTGCTTCAACCACCGGGTGACGGTGCCCTCGGTGACGCTCTCGCCGAGCTCCGGCAGCGTGACGGAGTAGGCCATTGTTCGCTGGCTCCCTTGATCGCTAAGACGTGGTCTGGATTGTGCTGGTTGCGCGTCAGCTGTGCACGTGCAGCGGCTTGCCCGCGAGGGCGAGGAACGCTTCGCCGAGTGCCTCGGTCTGCGTGGGGTGCGCGTGGATCAGCGGGGCGACGTCCTCCGGGAACGCCTCCCAGCTGTAGATCAGCTGCGCTTCGCCGATCAGCTCGCCGACCCGGTCGCCGACCATGTGCACGCCGACGACGGGGCCGTCCGGCGCCTTCACCAGCTTCACGCCGCCGGAGGTCTTGAGGATCTGGCTCTTGCCGTTGCCGCCGAGGTCGTAGGTGAACGTGGTGACGTCCGAGCCGTACTTCTCCTTGGCCTGGGCTTCGGTGAGCCCGACGGAGGCGACCTCGGGGTGCGAGTAGGTGACGCGCGGGATGCCGCGCTCGTCGATGACGCGCGGGTTCAGGCCGGCGATCTCCTCGGCCACGAAGATGCCCTGCTGGAAGCCGCGGTGCGCGAGCTGAAGGCCCGGCACGATGTCGCCGACCGCGTACACGTTCGGCAGGTTGGTGCGGAGCCGGTCGTCGGTGAGCACGAAGCCGCGGTCGATCTGGACGCCCGCCTCCTCGTAGCCGTGCCCGGCCGAGTTCGGGCCGCGGCCGACGGCGACGAGCAGCAGGTCGGCTTCCAGCGTCTCGCCGGACTCCAGCGACACGCTGACGCCGTTGTCGTCCTGCTTCGCGCCGGTGAACCGGACGCCGGTCTTGAAGCCGATCTTGCGGCGGCGGAACGCGCGCTCGAGCTGCTTGGAGGCGTACTCGTCCTCGTTCGGGACCAGCCGCGGGAGCGCCTCGACCACGGTGACGTCGACCCCGAAGGAGGCCCACACGCTGGCGAACTCCACGCCGATCACGCCGCCGCCGAGCACGACGACCTTCTTCGGCACGTAGTCCAGCGTCAGCGCCTGCTCGCTCGCGATGATGCGGCCGCCGAGCTCGAGGCCGGGAAGCGTGCGCGAGTAGGAACCGGTGGCGAGGATGACGTTCTTGCCGGTGTACCGGGTGCCGTCGACCTCGACGGTGGTGCCGCCGACGAACCGGCCGGTGCCCTCGACGAGGTTCACCTTGTGCGCCTTGGCCAGGCCCTGGAGGCCCTTGTACAGCCGGGAGACGATGCCGTCCTTGTACTTGTTCACCCCCGCGATGTCGATGCCCTCGAACACGGCCTTGACGCCGAACGTCTCGGCGTCGCGGGCCTCGTCGGCGACCTCGGCGGCGTGCAGCAGGGCCTTGGTCGGGATGCAGCCCCGGTGGAGGCAGGTCCCGCCCAGCTTGTCCTTCTCGATCAGCGTGACGGAAAGGCCCAGCTCGGCCGCGCGGAAGGCCGCGGCGTAGCCGCCCGATCCGCCTCCCAGGATCACGAGGTCGGCGGAGGTGTCGCTCACTTCAATAACTCCTCGGCAGCGATAGGGGTGAAGCTTCGGTCGCCGCGGCACCCGGTATAAACGCGCGCGCGACAACAGCCATCTTGTCACTACGCCGATCGGCGTTGCGACCTAGCCGGGCCAAGGCGACACTGCGACACCGGCCACACGCGCCACCGGGAATAATGAAGGCCGGACTCTCACCTGAAGAAAGGTGGTCGAAGTGGGGATCTTCGACTCGTTGCGCCGCCGCGGCAGACGCGGCCCGTCCGCTGGAGCAAGCCGCTCCGGAGGCCAGGACGATACCCGCTACCTGCAGGAATGGGCTGCCGCGCGTCGCGGAGTGGAAGCCTTCGTCGAGCCGAAAACCACGGTGACCGACACCACTGTGGTGCTCGTCGCGCACGACGGCGAATGGACCCGGCGGCGCATCGGAAGCTTCGACGCCGCGCAGCGGTTCGGGCACAAGAACACGATTCCGGTGTACGAGGTCGCGCGCGTCGGCTACCCGCAGCGCATGCGCGACTACACCGAACGGCAGAAGCGTCGCCCGGGCAGCTGAGCCTGGTGCTTGCTCGCCGTAGCGGGTGGGGTGTTGCCGGGGGTGCTTCCTTGTGGTGGCTCGTCGCCTGGCGGCGACATTGCGCCCGTTGGTTGCGTGGGGCACCCCGAAGCCGAGTGTGCTGACGGTTCGGGGGTGGTTTTGAAGTGGGGTAAGATTGCTTGTCAATCACCCCCCAACCCCAGGGCGGCTTA
>NZ_JBEXMH010000139.1:0-8224 GCF_040610415.1 Amycolatopsis sp. NPDC004079 | reverse complement strand
CGACGAGACCGGGTCACGGCGCGGAGGCGGCACCCTCGGGCAGATAGCTGTCCCGGAAACCGAACGCGCTCGGCGAGGGCTTTCCCGCCTTGACAAGCACCCCCGCGCCGCAGTCACAATCAGCTTCGGGGTGCCCCACGCAACCGTGGCCGCAATGTCGCCGCCAGGCGACGAGCCGAAACCCCCGACGAGCTACCGAGCCGCGACAGCAGCCCCAGCCCGAATCACCTCAGGCTCCGGCTCCGGAGCCACCGACCCCGCCTCGCCCCCTGACCGAGGCACAGTCATATGCGCGGGCAGCAAATTCGCGTTAGGCACCCGGACCGGCCCAGTCCCGGTCGACCCTTCCCCGCTATCCGCCGAAGTCCCGACGAGTGCGAGCGCGCTCAGCACGAGTCCGGACACGACGACCCCGGCCCCTTGCGCCGCCCGCTTCCGGCTGAAAGCGAACCTTCCGCCGCCGAGCACGTTCGCCGACTGCCCGAGCGGCGCGGTTGTTCCCAACGGCGCCGCACCCCCGAGCACCCCTGCGTCCCGCAACCCGGCCACCCGCTCCGGCCGCTGGATCGCCACCAGCTGACCATCGGCGGTGACCGCGAGATTGTCCGGCGTACCAGGCAGATCAGTGTGCTCCGGAATAGACCGAAGGCTGGCCAGGAACCCAGCCGACATCGACGGCGCACCCGCGTCCTTCACCGCGGCGACGGCCTGCCGCTGCGAGGTCACCTCAGCCGCGCAGTCCGGGCAGCGCGCGACGTGCGCCAGCGCCCGGTCGTGGGCGACGGGCGTCAGCTCGCCGTCGACCAGTGCGACGACCGCGTCGGGCATGAGGTGGGATTCGGCGAAACGCCAGCCGGTCATACGGACACCTTCGCAGATTCCTCCCGGGTCGCGCGACGGCGCTCGAGCGACGCGCGCAGCGCCGAGCGGCCGCGGTGGATGCGGCTGCGCACGGTGCCGAGCTTGACGCCCAGCGTCGCGCCGATCTCCTCGTACGACAGTCCTTCCACGTCGCACAGCACGACCGCGGCCCGGAACTCCGGGGGCAGCTCGTCGAGCGCCTCCTGCAGGTCCGGGTCAAGATGGGTGTCGCTGTAGTGCTGCTCCGGGCTCGGGTCGTCGCCGACGATCCGGTCGGTGTCCTCGGGCAGTCCCTCCATGCGCACGCGCGAGCGGCGGCGCGCCATGTCGAGGAACAGGTTCGTGGTGATCCGGTGCAGCCAGCCCTCGAAGGTGCCGGGCTTGTAGGACGCGAGCGACCGGAAGACGCGGATGAACGTCTCCTGGGTCAGATCCTCGGCGTCGTGCGTGTTGCCGGTGAGGCGGTAGGCGAGCCGGTACACGCGGTCGGCGTGTTCGCGCACGACCTCGTCCCACGAGGGCGGCGTCCAGGCCGCCTCGGCTGCGTCCACGGTCACCGGAGCGGCCTCCGGCAGTTCGGCGTTCTGCATCGGGGGAGCAGGCACCTCCATCTGGGTCAACTCCTCTTCACCTCTGCCAACGCGGGCCGGGCACACGGTGTTCCCGTGTGGTTGAGACTCAGTTTGCCGAGCTTCCTTATGGAACTCATGAGACCGATCTGAGAGCAGCCTGAGAAGTTGGCCTTTCCAGGGTTTTCGCGGGCTTTCCCGGGGCCGGAAGGCGCTTACCAGGGAGCCTTCGCTGATTTATCGACAACCAGCGCTAACCTTCGCGCGTGAGTTCGGGGACAGAGGCGGCGGCCGAGACCGGGGCGGTCGGCGCCGAGCAGGTCGACGGGTACCTGCCCGACGACGACGTGCTGACCGCGGCGCGGCTGCGCGCGGTCGACCTCGGTTGTGCCCCGCTGGCCCCCGGAGCAGGCACGACGCTGCGTTTTCTCGCCGCGACGGTCGCCGCGCGGGCGGTCGTGGAGGTCGGCACCGGATCCGGCGTGAGCGGGCTGTACCTGCTGCGCGGGATGGCCGCCGACGGCGTGCTGACCTCGATCGACGTCGAGCCGGAGTACCAGCGGGCGGCGCGCAAGACCTTCCTCGAAGCGGGCTACCCGCCGGGCCGGATGCGGCTCATCGTCGGCCGCGCGCTGGACGTGCTGCCGCGGCTCACCCCTGGCGGCTACGACCTGGTGTTCGTCGACGCCGCGCGGATCGAGTACCCCGGCTACTACGAGCAGGGCGTCGCGCTGCTGCGCCGCGGCGGGGTGATCGTGTTCCACCAGGTCCTGGCAGGCGGACGGCTCACCGACCCGGCTCGGCGCGACCCGGAGACGATGGCACTGCGCGAGGTCGCGCGAGCGGTCCGGGAGGACGACCGGCTGATCCCGGCGCTGCTGCCGGTCGGCGGCGGGCTCCTGGTGGCCACGGCCTGCTCCTGAGCGCTTAGCTGCGCACCAGCACTCGCTCGGCGCTCCGCACCCGCGTGCCCACCTGCACCGCAGCCACAGCCAGCCCCAGCCACACCACCACGGCGACGATCAGCCAGTTCCACCCGGCCCGCCCGTAAACAACACTGCCGACCCCGCCGCCGACGCTGCTGCCCAGGTAGTACATGAGCATGTACAGCCCGCCGACCTGGCCGCGCGCGTTCTCCGGGGCCTCGGCCGCGGCCCAGCTGTTCGCGATCGAGTGCGCGGCGAAGAAGGCTGTCGTCAGCACGAGAAAACCGACGACGATCAGCGGCAGCGAATCCGGGATCGTCAGCAACGCGCCGACCGCGGTGAGCAGCAGCACCCCGACCAGCGCCTGCCGACGCCCGATCCGCGCGGACAGCCGGTTGGCTGTGGCCGACGAAACCGAGCCCAGCGCGTACGACACGAACACCAGAGACGCGATCGCCGGCGACAGGTTCAGCGGCTCTCCGGTCAGCCGGAACCCGGCCGCGTTGTACAGCGCGACGAACGCGCCCATGGCCAGCAGCGCGACGGCGTACTGCGCGAGCAACACCGGCCGCCGCACCGCGGTCAGCAGGCCGACGCCGATGTCGCGCAGGCCCTGCCGCTCCCCCGTCTTGACCGGCGAAGGCGGCAGCATCACGACCGTCACGACCGCGCAGACCAGCGAAATCCCAGCGACCACGTACAGCGCGCCGCGCCAGCCGAACGGACCGGCGGTGAACCCGGTGGCCAGCCGTCCGGTCATGCCGCCGATGGTGTTGCCCGCGATCATCGCCCCGACCGCCGCCGCGACGCCGGTCTTCCCGAGCCGTTCCACGAGGTAAGCCGTGGCCACGCCGGGGAATCCGGCGATCGCGACGCCCTGCACCGCGCGCAGTACCAGCATTAGCGAGTAGTTCGGCACCAGCGGCAGCAAGAGCCCGAGCACCGAGGAGAGCACGACGGACGCGATGATCACCGGCCGCCGGCCGACCACCTCGGACAACGCGGCGATGGGCAGCACGGAGATCGCCAGCGCACCGGTCGCCACGCTCACCGCGAGCGCCGCGCCACCGGGATCGAGGTGGTACTGCCCGGCGAGCTGCGGCAGGACCGCCTGCGGGGCGTAGAGCAGGGCGAACGACGTGAAGCCCGCGGCGGCGACCGCGACCTTGACCCGGCGGGCGGAGGAGAGCATGACCTTGAAAGTAAGCTTGGCTAATCAATACGTCTAATACGTCGATCTGCCATCATTCATACTGTGCCGAATGAGAGCCTCACCGCGCAGCTCGTCCCGCACCTGTCTCTGCTGGCCACGCTGCGGAGCACCGGAAACGTCACCCGCACGGCCGAGATCCTCGGAGTGCCGCAACCCACAGTCAGCAGGCGGCTGGCCGCGCTCGGACAGGCCCTCGGCGCGCCGCTGACCGTGCCTGACGGCCGGGGCGTCCGGCTCACCCGCGCCGCCGAACTGCTGGCCGACGCGGCAGAACGCGCGCTGCCGGTGGTCGACGCCGGGGTCCGCCTCGCGCGCGAGGAGATCGAACCGGCGAGCGGCCGCGTCGTGCTCGGATTTCTGCACCTGCTCGGCCGGTCGCTGGTGCCGGAACTGCTGCGCGCGTATCGCGAACAGGCCCCGACCGCCCGGTTCTCCCTCGTCCAGGGTTCGTTGCGGGACATGGTCGACCGGCTCGTGTCCGGCGAACTCGATCTCGCCCTGCTGGCGCCGGTCGTCGAGGACGAGCGGCTGGAGACGGTCGTCCTCGACCGGCAGCCGATCCACCTCTCGGTCCCCGCCGGACATCGGCTCGCCGGACGACGCAGCGTGCGTGTGGCGGAGCTGACCGACGAGCCGTTCGTGCTCCTCGAGCCCGGCTACGGTCTGCGAAGGATCACCGACGACCTCTGCGCCGCCGCCGGCTTCACGCCCAAGGTCGCCTTCGAGGGCCAGGAATCCGACACTGTCCGCGGACTCGTCGGCGCTGGTCTGGGCGTCGCGCTCCTGCCGCGCTTCGAACCCGGCTCCCCCGCGGGTGTCGCGGAGGTGCCGCTGCACCCGCCGGTCCACCGGACGATCGGGCTCGCCTGGCGCGCCGGGGAGCCGCTTTCGCCCGCCGTTCAAGCGTTCCGGGACCAGGTGCTCGACCGGACGGACTAGCGGCCGGGGTGGTATTTGTATCCCGGTACCGTGCTACCGTTTCCGGTATAGAAATACCGGAACCTGAGGACGCGAGGTAGTCGTGATCGAGCTGAAGACGCCTGCGGAGATCGACCGCATGCACGTGACCGGGCGGTTCATCGCCGAGGTGCTGACCGAGGTCGGCAAGCTCGCCGACGTCGGCGTGAACCTGATGGACCTGGAGCACCACGTGCGCGGCATGATCAAGCGGCGCGGGGCCGTCTCGTGCTACTGGGACTACGCGCCGTCGTTCGGCGAAGGCCCGTTCCGCAACGTCATCTGCCTGTCGGTCAACGACGCCGTCCTGCACGGCCTGCCGCACGACTACACCCTGCGCGACGGCGACGTGCTCACCGCGGACATCGCGGTCACCATCGACGGCTGGGCGGCGGACTCGGCGCGCACGGTCATCGTCGGCACGCCCGCCGAGGAGGACCAGCGGATCATCCGGGCCACCGAGGAAGCGCTGGAAGCCGCGATCAAAGCGGCGCGCGCGGGCAACCGGCTCGGCGACATCTCGGCCGCGATCGAGGACGTCGCGACCGGCTACGGCTACCCGGTCAACACCGAGTTCGGCGGCCACGGCATCGGCCGCACCATGCACGGCGAACCGCACGTGTCCAACCGCGGCAAGGCAGGCCGGGGCATGAAACTCCGCCCGGGCCTGACGCTCGCGCTGGAACCGTGGCTGGCGCGCACGACGGACAAGATCGTCTACGACCCGGACGGCTGGACCATCCGTTCCGCCGACGGCTCGCGCACCGCGCATTCGGAGCACACGGTGGCCATCACTGACGGGGAGCCGATCGTGCTTACCCGCCGGGAGGAAGAGCTGTCGGGCAGGAACTAGCCCTCGTAGGAGGCCGCGAACTCCACCAACGTCCGAGCAGCGAACCCCGACGCGCCAGGCACCACGTCGTCATACGGCTTGTCCGCGCGCGCCGGGCCCGCGATGTCCAGGTGCGCCCACGGCAACCCCGCCGTGAACTCGCGCAGGAACAACGCCGCCATGATCCCGCCGGGGCCGCCGGGGGCCTGCCGGACGTCGCCCAGCTCGCCTTCGATACCGGTCGCGTAGTCCTCGACCAGCGGCATCCGCCACCACGCCTCACCAGCGCGGCCGCCAGCCTCGATGACTCGCGCGGCGAGGTCGTCGTCGGTCGCGAACAAGCCGCCGGTGCGCACGCCCAGCGACACCTTCATCGCGCCGGTCAGCGTGGCCGCGTCGACGATCAGGTCCGGCTTGAACTGGGCGATCCCGTACGCGAGCGCGTCGGCCATCACCATCCGGCCCTCGGCGTCGGTGTTGCCGACCTCGGTGGTCTGGCCGCCGTAGTGCCGCACGATGTCGCCCGGCCGGTACGAGCCGCCGGAGACGTGGTTTTCCGCGGCGGGCACCAGCGCGGTGACGCGCACCGGCAGCTTCAGCTCGGCGATCGCGCGCATCGCGGCGATCACGGCCGCGCCGCCCGCCATGTCGGTGCGCATCAGGTGCATGCCGTCGGCCGGCTTCAGCGAAATGCCGCCGGTGTCGAAGGTGATCCCCTTGCCCACGAACAGCAGGTGCTTCGTCGCGCCGCGCGGACGGTGCGTCATTTCGATCAAGCGCGGCGGCGAAGCCGAACCGGAACCGACCGCCAGGACTCCGCCGAACCCCTTGTCGGCGAGCCACTTCTCGTCTCGCACGGTCACGTCGACGGTGCTGCCAAGCACCTTCGCCGCAGTGTTCGCCAGCCATGCCGGGTTCTTGATGTTCGACGGCGTGTTCGCGAGATCACGCGTAAAGGCGGCAGCCGCCGCGAGAACGCGTACGCGCGTGACTGCGTCTGCGTACGCGGGCACAGCGCGCTCGTGCGCGACAACGAGGCGTACGGCGGGCACGGGAGGCTTCGGCTCTGTCGTGGTGACCACGAACCGGTAGCCGCCCAGCGACAGTCCAACCGCGAATTCGGCGGCGTGCTCCGCTGTCGCGTCTTCGGGCAGTACGACCTGGACTGTCCGGATGGGACGGTTCTCGGCCGCTTCGCGCATCGCGCGCGCCAACGCGGCACCGGTCCGGCGAAAGTCCTTCGGCGCGCCTTCGCCGATACCGGCGACCCAGCGCGGACCGTCGCCGTCTTCGGGCACTTCGCGTACTTCGGCGGTGCGTCCGCTCGACCCGTACGCTGCGCCTTCCTCCGCCGCGACCAGCACTGCTCGCGGGATTCCGCGGCGTGTCGCGGCGACGACCTCGATTTCGGGCAGCTTCGTGGGAACGGGTGGTAGCGAGTTACGCACAGCGAGCAACCTTAGGGCGCAGACGAACCGACCCCGGCCTCCAAGAGGAGACCGGGGTGCACAGTGGACAGAGAGGGGAGAGCGCAGGTCAGCCAGTGACCTCCTGCAGCGCAGCGCCGAGGTCCTTCGCTTCCTCCGCGGAGAGCTCGACGACCAGCCGGCCGCCACCCTCCAGTGGCACCCGCATGACGAGGCCCCGCCCCTCCTTGGTCACTTCGAGGGGACCATCTCCGGTCCGGGGCTTCATGGCCGCCATAGCGTGCTCCCTCCGTCTCAACCGGCGCGCCCGGGTCGCGCACTCCCATGCCAGCCGGGTCTCGTCCCCCATTGTCCCTCATCAGCGCCCGGGCGCGAACGCGGACCGATCATTTGCCGCCGCATCGGTGCTGGTATGCCGCCCGCCGAGGGTGCGAGACTCAGTCCCGAGAACCCGAGCCGCCGCTTCAGAGGAGCATTTCGTGACCACATCCGACGTCCTGTTGACCGCCGACGCCGACGGCGTGCGCACCCTGACCCTGAACCGGCCGGAGGCGTACAACTCGCTGACCGTCGAGCTCAAGGAGCGCCTGATCGCCGAGCTGCGCGCGGCCGCCGAGGACCCGGACGTCCGCGCCGTCGTGCTCACCGGGACCGGCAAGGCGTTCTGCGCCGGACAGGACCTCAAGGAGCACGTCGGCCTGCTGCAGGCGAACGACCCGGCCCCGCTGCACACGGTCAGCGACCACTACAACCCGATCGTCAAGGCCATCACCGGGATGCCGAAGCCGGTCATCGCGGCGGTGAACGGCACCGCGGCCGGGGCTGGGGCGGCCTTCGCTTACGCGAGTGACCTGCGGATCGCGGCTGAGTCGTCTTCGTTTTTGATGGCGTTCGCGAATGTCGGGCTTGGGCCGGACTCCGGGGCGTCTTGGACGTTGCAGCGGTTGATCGGGTACGGGCGGGCTGCTGAGTTGATGTTGATGGCTCGGACTGTGGACTCGGCTGAGGCGCTGCGGATCGGGCTTGTCGGGGAGGTTGTGCCGGACGAGGAGCTGGCGGCTCGGGCACAGAAGGTGGCGGCGAAGTTGGCTGGGGGGCCGACTGTGGCTTACGCGAAGATCAAGGGGGTGTTGGCGGTGGCGGCCGAGTCTTCGTTGGAGGAGGCGTTGGCGGCTGAGGATGCTGCGCAGACTGCTCTTGGGGCTACTGCTGATCACACTGAGGCGGTGGAGGCGTTTGTGGGGAAGCGTCGGCCTAACTTTCAGGGGAAGTGAGGCTTAGAGAGGCGCGGCGGAGCCGCTGAAAAGAGCGGCTGCGCCGCGGAAAAGAAGGTTGCGGTGGGGCACCCCGAAGCTTGATTGTGATGTGCGGCGACCGGGAGATCGTCGTCCGCGCACTGACCGGTGTCGCCGTGCTGCACCACTACCGCGGCGAACTGG
>NZ_JBEXMH010000138.1:0-8502 GCF_040610415.1 Amycolatopsis sp. NPDC004079 | reverse complement strand
GGTTGCTTGTCAAGGCGGGAAAGATGCCTTGACAAGCAACCCCAGACCGCAGGGAGGCTTCGTATCGGGGTGCGGGGGAGGGTCTGGGTGCCTCGATCGTTGGGTGCACCGGTGCGGTTGGTGAGTGGGGCTAGCGCCCCAATGTGGCATTGGGTGCGTCTGACGCACCGAACGCCACATTGGGTGCGCCGCGATCACGGCCGTGGGGGCGGTCCGTGAAGGGCTCCTTGAGGGAATCTGGTTCCGTGAGGAGCCCCTTGAGGGAATGCGGGTCGTGAGGGGAACCCTGAGGGACTCTGATTCCCTCAGGGTTCCCCTCACGGACGTCTTACCGCCCGGGCAGGTGGCGCAGGAGTTTCATGCTCACCGTCATGAATCGGGCCCACACGGAACCCGGAACTCCCTTGGGCGGTCGCAGGCCCATTCCTCGCTGCACGGCGATTGACTGGGGTTCGGTGTACTTCAGCAGGCCTTCTGCGCCGTTGCGGCGTCCGGCGCCGGATTCTTTCATGCCGCCCATGGGGACGCCGACTGTTCCGAAGGTCGCTGCGTAGC
This sequence comes from Amycolatopsis sp. NPDC004079, assembly GCF_040610415.1. Lineage (NCBI taxonomy): Bacteria > Bacillati > Actinomycetota > Actinomycetes > Pseudonocardiales > Pseudonocardiaceae > Amycolatopsis > Amycolatopsis sp. NPDC004079. The sequence goes on along the minus strand of NZ_JBEXMH010000138.1, from coordinate 7,947 downwards.
CTTCGTTGACATTCACGGTGCCTGCCTTCAGGCGTGCGCCGACTTCCCAGCCTGCGCGGCCCCTTCGCGTCCATACGCTCGCGTTCAGGCCGAACGGGGTGTCGTTCGCTCGCTCGATCGCGTCCGTGACATCACTGAAACCGTAGATCGATACCACTGGGCCGAAGGTTTCCGAGGCGAACGGGGTCATTCCGGGGCGGACGTCCGTCAGGACCGTTGGCTCGTAGAACAACGGGCCCAGGTCCGGTCGGGGGCGTCCGCCGGTCAGTACTTGCGCGCCCTTCGTCCGGGCGTCTTCCACGTGTGCGGACACTGTTTCCAGCTGGCTTTTCGACGTCAGCGAACCCATGCCGGCGTGGTAGTCCAGCGAGCCGCCCAGTCGGAGAGCGGCTGTTCGCGCCACGAATTCGCGGGTGAACTCTTCGCGGATGCTGTCGTGCACGTAGATCCGCTCGACCGACACGCACAGTTGGCCTGCTGACGAGAAGCACGCTGTTACCGCACCGGCGGCGGCCTTGGGGATGTCTGCGTCCGGCAGCACGATCATCGGGTTCTTGCCGCCCAGCTCCAGCGAATAGCTGGTGAGCCGCTGCGCGATCCGGCCCGCCAGGTCTTTGCCGGTGGGGGTGGAGCCGGTGAAGCAGAGGTAGTCGCATTCTTCCAGGAGCGCGTCGCCGATTTGCGAGCCTCGGCCCAGCACGATCTGCCACAGGCCTGCGGGCAGTCCGGCTTCCTCGGCCAGTTCTTGCAGCCACAGCGCGGACAGCGCGGTCTGGTTGTCCGGTTTCTGCACAACTGCGTTACCGGCGGCGAGCGCGGGGAAGACGTCCATCGCGGTCAGCGCGAGCGGGTAGTTCCAGGGCGAGATGATGCCGACTACGCCCTTGGGGTGCCGCAGTTCGCCGGCGCGGGTAAGGCCTGGAATCACGCCCGGGGCGCGGCGCGGGGAGAGGATCTTCGCGCTGTGTTTGCCGTAGTAGGCCGCTACCAGGACGGTGGCGCTGACCTCGTCGAACGCGTCGATCCGGGCCTTGCCTGCTTCGACCTGGACCAGATCCAGGACTTCCGCTTGGCGAGCGAGTACCAGGTCGTGCAGGCGCAGGAGGAACTGCTGCCGCCGGGTCACCGGAAGGGCTGCCCATTCGCGCTGGGCCTCGCGGGCGGAGGCGAAGGCGGCGCGTACTTCGGCATCGTCGGCTTGGGGGAGCGAGGTGATCGGCTGTCCGGTGAAAGGCGCGGTCATGTGCACTGGCGCGTTGTCGGCGCCTCCGGTCACGCGGGCTACCAGTGCGGCCGCGCGGGCCGCGGACGGAGCGCCTGCCACGCCGCCGACGGTCGCGGGCAGGGGCTGGCCGGTGAGGTTCGCAGGGGTCGTACTCGTCATCGAGCGCACCTTCTTCCGTGCGGGCCGGGTGTTACCGACGAGTACACCATACCGGCGGTATGGAAACTAGTCGCCCGAATACAGCAGCACGGCAATCCGCTTCCACTCCTCCAGCAGCTGACGGCGTCGCCGGGGGTCGCCGCCCAGTTCGGCGTCGAGGGCGAGGCCTCGGGTGAGGTTCACGGTGAGCCAGAACAGCATCTCCGCGCGTTCTTTCGGCAGGTCGCCGGCGACTTCGCTGATGTGTCCCAGCGTCGCTCGGCCCAGTGCACGGTCGACCGGGCGGATCGCCGCGCGCAGTTCCGGGTCGGTGCGGGCGGCGACCCACAGCTCGGTGACCGCGGTGGACAGCGTGCCCGAGTAGCCCTCCCACAGCAGGTCGATCGCCGCCGCGACGCCGGACGCGCCGCCCGGCAGTGAGCCGAGCGAGGCGGCGAGCTGGGTGCGCAGCTTGGTGGTGAGGTGCTCCACCGCGGCCGCCATCAGTTCGGCTTTCGTGGCGAAGTAGTGCTGCACCGCGCCCTTCGAGACGCCCGCGCGGGTGCAGATCTCCTGCACCGACGCCCGCGAGTACCCGATCTCGACCAGGCAGTCGATCGTCGCGTCCAGCAGGGCGGTGCGCGTCTGCTCGCGGCGTTCGGCCTGGGTGCGGTGTCCCCGGGCGACCTCAGTCATCGCGGCTCCTGCTTTACGTACCGGACGGATGGGATGTACATTCCGCTCAGAACTTACCTGCCAAGCGTCATGTTTTCCAGTTCGCGGGAGGCCCAGCCGTGCCGTTGCAGACCCAGAAGAGCTCGTGGAGCACCACCGAACTCGAGGATCTCCGGGAGCTCTCCCGGTCGTTCCTGCAGAAGGAATTCGTGCCGAACCAGGAGCGCTGGGCGGCGGAGAAGAAGCTCGACCGGGAAATCTGGACCAAGGCGGGCGAGCTCGGCCTGCTGTGCCTGTCGATCCCGGAGGAGTACGGCGGGGGCGGCGGCACGTTCGCGCACGAGGCCGTGCTGTACGAGGAGCAGGCTCGCGCCGGGGACAGCGCCTGGGGCGTCACCGTCCACAGTGGAATTGTGGCGCACTACATCCTGGCGTACGCGTCGGAGGAAAAGAAGCGCGAGTGGCTGCCGAAGATGGCCACCGGAGAGATGGTCGGCGCGGTCGCGATGACTGAACCGGGCACTGGTTCAGACCTCCAGAACATCAAGACCCGCGCGGTCCGCGACGGCGACCACTACGTCATCAACGGCGCGAAGACCTTCATCACCAACGGTTTCCATTCCGACCTCGTCGTGGTCGCGTGCAAGACCGACCCGGACGCCGGCGCGCAGGGCGTCTCGCTGATCGTGGTCGAGACCGACACCCCGGGCTTCCGCCGCGGCCGCGTGCTCGACAAGGTCGGGCTCAAGGGCCAGGACACCGCCGAGCTGTTCTTCGACGACGTCCGCGTGCCCGCCGCGAACCTGCTCGGCGACGCTGAGGGCCAGGGCTTCATCCAGCTGATGCTGCAGCTCCCGCAGGAACGGCTGATCATCGCCGTGACCGCGGTGGCAGGTCTGGAAGCCGCGGTGAACCTGACCATCGACTACACCAAGGAACGCACGGCGTTCGGCCGCCCGATCTTCAACTTCCAGAACACGAAGTTCAAGCTCGCCGAGGCGGCGACGGAAGCCGCGGTGTCGCGCGCGTTCCTCGACCAGTGCATCGAACGGCACCTGCGCGGCGAACTCGACGTGCAGGGCGCGGCGATGGCGAAACTGTGGACGACCGAGCGGGTGAACAAGGTCGTGGACGACTGCCTGCAGCTGTTCGGCGGCTACGGCTACATGACCGAGTACCCGATCGCGCGGGCCTGGGCGGACGTGCGGATCTCGCGGATCTTCGGCGGCACCAGCGAGATCATGAAGGAAATCATCTCCCGCACGCTCTGAATCCGTTGCTGCGAAAGGACTTACCCGTGAAGCAAGGTCCGCTCGCCGGGCTGCGGGTGGTGGAGCTGGCCGGGCTCGCGCCGGCTCCGTTTGCCTGCATGATCCTGGCCGACCTCGGCGCCGACGTGATCCGCGTCGACCGCGCCACCCCGGGCTCCGACGTGCTCGGCATCCCGAACGACCCGCTCGCCCGCGGCAGGCGTTCGGTCGGCGTGAACACGAAAACGCCCGAAGGCGTCGAATTGGTGCTGAAACTGGCCGAAAGCGCCGACGTGCTGATCGAAGGCTTCCGGCCGGGCGTCGCGGAGCGGATGGGCATCGGGCCGGAGCAGGTGCACGCGCGCAACCCGCGGCTCGTGTACGGCCGGATGACCGGCTGGGGCCAGGACGGTCCGCTCGCGTCGGCGGCCGGGCACGACATCAACTACATCGGCGTCGCCGGCGCGCTCGACCCGATCGGCCGGGCAGGCGAACGCCCGGTGCCGCCGCTCAACCTGGTCGGCGACTTCGGCGGAGGCGGCCTGATGCTCGCGATGGGCGTGCTGGCCGCGCTGCACGAGCGCACGACGTCCGGGCGCGGCCAGGTCGTGGACGCGTCGATGGTGGAAGGCGCGGCGTTGCTCACCACGAGCCTGCACGGGATGCGAGCGGCAGGCGTGTGGCCGGGGGAGCGCGGCGAAAACCTCCTCGACGGCGGCGCCCCGTTCTACGACACCTACGAGACCGCGGACGGCAAGTACGTCGCCATCGGCGCGATCGAGATGCGGTTCTGGGCTGACCTGGTGAAGGTGCTCGGGCTGGAGAACGAGGACCTGCCGATGCACGTCGACCAGAGCCAATGGCCGCGGCTGCGCAAGATCCTGGAGGAAGCGGTCGGCCGGTTCACGCGCGACGAACTGGTCGCGCGGGCGGAAGGCACCGACGCGTGTCTCACCGCGGTGCTGTCGCCGTGGGAGGCCGCCGAGCATCCGCAGAACGCGGCGCGCGGAACGTTCGTGGACATCGGCGGCACGGTGCAGCCCGCACCGGCGCCGCGGTTCGACCGGACGCCCGCTGCTACGCCGGAAGCGCCGCACGAGAAGGGCTCCGACACTGCGGAAGTGTTGGCGGAGCTGGGTTATGACGACGCTGAGCTTTTGGCGCTGAGGGAGGCGGGCGCGGTGTCGTAAGTGGTGATCACCACTCACAAGTCGGAGCGGATCACCGAGTAGAGGACGTGATCGCGCCACTCCCCGTCGCGAAAGTCGAACCCGCGCAGGATCCCTTCGCGGGTGAATCCGGCCTTCTCCAGCGAACGCTGTCCGGCCCGGTTGCCCACCTCCGTGCTGGCCTCGACGCGGTTGAACTGCGTGTGCGCGAACAGGTAGCGCACGAGCTCCCGCTGCGCCTGCGCGCCGAGGCCGTGCCCGCGCGCCTCCGGCAGCAGGACCATGCCGATGTTCCAGCAGTAGGTGTGCGGGCCGGTCCGCGTGCGATGCCACGACACCAGCCCGAGCGGACGTTCGCCGAGCGTCGGGACGAGCATGCCGTTGTCGGTGGTCAGCATGCCGTTTTCGCGCCAGAGCCGCCGGATGTAGCCGGGGTCGTGCCAGCCGAACCACTGGTGCTCGCCGACCGTCTCCGGGTCGTTGGTCAGCGCCTCCAGCAGACCGAGGTCGGACTCGCGCACGGGGCGGAGAGTCACTGCGCCGTCGTCCATCGGCGGAGCCTACCGGGGCGCCGCCCGGGACTTGATCACCCGTTGGTGACCGGCGTCACCCGGCCGTGAGCTTTCTGGCTGGATCGGGGCCTGCGACGGGCCATTCCGCCGTGTCGTCACTACAGTGGGAGCCGACTCTGCCGAGGCGGGGCCGGCGTTCGACCGGATGCCGGGTGAGCGGAGGGGAACGAAACCATGTCGAGCGGCCTGAAGAAGATCGTCGTCGTCGGAGTCGTCGCGCTCGTGCTGTTCTTCCTGATCACGCAGCCCACCAACTCCGCGGCCTTCGTGCACCGCGTGCTCGGCTGGCTCAAGGACGGCGCCGAAGCGATCGTCACCTTCTTCAAGAGCCTCTTCGCCTGACCCGCTCTTTTCCCTTCGCCGGGACGCCTCCGCGCGTCCGTCCGGCCAACTAGTCACGCATCGTCACCGGATCCCGGGATTCGGGCACTTCGCTCGACCATCCGGGTGGATTGGCCCCTGAAACCGCCTGGTCACCGAATTTCCGGGGTCCGGGGTATGGCGGAGAAAGCAGGTGCCGCCCTACGGTGCTCACATTGCGTGATCAGCCGGTTCTCCGGTCCCCCGGGAACCGGGTCACGGCGGGTATTCGGCCCGGTCACGCGTGGGGTGCCAGTCGTGGACGCGCAACGGGGCAGGCGGTCGAAAGGCCTGCCCGTCGGGGACCGATGAGGAGGCAGGGATGACCGGAGATCCCGGAGTGGACGCGTTGATCCGGCAGTGGTCGGCCGAGCGCGAGAAGACCCCTGAGGAGCAGGAGGTCGATCGCATCGCCTCGGCCTGGCTGGCCGACGCGCCGGCCGCTCCGCCGGGCATTCCCGGCCAGCGCGCCCGGTCCGGACCCGCCCGCTGGGCCCCGGTCGAGGCCGCCGACCCCGGCTACCTCGACGCGATGCGCGCCCGGCTGCCGGAGGTCCCGGAAGAACTGCTCGTCGCCGCCGCGGGCTGGTGGCAGATGGTCGGCGACGTCGCCGAAGCGCAGCAGTGGTGGGACGCCGGCATCAGCCCGCTCGACCAGCGGGCCCTGGACTACCGGGCGGCCGGTCTCGCGCCGTCCGACCTGGCGCGGCGGCTCGGCCCGATGACGGTGCTGCAGCATCTCCGCCGAGGCAGCGCGCCCGCGTGGTGCGTCGCTCGGCTGGCTCGGCAGCAGAAGCCTGCCTGATCGTTCGAGGCGGTTGGTTTTCCGCGCGGCTCGCGCGGCGCAAGAAGAAGCCTGTTTGACAGCTGTGTTGCCTGGTCGGCGAATCGGCCAGGCAGCACGGCGAGACGCCCGTCGCGGTGCGGTGGAAGCACTCCTTTGCTCGGGAGCGCCGAAGCCGCATGCGGCGGACGTTTTTCGTTGGCGGTGTCGACTGGCGGCGGCCGGACATCGCGGCAGCGGTCGAAGCGCGGCGAAAGCCTGGTTGGCGAGACCGCATGGCCGGTGGGTGAATCGCGGGATGCTGCCCGAGCGGCGGCGGGAGTTCCTTGTCGCATGGTCGGCGGGCGAACCGCGGTGATGCCGCCCGGACGGCGCCGGAAGTTCCTTCGGCCGGTCCGCCGAACCCGCCTCGGCATGGGGCTCGTGGGGTTTGTGCGGCGGCGGCCGTCCACCTGACGGAACCCGGATTACCCGGCTGGGTGAACCGGCGTGGCGGGGGCCATGGCGATGCGTGCGTAACGCTAACCTGCGCGGGCTCGTTGAGTGTTGCGAACCCCAAGCCATGCTGGAGGACCGGAGTTTCGTGCCCGCCACCGGACAGACCCCCGACACCGCGCCGACCGGGGACGAGACCGCGGCTCCCGCTGCCGCCCCCTCGCCCGCCCGTCGCGGTCACGGCGCCGCGCTCGCGGTGCGGCTCGCCGTCGTCGTCGCGGTGCTCTCGGTCGCGGGCGGCGGGATCTGGATCGTCACCAGGGCGTCCGCCCCGGCAGCCAGTCCCACCACGACCGACATCCCGGCGCTGAGCGTCAAGGCGGTCGACGTCAAGCCGGGTTCGATCGCGCCGGTCAGCGCCGTCGCCGCGGGCGGGGCGGCGGACCAGGGCACGGCACCGCAGTCCGCGCGCCCGACCGGCGGCGACCCGCTGCAGGGCTGGGCGGACAAGGTCGGGCCCGCCACCGGCATCCCGGCCCGCGCGGTGCGCGCGTACGGAAACGCGGAACTCGCGATGCGCGAGGTCGACCGCGGCTGCCACATCTCCTGGGCGACGCTCGCCGGCATCGGCCGCATCGAGTCCAACCACGGCCAGTACGGCGGAGCGGTCCTCGGCGCGGACGGCCGCCCGTCGAAGCCGATCATCGGCGTCCCGCTCGACGGTTCCTCCGGCGTCCGCGCGATCAGCGACACCGACGGCGGCCAGCTCGACGGCGACCCGGTCGCCGACCGCGCGGTCGGCCCCATGCAGTTCATCCCGAGCACCTGGCGGAAATGGGCGTCCGACGCCACCGGCGACGGCCGCGCCGACCCGCAGCAAATCGACGACGCCGCCCTCACCGCCGCCCGCTACCTGTGCGCGGGCGGCCGCGACATGGCCAGCCCGGCGGGCTGGTGGGCGGGGATCCTGTCGTACAACAACTCGACGGAGTACGCGCAGAAGGTCTTCGGCCTGGCCGACGGCTACGCGAAGGCGGCGCAGAAGGTGCAAGCGGGCTGACCGCTCGCCAACCTCCCCGCCTGCTTCTCCGACCCTCGTCCGTGAGGGGAACCTTCACGGACTTGGATTCCCGCCCCGCGCACAGCTCCTCGCATCCGGCCCGCCCGACCGCCCAAGCGAGGTCGGCTCAGCAGTTCGCTCGCCCCTGCCGACGAGCCGGGTGCGCGATGCCGAGGTCCGTGAAGGGCTCCTTGAGGGAATCAGATTCCCTCAAGGAGCCCTTCACGGACTTCCGCGGGAGCGAGGGCACGTGACCCCCTGCTGCCCGCCCGGGGCGCG
>NZ_JBEXMH010000137.1:0-8766 GCF_040610415.1 Amycolatopsis sp. NPDC004079 | reverse complement strand
GTGCGACGCCAGCCACACCAACACGCCCACACCCCCACAACACAACCCACACCCACCAACAACATCAACAAAAAACCACCCGGTGGATCCAGGTCTGATTCCCTCAAGGAGCCCTTCACGGACGGCGAACCCCGGCGGCGGCCCCGGCGAGACCGGGCCGGAGGAGACCGGGTCACCGCACTGGGCGACGCCGTCGCGGGGCGGTCCGAATGCGACGGCTACCCTGAACGTCGTGCCTTCTCCAGCCGCTGACTCCGCTCGCGCCCGCCGTGTCTCCCTCGTGACCTTGGGCTGCGCCCGCAACGAGGTCGATTCCGAGGAGCTGGCGGGCCGGCTGGCCGCGGGCGGCTGGGAACTGGCCGCCGAACCGGAGGACTCCGACGTCGTCGTGGTCAACACGTGCGGCTTCGTCGAGTCGGCCAAGAAGGACTCGGTCGACACGCTGCTCGCCGCGGCCGACACCGGCCGCAAGGTCGTCGCGGTCGGCTGCATGGCCGAGCGCTACGGCAACGAACTGGCCGACAGCCTGCCCGAGGCCGACGCGGTGCTCGGCTTCGACCACTACGCCGACCTGTCCTCCCGCCTCGACGACGTGGTCGCCGGCCGCGCGATCGCCGCGCACACCCCGTCCGACCGCCGCAAGCTGCTGCCGATCAGCCCGGTGCAGCGGCCCGCCGCGACGGCCGAGGTCGAGGTGCCCGGGCACGCGCAGCACGGCTGGGGCCCGCGCGTCCTGCGCACGCGGCTGGACGATTCCCCGGTCGCCGCGCTGAAGATCGCCTCCGGCTGCGACCGGCGCTGCTCGTTCTGCGCGATCCCGTCGTTCCGCGGGTCGTTCGTGTCCCGCCAGCCCGACGAGATCGTCGCCGAGGCGGCCTGGCTCGCCGAGAACGGCGCGAAGGAACTGTTCCTGGTCAGCGAGAACTCCACGTCGTACGGCAAGGACTTCGGCCGCGACGGCACCCGCGCGCTCGAGCTGCTGCTGCCGCGCCTGGCCGAGATCGACGGCATCGAGCGCGTCCGCGTGTCCTACCTGCAGCCCGCCGAGACGCGGCCGCAGCTGGTGCGGGCCATCGCCACCACGCCGGGCGTCGCGGACTACTTCGACCTGTCCTTCCAGCACTCCAGCGAGCAGGTGCTGCGCCGGATGCGCCGGTTCGGCTCCACCGATTCCTTCCTCGCGCTCACCGAGCAGATCCGCGAGTACTCGCCCGAGGCGGGCATCCGCACCAACGTGATCGTCGGCTTCCCCGGCGAGACCGAGGACGACCTGGCCGAGCTGGAGCGGTTCCTCACCGGGGCCCGGCTCGACGCGGTCGGCGTGTTCGGCTACTCCGACGAGGACGGCACCGAGGCCGAGACCTTCGACGGCAAGCTGGACCCGGCCGTGGTCGCCGAGCGCGTCGCGCGCATTTCGGCGCTGGTCGAGGAGCTGACCGCGCAGCGCGCCGAAGACCGGATCGGCACCTTCGTGGACGTCCTGGTCGAGCACGACGGCACCGACGGCGACGACGCGGTCGGCCGCGCCGCGCACCAGGCCCCCGAGGTCGACGGCGAATGCGTCATCCTCGAGGACGAAGACACCAAGCCGCTCGCGGTGGGCGACATCGTCCGCTGCGAGGTCGTCGACTCCGCCGGCGTCGACCTGGTCGTCCGCCCGGCGCCGGACGCCGGCCGGTGAGTGCCGCGCCCAGCGGGGCGGGCGAGGGCGTGCCCCGCGCCGCTTCCGAGGGCGGGGCCCAGCTGCCCGAAGCCACTCCGGTCCCGACGCTGAACCTGGCGAACCTGCTCACCATCTCGCGGCTCGTCCTGGTCCCGCTGTTCGTGGTGGCGCTGTTCACCGGCCACGGCGAGGACACCACGTGGCGCGCGATCGCCACCGGCCTGTTCGCCATCGCGTCGGCCACCGACCAGGTCGACGGCTGGGTCGCCCGCCGCTACGGGCTCATCACCGACTTCGGCAAGATCGCCGACCCGATCGCGGACAAGGCGCTCATCGGCGCCGCGCTGATCGGGCTCAGCGCGCTGGGGGAGCTGGGCTGGTGGGTCACCATCGTGATCGCGGTGCGCGAGATCGGCGTGACGCTGCTGCGGTTCTGGGTGATCCGGCACGGCGTGATCCCGGCCAGCCGCGGCGGCAAGGCGAAGACGATGGCGCAGATCATCGCGATCGTGACCTATCTGCTGCCGCTCCCGGCCGGAGCGGACCCGGTGCGCTGGGTGCTGATGGGGATCGCGGTGGCGCTGACGGTGGTCACCGGCGTCGACTACCTGGTCCGCGCGATCCGGCTGCGCGCCGCCGGCCGGCGCGCGATGGGCTCGTGATGACCGGGGCGCGCGAACTCGTCGCGACCCTCACCCGCCGGGGGGAAACCGTGGCGGCGGCGGAGTCGCTCACCGCCGGTCTCGTCTGCGCCACGCTCGCCCAGGTACCGGGTGCGAGCGCGGTGCTGCGCGGCGGCCTGGTGGTCTACGCCACAGAGCTGAAGGCCGCGCTCGCCGGGGTCGACGAGCAGTTGCTGGCCGAGCACGGAGCGGTGCACCCCGAGGTCGCCGCGCAGCTGGCCAGGGGCGCGCGCGAGCGCTGCGGGGCGACCTGGGGGCTCGGCCTGACCGGCGTCGCCGGGCCGGATCCGCAGGACGGCGTGGCGCCGGGAACGGTGTACGTCGGGCTCAGCGGACCAGGCGTGACCACGGTGCGTGAGCTGGCCGAGCCCGGTGACCGGGACACGATCCGGACGGCGTCGGTGCGCGCCGCGTTCGTGCTGCTCGGGGAACAACTAGACTGAAAACGGCGTTCGCCCTTGGCGTACGTACGTGTCAAGTCCTGCACTCGGGGCACCGCTCTGGGTAACGTAGGAGGCACCAGTTCGGGAAGGGAGGCGCGTGATGACCGTGCTGTTGCGCGAGGCGATCGGTGATCGGCTCCGTCATGCCCGCACCAACCAGCGTCGGACGCTGCGTGACATCTCCCGCGCCGCCCGGGTGAGCCTCGGCTACCTGTCCGAGGTCGAGCGCGGCCAGAAGGAGGCTTCCAGCGAGCTGCTCGCTTCGATCTGCGAGGCGCTGGAGCTGCCGCTGGGCGAGCTGCTGCACAAGGTCGCCGCCGACGTGTCGGCTCTCGACAAGGTCGAGGTCGCGCCGGTCGAAGAGGTGGAGACCGCGCCGAACCAGACCGTGCCCGACCGCGGCGAGGCCGGGTTCGAAGGCGGCCGCCTGGTGTCGGAGCTGATCGGCGACGACCTCTCCGACCTGCGGCTTCAGCCCGCTCCGCGGATGAACACGACGTTGCGGACCACGATCGGCGCGCCGAAGCTGGCGTCCACGATCGCGGCGTAACGCCCGCCCTGTTTCGCTGCACGGCCCCGGGGATCTCCCCGGGGCCGTCGGCGTGCGCGGAGTTCCCCTTCCGGGCCGGTCCCGACCGCCGGTCAGGGCTGACCCTGAATTCCCCCGGGGTCGCCTGGAACGGCGGAGGCCGACCTGACACGATGGAACCCAACGCCGGGGTCGGTACGTTGTGCGACTAGGGGAGCGACGCCCCGCCCCGAAGCAATCAGGGCCCGTGGGACGCAAGAAGGCAGGCGGAGGAGATGGCCAACCCGTTCGTGAAGTTCTGGAAGTACATGATGGCGGCGTTCTCGTCGAAGATCGACGAGCACGCCGACCCGAAGGTACAGATCCAGCAGGCCATCGAGGAGGCGCAGCGCAACCACCAGGCGCTGACGCAGCAGGCCGCCTCCGTGATCGGCAACCAGCGGCAGCTGGAGATGAAGCTCAACCGCCAGCTCGGCGAGGTCGAGAAGCTGCAGGCCTCGACGCGCCAGGCGCTCGTGCTGGCCGACGAGGCCCGCGGCAAGGGCGACGAGGCCAAGGCCACCCAGTTCGAGACCGCGGCGGAGAGCTTCGCCGCGCAGCTGGTCACGGCCGAGCAGAGCATCGAAGACCTCAAGACGCTGCACGACCAGTCGCTGCAGGCCGCCACGCAGGCCAAGCAGGCCGTCGAGCGCAACGCGACGATGCTGCAGCAGAAGCTGGCCGAGCGCACCAAGCTGCTCTCGCAGCTGGAGCAGGCGAAGATGCAGGAGCAGGTCTCCGCGTCGCTGAACCAGATGAGCCAGCTGGCCGCGCCGGGCAACACGCCGTCGCTGGAAGAGGTCCGGGACAAGATCGAGAAGCGCTACACCACCGCGCTGGGCTCGGCGGAGCTGGCGCAGAACTCGGTGCAGGGCCGCATGATGGAGGTCCAGGAGTCGGCCACCCAGATGGCGGGCCACTCGCGGCTCGAGCAGATCCGCGCGTCGATGCGCGGCGACTCGGTCGCGCAGGTCACCGACGGCGGTGCGGGCGCGGCCGCGGCCAAGCCGGCCGCCGCCTCGGGCGACATCCAGCGGGAGATCCAGGCCCGCGTGCAGGCGGAACAGGGCAAGAACCCGGCCTGACCGGCCGGGCACGAGCGGCGCAGGGGGTAGCGCGGATGGCCAAGCGGCGGGACTTCAGCGAGTTCAACGCCAAGCTCGAGAAGCACATCGAGCGGTTGCCCGACTACGCCCAGCGCGCTCAGGAAAAGCTGCAGCGGTACTTCCCGCCGGCCGAGGAGGCCGGCGGGAAGCCGCAGCAGAACGGCCGGACCGAGCGCGGTCCGGTCTCGCCGCCGCCGGTGCCGCGCCGCCCGTCGAGTGCGGCGGCGTCCGCGGCGTTCTCTTCGGTCGCCGGGCAGGTGCCCGCGGTCGCCGAGGTCCGCGCGAAGTGGCAGCGTTGGAACGAGCCGAGCGCGAAGCACCAGCGCCGGATCCGCCGCACCTCGCGCGTGCTCACGTTGTGGGTGCTGGTCACGATCCTGCTCGGGATCCTCACCGTGCTCACCGCCACCGGTTTGCTCGGCGGAGCGGTGGCCGGTCCGGAGATCGGGCAGGCGGTGTTCTCCGGTTTCGCGACGCTGGTGTTCGGGACGTTCAGCGTCCGCACCGGGATGCGGTTGCGAGAGCTGAAGAAGGTCGAACTTCCCGCCGCGCCCAGCGGCCCGCCGCCGTTGCCCGCAGCCGGTTCGGCCGCGCGCGAGCCGATGGAGCGCTTGGCCGAGTCGGAGGCTTCGCTGCGCGAACTCCTGCGCCAGCTTTCGGTGCCGACTTCGCTGGGCACCACCGCGGTCCCCGAGGTCTCGGTCGCCGACGCCCGTGCGACGGCAGACGAGGCGGCCCGCGCACTGCGCGGCTTGGCGGACCGGATCCAGGCGATCGAACGGGGCCGCAACTCCGCGCCGGAACGCGAACGTTCGGCGTTGCAGGCCGCCGTGGCGAAGTTGCGCGAACAGCTCGACGACGGGATCGAAGGCTACGGCGGATTGGTCGCCGCGGCCGGTCGTGCGGTGGCAGCGAGCAGTGACGGAATGGTCACGTCGCGGGAGGCGCTGACGGACGCGACGGATCGGCTCGCGGGGTTGGCGCTGGCGCTGAAAGACCTTGGCTGACCAGCCTGGTCCGGCCCGGTCGTGGGGCCGTGTGGCGCGGTAGTCCGCGGCGGATCTCGGGGCGAATGTGGTCCGGGCGCGTGGCTTCGTGCCGACTCAGGGAAATCGCCGCAGCCGGGCGAGCGGTGACGGAATGGCCACCTCGCGGGAAGCCCTGACGGACGCGACAGACCGGCTCGCGGGGTTGGCGCTGGCGCTGAAAGACCTTGGCTGACCAGCCTGGTCCGGCCCTGTCGTGGGGCCGTGTGGCGCGGTAGTCCGCCGCGAAACGCCCGATCCAGGGGTGAATGTGGTCCGGGCGCCCTGGTTCGCGGCGACTCCGGGAATCGCAGCGGCCGGGCGGAAACGCCGTCCTGATGGCCGAGTTTGGGATTCCGGTCGGCGCAACCGGACAGTCCGGCCGCGACGGTGCGTGAGTTTCCCCCGCATACCGCAACAATCGCGTAATCCGATCCTGCTGGTGACGGAAACGTCTGCGGTTTAACGTTTTTCTCATGAGGTCGGTGTTGGCACCCGCCAGGCCCGGCGTCGAGGGCTGAGGTTCGCGGCGCCGGACGTACACAGTGGACTCCTCCGATCCCGCCGAGGAAAGGACGCCCTCGTGACTACGCTCCCGCCGGAACCTGATCCTGTTCCCGTCCCCCCGCCCAGCTCGCACGAGCGGGTCCGCACCGCGTTCGAGCGGCTGGCGAAAGCCGACCGTCCCGGACTCTGGGTCTCGGTGCGCACCATGGAGGAAGTGCTCGTCGAAGCGAAAACCGTCGACGAGCGCGTCCACGCGGGCGAAGACCTCCCGCTGGCCGGAACGGTCTGCGCGGTCGACTCCGACGGCCCGCCCGCGCTCGCCCGCCTGACCGACGCCGGCGCGGTGGTCCTCGGAACCACCGTCGCGGACCCGGAAAGCGCGGCGATCGGTCTCGAGATCGTCGACCTGGCACTGAATTCGTCCGCGCGGGAGATCGCCGCCCCGGCCGGGGTGCTGACCCTCAAACCGACGCCCGGGCTGATCCCGGCGACGACCGTCTCGGTGTCCGCCCACCGCCTCACGACCGCCCAGCGGGCCGTCGCGGCGATGTTCGGCACGGACTCGGCAATGCGCGAATGGCCGGCCGACGTCCGTCTCGCCGCCGGACGGCATCCGCGCCTCGGCATCCCCGCCGAAGCCAGCCTCCCGCTGCCCGCGAGGAGGGCGTTTGACGTCGCCGCTGCCTCTCTGGAGGCTTCCGGCGCTGTCTTGGTCCCAGTAGACGTCAGCGCGTTCTACGGGGCCGGAGACGCCCCTGGAGCCCGCTCGCTGCTGGCGGATCTGGATGCGTTGCTGCTGCCGACCGTCGGCGTCCTGGAGGCGACTCTGAACGCACTGGACGTCGCCGCGGTGACCGTGCCGGGGGACCGGCGGCCGTACGGGATCACTGTGGTGACGCGGGCGTTCGAGGACCAGATCGGCATCGACCTGGCTTCGGTGCTGACTGGCGAGCAGTCGCCGGACCCGTATCCGAGCGAGAGCGTCGATGTGGTGGTGTTCGGCGCGCATCTGTGCGGCCAGCCGCTGCATGACGAGCTGCACGGGGCGCGGTTCGGTGGTCTGGTCCGGACTGCCGAGCGCTATCGCCTGGTGCTGCTCGACGGGGTCGCCCCGCCCCAGCCCGGAGTGGTCTCCGGCTCGGCTGGCGTGGACGGCGAACGCTGGCGGCTGTCTCCGGCGGCGTTCGGCCGTTTCGCGGAGGGCTTGGCGGCGCCGTTCGTGGTGGGCCGGGTCGAGCTGGAGGATGGAAGCTCGCCGCTCGCGGTGCTGTGCGAACCGTCGGCCGCGGTCGGCGGGGAAGGTCTGGACCGGTACGCGTCTTGGCGGGGGTACCTGCGGTTCGTGAGCACTGGCGGACCGCGGTTCCCCGGCTGAGGCGGAGGGGCCCGAGTGCGGACTCGGGCCCCGGCGGACCGGGGTTCCTGGGCCGGGGACGACGACCACGGGCCGAAGCTGTACCTCTGGTTCCGCCGAGCAGTCGTTCGCCGATACGGGGCCCCGGCTTGTGTGTCGGTGCCCGGACTTCGCCGTCGGGCAGGTGCGCCCGGCCCCGCTACCGGGCGGCGAGCCCCCGGCCGACGCGGCGGACCAGACCGGGCCCGTGCAGTGCGAAGCCGGTGTAGATCTGGACGAGGCTGGCACCGGCGTCGAGCATGCGGCGGGCGTCGTCCGGGCCGAGGATGCCGCCGACGCCGATGATCGGCAGCCTGCCCTCGGTCTTCTCGTGGACGAAGCGCACGACTTCGGCCGAGCGTTCGGTCAGCGGGCGGCCGGACAGTCCTCCGGTTTCCGACGCCAGCGCGGCTTCGGCGGGGGCGATGCCCGCGCGGGAGAGGGTCGTGTTGGTCGCGATGATCCCGGCGACGCCGTGGTCCAGGCAGACTTCGAGGAGTTCGGCGAGCGCGTCGTCGGTGAGGTCGGGGGCGACCTTCACCAGCAGAGGAGTGTCGCCGCCCAGCTCGGCGCCGGTCTTGCGGAGTTCCGCGAGCAGTTCGGCGAGCGCGGATTTGTCTTGCAGCGCACGGAGGCCGGGGGTGTTCGGGGAGCTGACGTTGATCGCGAAGTAGTCGGCGAAGGGGTGCAGGGTGCGGAGCGAGTAGCGGTAGTCCTCGACGGCCTCGTCCAGCGGCGTCACCTTCGACTTGCCGATGCTGATTCCCAACGGCACCGCGGGTTTTCCGTGCGCGGCCAGCCGGTCGGCGAGGGCTTGGGCCCCCTCGTTGTTGAAGCCCATGCGGTTGATGACCGCGTCGGTGGCCGGGAGGCTGAAGAGGCGGGGTTTGGGGTTGCCCGGCTGGGGGTGGCGGGTGACCGTGCCTACTTCGACGAAGCCGAAGCCCAGGGCCGGCCAGGCGTGGAGGGCTCGGCCGTTCTTGTCCATGCCCGCGGCCAGGCCGACGCGGTTGGGGAAGCTCAGGCCCAGGACTTTGGCGGGATCGTTCGTCCGGTACGCCTTGGCGACGGGGCGGAGGGCGGTTCCGGCTCGGCTCAGGAGCGTGACTGTGCGCTCGTGGACTACCTCGGGGTCGTGGTAGGCGAGCCGGTACATCGCTGGGCGGACGATCCTGTCGAAGAGCACGTTGTCCATGCTGCCGTATCGGGGGTGGGTTGGCTGGGGTGGCTTGGGTTCTTGTGGCGGGGGTCGCGTCTTGGGTGGCTCGTCGCCTGGCGGCGACATTGCTGCGTTGGTTGCGTGGGGCACCCCGAAGGTTGATTGTGCTGACGGTCTGGGGGTGCTTGTCAAGGCGGGAAAGATGCCTTGACAAGCACC
>NZ_JBEXMH010000136.1:0-9475 GCF_040610415.1 Amycolatopsis sp. NPDC004079 | reverse complement strand
TTAAAACCAATCTTCCCCCCTTTTAAAACAACCCCCGAACCGTCAGCACAATCAAGCTTCGGGGTGGTGGGCCGCCCGGCCGCAATGTCGCCGCCAGGCGACGAGCCGGCCAGTACGCAGCGCAACGGCACGTCACCAAACCCGCGAGAAGACCAACCAGTTACCCTGAAGGTTCGAGGCCGCACGAAGCAGCTGGAGGTGCGGGTGAGCCAAGAGCTCGACGCCAACGTCCCCGCCAAGGGCGGTGCCACCCCCTCCAAAGGCGGCACCACCCCCGCGAAGACCGGTGCCAAGACCGGAGCCACCGCCGCGGACACCGGGCCCCGGCCCAACGGGGCC
This sequence comes from Amycolatopsis sp. NPDC004079, assembly GCF_040610415.1. Lineage (NCBI taxonomy): Bacteria > Bacillati > Actinomycetota > Actinomycetes > Pseudonocardiales > Pseudonocardiaceae > Amycolatopsis > Amycolatopsis sp. NPDC004079. Next base: position 9,136 of record NZ_JBEXMH010000136.1, on the reverse strand, counting down.
GCGCCCAACCCCTCCGCGACCCGCCGCGTCCGCGCCCGCCTGGCGCGCCGGATCACCGCCCAGCGCGCCGCCCCGGTCAAACAGGTCCTCGAACCCCTGGCCGTCATCCACCGCGAACTGCACCCGAACTCCGACCTCGGCCAGCTGCAACGCGCCTACGACGTCGCCGAGGAACTGCACCGCGAGCAGCGGCGCAAGTCCGGCGACCCGTACATCACGCATCCCCTCGCCGTCGCGACGATCCTGGCCGAACTCGGCATGGACACCACCACGCTCGTCGCGGCGCTGCTGCACGACACGGTGGAGGACACCGGCTACTCCCTGGAACAACTGAAGGCCGACTTCGGCGACAAAGTCGGCGAACTGGTCGACGGCGTCACAAAACTGGACAAGGTCAAGCTCGGCACCTCGGCCGAAGCGGAGACCATCCGCAAAATGGTGATCGCGATGGCGAAGGACCCGCGCGTCCTGGTCATCAAGCTCGCCGACCGGCTGCACAACATGCGCACGATGCGCTTCCTGCCGCCGGAGAAGCAGGCCCGCAAGGCGCGCGAGACGCTCGAGGTGCTCGCCCCGCTGGCGCACCGGCTCGGCATGGCCACGGTGAAGTGGGAGCTGGAAGACCTCGCGTTCGCGATCCTGCAGCCGAAGAAGTACGACGAGATCGTCCGGCTGGTCGCCGACCGCGCGCCCTCGCGCGACACCTACCTGCGCAAGGTGATCGCGGACCTGACGAACAACCTGGTGTCGTCGCGGATCACCGCGAAGGTCGAGGGACGGCCGAAGCACTACTACTCGATCCACCAGAAGATGATCGTCCGCGGCCGGGACCTGGACGACATCCACGACCTGGTCGGCGTGCGGATCCTGGTCGAGGACGTGCGCGACTGCTACGCCGCGATGGGCGTGGTCCACGCGCTGTGGCAGCCGGTCCCCGGGCGGTTCAAGGACTACATCGCGCAGCCGCGGTTCGGCGTGTACCAGTCGCTGCACACGACCGTGATCGGGCCGGACGGCAAGCCGCTCGAGGTGCAGATCCGCACCTACGACATGCACCGCACCGCCGAGTACGGCATCGCCGCGCACTGGCGGTACAAGGAAACCAAGGGCACGCACGCCGCCAACAACGCGATGGAGCTGGACGAGATCGCGTGGATGCGGCAGCTGCTCGACTGGCAGCGCGAGGCCGCGGACCCGGGCGACTTCCTCGAATCGCTGCGCTACGAACTGGCCGCGCGCGAGATCTTCGTGTTCACGCCGAAGGGCGACGTGATCACGCTGCCCGCGGATTCGACGCCGGTGGACTTCGCGTACGCGGTGCACACCGAGGTCGGCCACCGCTGCATCGGCGCGCGCGTGAACGGGCGGCTGGTCGCGCTCGAGCGGAAGCTCGAGAACGGCGAGGTCGTCGAGATCTTCACGTCCAAGGCGGAAAGCGCCGGGCCGAGCCGCGACTGGCTGCAGTTCGCCGGTTCGCCCAAGGCGCGCGCGAAGATCCGGCAGTGGTTCGCGAAGGAGCGCCGCGACGAGGCGATCGACGCGGGCAAGGAAGCGATCACCAAGGAGATCCGCAAGGTCGGGCTGCCGATCCAGCGGCTCGTCTCGGCGGAATCGATGGGCTCGGTCGCGACCGAACTGCGGCATGGCGACATTTCGTCGCTGTACGCGGCGGTCGGCGAGGGCCACACCAGCGCGAAGCACGTGGTGCAGCGGCTGGTCGCGCTCCTCGGCGGGGTCGAGGAGGCCGAGGAGGAGCTGGCCGAACGGGCCACGCCGTCCACGGTCACGCGCCGCCGCGGCTCGAACGACGTCGGCGTGATCGTCAAGGGCGCCAGCGACGTCTGGGCGAAGCTGGCGCGCTGCTGCACTCCGGTGCCGGGCGACGAGATCCTCGGCTTCGTGACGCGCGGCGGCGGCGTGAGCGTGCACCGGACGGATTGCACGAACGCCGAGGATCTGCGGACCCAGCCGGAGCGGCTGGTCGAGGTCGAGTGGGCGCCGTCGTCGTCCTCGGTGTTCCTGGTGGCCATCCAGGTCGAGGCGCTCGACCGGCACCGGCTGCTCTCGGACGTCACGAAGGTGCTCGCGGACGAGAAGGTGAACATCCTGTCGGCCTCGGTGACGACGTCGCGGGACCGGGTGGCGGTGAGCCGGTTCTCGTTCGAGATGGGCGACCCGAAGCACCTCGGGCACGTGCTCAAGGTCGTGCGCGGCGTCGAGGGCGTGTACGACGTGTACCGGGTGACCTCGGCCAGCTGATCCGGCGGGTGCGCCCGTCCACGAGCGCACCCGCCGTTCGCTGCCGTCAGTTTCGGTGCTTGCCAGGTGCCGAGCTGCCGGTGTACTCGCTGAGGCCGGAGACCAGTTCGGCGACGTCCGGCACGTTCTCGAACCGGCGGCGGTGGACGTCGGCGATCTTCTCGCCGATCTCCGGGTCCGGGTCGTCGGTGATGTCGTAAGACACGAACCTGTCGACCAGCGGCAACCCGATCCGGTCCATGGCGAGATGCGCCGGGTGGTTCATGTACGCCTCGTAGGCCTCGATGTCCTCGAGCACGGTGACGGCGCCGTAGTCGAATTCCCCGCCGAATTCGGGGCCGACGACGCGCGCCGTGATCGAGGGGATGGCCGTGATGTGCTCGCCCATGCGCGCGAGACCGGCTGCTTTGTCCGCCTCGGAGACGTCGGGCTTGAGAGTGAACCGGATGCAGTGCCAGATCATCGGGATTCCTTTCCAGCGGCCGCGGACGCGACCGTGCGGTCGGGGGAGAAAGTTCAGTTCTGGTGCGCGGTGTCCGAGGCTCGCGGTGACCGGGCGGCGAGCAGGAACGAGAGGGCGAGTGCGAGGAGGACGAGCACGGCTTCGCCGAGGAACGCGGTGGTGAACGAGACGTCCCCGTGCGTTCCCGCGGCACCGATGGCGATCCCGGCGAGGGCGGCGAGCCCGACCGCGCCGCCCAGCTGCTGTGCGGCGTTGATCAGCCCGCTGAGCAGGCCTGATTCACCGTTCGCGCTGTCGCGTACGCCGGTCGCCGTGGCGTTGACGAGGCCGAGCCCGAGTCCGGTGCCGATCACTACGAACGCGCCCAGCAGGCTCGCCGAGAAACCGGCGGTCGTCGTGTCCAGCGCCAGCCACAGGAACCCGGCCAGCAGCACCGCGAGGCCGATCGCCAGCGCGCGGGCCTGACCGGCGCGCTTGGCCAGCACCGGCGCGGCGACACTGCCGACGATGATCATGACCGCGATGGGGAGCTGGCTCATCCCGGCCGAGAGCGGGCTCATTCCGAGCACGTCCTGCTGGTACTGGGGAAGGAAGAAGAACAGGCTCGTCAGCGTGCCGCCGACCAGCACCATCACGGCGTTCGCGATGACCACCGGCTTCCTGCGGAACACGCCGGGCGGAACCAGCGGATGCGGGGAACGCCGCTCCACGAACACGAACGCCGCCAGGGAAGCGAGCCCGGCCGCGAGACCGGTCAGGGCGCCGGGCGACCCGAATCCGGCGTCGGAAGCGGAGACCATGCCCAGCGCGAGACCGGAGACCCCGACGGTGATGGTGACGGCGCCGAGTGCGTCGAACCGGCCGGGCCGGCCGGGGATCGCGGGCACCGTGCGCCACACGACGAGCGCTCCGGCGGCGCCGAACGGCACCGGGACGAGGAACACCGACTGCCAGCCCAGCAACTCGGTCAGCACGCCGCCGGAGAAGACGCCGACGAGACTGCCCGCGCCCGCGACCGCACCCCAGATGCCCAGCGCACGGGTGCGTTCGGCGGGGGACGAGTAGAGGGCGAGCACGATCGAGAGCGCGGCCGGCATCACCGCGGCGGCTCCGGCTCCCTGGCCGATCCGGCCGACGATCAGCATCGTGCTGTCGGCGGCCAGCGCGCAGCAGGCGGATGCCGCGAGGTAGCCGGCCATTCCGGCCAGGAACACCTTCCGGCTTCCGAGCACGTCGGCGACCCGGCCGCCGAGCAGCAGCAGGCCGGCGAACGTCACCAGGTAGCTGTCCACCACCACCGTGAGCTCGGCGGCGGTGAGCCCGAGTCCGGCGCGGATCGTGGACCCGGCGAGGTTCACCATGGCGCTGTCGAGGATGACCAGGAACATGGCGGTCGCCACGCCTGCCATCGCCGCTCCGCGCGGCGTTCGTGGGCGGGCACGAGCTGTCGTGGGTGCGGTTTCGTCGCTCATCGTCTCGTCTTTCTGCGTGGGTGTCGGGAGTTGTCGTTCCGCGTCGCGGATGTGTTGACGATGTCGTGGACCGGGTTCCGCTCGCGTCGGTGACAATCGCCTAGTCGCGCCCGCGCGCGACGAGGGGTTCCGGCCTGGACTGTCCACTTCGGACACCGTGATCCGGCCCACAGCGGGAGCGCGGCGAGGGCGCATTAGGGTGCTGGCATGACGGACGGACTCGAGTTCACCCGCGAAGGCGCCGTGGCCCGGCTGACGTTCTCCCGCCCGGAGAAGATGAACGCGATCACCCACGGCATGTGGGCGGCGATCGCGGGCGTGGCGGCCGGGGTCGAGGCCGATCCCGAGCTGAAGGTTCTCGTGCTGACCGGGGCCGGCCGGCATTTCTCCGCGGGCGCGGACATCGGCGAGTTCCGCGAGCTGCGTTCGACCGCGGACGCCGCCGCGAAGTACGACGAAGCAGTGGACAGCGCGGTGGCGGCGCTGACCGCGATGCGCAAGCCGACCGTCGCGATGGTCCAGGGCAACTGCATCGGCGGCGGTTGCCAGATCTCGGTCGCCTGCGACTTCCGTTTCGCCGCGGCCGACGCGCGCTTCGGCATCACCCCGGCCAAGCTCGGCATCGTCTACCACTTCGCCTCGACGCGGCAGCTGGTTTCCCTGGTCGGCCCGGCGAACGCCAAGTACTTCCTGCTGTCCGGCGAACTCGTCGACGCGACCAGGGCCCGCGAGATCGGGCTGGTCAACGACGTGTTCCCGGCCGCGGACCTGGAAGCCGCGACGGCGCGGTTCACCGAGACGCTGTGCGGGCGTTCGCAGGCGTCGATCCGCGGGATGAACCGGATCATCGAGAAGATCGCGGCGGGCCAGGAGAAGACCGACGACGAGGTCGAGGAGATCCGGCTCGCGGCGCTGCACGGGGAGGACTACGCGGAGGGCGTGGACGCGTTCCTGAACCGGCGTGCGCCGAAGTTCACCTACCGCTGACCTGCGCGATAAAGCAATTGACGGCTCGGTGAGACTGGGGCCTGTGGCTCTGACACTTCACCAGCGCAGCCGGAATCCGGAGCTCTTCGGGACGGTCGACCACGCCGATTTCGACCGCTCGTGGCCGGTTTTCCTGCAGCACAACCCGACCGGGCACCTGTACTACGGCGAACTCGACACCGTCGCCGACTACGTGCTGCTCGCGACCGACGGAGCCGAGCCGGTCGCCAAGGCCTACTCCACGCCCTTCGCCTTCGGCGGCCCCGGCCGCGAGGAACTGCCCGACGGTGGGTGGGACCAGGTGATCCGGTGGCAGCACGCCGACCGGCTCGCTGGCCGCGCGCGCAACGCGGCGACTGCCTTGGAGATCGTCGTCCGCAAGGAGCGGCAGGGCACCGGGCTTGCTTCAGTGATGGTGAATGCTCTGCGGGACAACGCTTTCCGGCTCGGGCATGACGTGCTCTACGCGCCGGTGCGGCCGTCGCAGAAAGCGGACGAGCCCGAGACTCCGATGAGCGAGTACGCCTTCCGGGTGCGCGACGACGGCCTGCCCTACGACGCGTGGCTGCGGGTGCACGTGCGCGCCGGTGGGCGGATCCTGAAGGTCTGCCCGGTGTCGATGACGATTCCCGGAACGCTCGCGCAGTGGCGGGAGTGGACTGGGCTGCCGTTCGACACCGACGGGCCGGTGGTCGTGGAAGGTGCGCTGAGTCCGGTGCTGGTGTCTTTGGCGCAGGATTCCGCTGTGTATGTCGAGCCGAATGTCTGGGTGGAGCACCGGCGGCCCGGAGCGCTGCGCTAGATCTCGTCCCAGGGTGCGGCTTCGTAAGCCGCCGTCAGCAGTTCGGTCGCGGTGGGGGAGGTGCGCAGCGGTACGTCGTCGACGGAGGCGACTGGACGGCCGATGGTGGCGGAGTTGGTCACGAACATCGCGTCGAATTCCGGGAACTCGGCCGGGTACACCGGCCGCGTCTCCTGCGGCACCCCAGCCGCGCGCAGCTGTTCCTCGAGCACCAGATACGTGATCCCCGGCAGCACCGGGGCTTCCGGCCACACGATCGTCCCGTCGCGCAGGAAGCCGACGTTCCAGATCGTCGCCTCGCTGATCCGGCCGTCGGCGGCGAGGAACACGGCGTCGTCGTACCCAGCGAGGGCGGCGGCGCGGGAATGCTGCGTGAGACCGAAGCCGCCGAGGTGCTTCACGTGCGGCAGATCCCGTTGGTACGCAACGGATCGCAGCCGCATCGGGGTGGCGACGTGGGAGCTCGGCGGTGCGGTGCGCACCAGGATCTCGGGCGTCATCGCGGCGTCGTGCGGCGACGAGCGCGAGAAAATGATCACTCGCACCGACAACGCGCCCTGACCGGCGACGAGCCGCCGGACGTAGGTGCGGACCAGGTCGGTGTCCAGGTCGCTGCCGAACAGCTCCCGGGTGTTCGCCGCGAGCCGGTCGAGGTGGTAGCGGAGGCCGCGCACGCGCCCGTCGCGGACCTGCATCGCGGTGAAGTGGCCGTAGCTGGTCGCCGCAGCGGCGAGATCGGCGGTGCCGGGAGTGGCGCCGCCGATCTCGACTCGCACGGTCAACTCAGGAAACCGTGACCGCGGTGAACTTCACCGGCTGCTTCGGCTCGCCGGTCGAACCGTCCTGGCCGATCGCGCCGATGCCGTTCTTGGCGATCTTGTCGAGCACCTTCAGGCCCTCGTCGGAGATGCTGCCGAAGATCGTGTACTGCGGCTGCAGCGGCGCGTTGCCGTAGACCATGAAGAACTGGCTGCCGCCGCTGTTCGGCTGGCCGGTGTTGGCCATCGCGAGGATGCCGCGGCCGTACTTGGACGTGTCGACGACCTCGTCCGGCACAGTGAAGCCCGGGCCGCCGCGGCCGTCCTTCAGCACGTCGCCCTTCGCGTCCGGGTCGCCGCACTGCAGCATCTGCAGGTCGGTGACGCCGAGGCGGTGGCAGATCGTGTCGGTGAAGAAGCCCTGCTTCGCGAGGCTCTCGAAGGCCTGCACAGTGCACGGCGCGAGCGCGCGGTCCAGCGTCATCGGGATGTCGCCCTGGGTGGACTTCATCGTGATGTTCACGGTCCCGCTCGACGACACGTTCTTGCCGTCCGGCGTGGTCGGCTTCTTCGTCGACGGCGGCTTGCCGCTCGCGTCGGCCGGGTACGAGCACGTCGTCGGGTTCGGCAGCGCCTTCGGGCGCTTGGGGAGCGCGGTGCGCTCGGTGGGGATGTTCGTGACGCTCGGGACCGGCGGCGCGGAGCTCGACGGCGGCGGCGTGGCGGCCTGCTGGTCGCCGCTGCCCCCGCTGTTCACGATCCACACCACGAGACCGGCGACGATGAGGACCACACCGCCGACCACTCCAGCGCCCACGATCTTGCGTCGCTTCGCCTGTTCCGCCCGGCGCACGAGCTGCCGCTCGAGTTTGCGCTTAGCGGCTTCTCGGCGCTGCTGGTTGGTCGCCACCCGCCCTCCAGTTTCCGCTCGAAGTCACACGTCTGAGGTAGCGGCAGTGTATGGGCACAGCCTGTTAGGACTCCGTACAGGGGCGGCTAGTCTTCACCGGGTCGTGATCAAGGCCGCTTCCTGGGAGGAGGGTTCGGTGCTCGTCGCCGGGTTCGCCGCGGGTCCGCTGCGCTCGAATTGCTATCTGCTGGCCCCTGCCGCCGACGGTCCGTGCGTCGTCGTCGACCCGGGCGAGGGGGCTGCCGAACCGCTGGCCGAGGCGCTGGCGGAGCATCGTCTGACGCCGGTCGCGCTGCTCGCCACGCACGGCCATCCGGACCACGTGGGTGCTGCCGCGGAGCTGTCGCGGGTGCACGGTGTGCCGCTGCGGATGCATCCGGGGGACGCTGAGTGGTACGACGGGGCGTTCGAACCGCTCACCGGGAACTGCGTCGAGGCGGCGGGGCTGACTGTGCGGGTGCTTCCGCTGCCCGGGCACACGCCGGGGTCGGTGGCGTTCGCGGTTGAGACGGGTGAGGGTGGCAGGCTGGTGTTCACGGGGGACACGCTTTTCGCCGGATCGGTCGGGCGTACCGGCGGTTCCGGTGCTGACCTGGAGAGTTCGTTGCGTACATTGCTCACGCTCGCTGACGAGACCGTCGTGTTGCCTGGTCACGGGCCGGCTACGACCATGGGGCGCGAGCGCGCCGGGAACCCGTTCGTGCCGGGGGGTGCGCGGTGACTGAGAAGCCGGTGGAGCGGCTGCCGTTGTTCGCTGATGAGCCGAAGCTTCGGCGGCGGCGGGCGTGGTCGGGGATTTTTGGCGTGGTGGTTCTCGCCGCTGCGTTCGGCGGGATCGTGGGGTTGATCGCCGGGCAGGTGCCGGGGCTGATTGTGGCGGCTGTGGTGGCGTTGCCGTTGGTTTACGTGGTGCTTTACGCGGCTCGGCGGCGGATTTGGCTGGAGGGGACGGCGCTCGTCGTGCGGACCTGGGGGGTTCGGCGGGTGGACTTGCTTGAGGCGCCGCGGCTGGATGTGGTGATCAGTGATGTTCGGGGGAATCGGACTGTTGCGTTGCTGGTGAATGCCGGGCAGCGGCGGCGGGCTGTGAAGCTTGATTTGGCGGTGTTTTCCGGGACTGGGGGGCGGGAGTTGGGGGCGCTTCAGTTGCGGCGGCTGGCGGATGCCTTGTTGAACAACACTGAAGCCAATGGGTTGGTGTTTTCGGAGTTGTTGGTCGCGGAGTTGCGGGCTGAGGCTCGGGGGGACGCGGTGGCGGAGAGGCCGTTGTATCGGTTGGCTTCCGCCGCGCCTGGGGGGAAGTATTTGCAGAGGTTTCCTATGGAGGCTGTTAGTCGGTTTGTGGCTACGCTGTAATTTTGGCGCCGGCTCCGCCGTCGCGGCGGGATCGCCTTTAAGTCGGTGGCCGCCGCGCACAGCGCCTGGCTGACGATTTCCGCGCGCCGCGGAATGCAAACTGACGGCAAATTCGGGTCGCGCTGGATC
>NZ_JBEXMH010000135.1:0-9828 GCF_040610415.1 Amycolatopsis sp. NPDC004079 | reverse complement strand
TCGGTGGGATACGCGCCGGAACGGATGAAGGTGTCGACGTGGTTCACCGTCACCGCGGACACTTTCACCAGCAGTTCGCGCGGCCCCGGCTCGGGATGTCAAGGCATCTTTCCCGCCTTGACAAGCACCCGCCGTCCGTCGTCACACTCAGCTTCGGGGTGCCCCACGCAACCGTGGCCGCAATGTCGCCGCCAGGCGACGAGCCGAATCACCGACCCCCAGGCCACCGCCAAGGCAACACAACCTCAGCAGCCCCCTGCCCCCTCCTCACCGGCTCAGCAGCGGCAATCCACCGCCCGTCCCGCAAACTCTCCACCCCGGTAGAAGCCCCGATCTCCGCAGGCGAAGACGAAAACACCTGCCCCCGCCGCTGCAAATCAGCAACCTCCGGCTGAGCCAAGAACCCAGCCTCAACATCCGCCTTGGCAGAATTCCGCTGAGAAGCCCGAGGAGCAGCAATAGCGTCCTCCAACGACAACCCGCGATCAATCCGCCCCAGCAAAACCTGCAGCACCGTAGTAATAATCGACGCACCCCCAGGCGACCCAGTAGCAAAGAACGGCTTCCCGTCCCGCAAAACCACCGTAGGAGCCATAGAAGACCGAGGCCGCTTCCCAGACCCAGGCAGATTAGGATCCGGAACCCCAGGCGTAACGGGCACGAACGAGAAGTCAGTCAACTCGTTGTTCAACAGGAACCCGCGCCCAGGCACGACAATCCCGCTACCGCCCTCCTGCTCGATGGTAAGGGTGTAAGCGACAACATTCCCCCACTTGTCCGCCACCGTAAGGTGAGTAGTGTTCTCCCCTTCATAAGGCGTAGGCGCCCCCACAGAACCAGCGCCACAAGGCTGAGGGTGCCGAGGATCGGCAGGCGCGACCGGGCTAGTCGCAGCGTGGTCCTGAGAGATCAAACAAGCCCGGCTGTCCGCGAACTCCTGACTGAGCAACTCCCGAGCCGGAACATCGACCACTGCGGGATCGCCGATCCATCGGTTCCGATCAGCGAACGCGTACCGCGAAGCCTCCAGGAAATACTGCAGATAGTCCGCCTTGCTGGCCCCGCGCAGATCGTAATTCTCCAGAATATTCAAAGCCTCGCCCACGGTAAGCCCGCCGGACGAAGGCGCGGGCATCCCGTAAACGTCCAACCCGCGGTACTCAGTATGCGTAGGCTCCCGCTCAATAGCCCGATACGCAGCAAGATCCCCCAGAGAAAGCTTCCCCGGACGAACATTCAGCGAAGAAGCGGGATCGACCGGCGGCCGCTGAACAGTCCGGGCGACATCCGCCCCGATGTCCCCCCGGTACAACGCATCCGTCCCCCGCCGCCCCAACTCCCCGTAAGTACCGGCCAGATCAGGATTCCGGAACACCGTCCCCGGCGCCGGCGGCTGACCGCCCGGCAGGTACAACGACCGGGTGGACGGGAACGCGGCGAACCGCCCGGCATTGTGCGCGACCTGATCATGGAACGTCTGATCAACCACGAACCCCTTGCGCGCCAACCGCTCCGCCGGGGCGATCGACTGCGCGAGCGACCGCGTCCCCCACTTGCGCAACGCGTCACGCCACGTAGCCGGAGTACCGGGCACCCCCACGCTCAACCCGCTGGTCACCGCATCCGCGAACGGCAACGGCTTGCCGTTCTCCACGAACAGGTTCTCGTCCGCGGTCTTGGGCGCGGTCTCCCGCCCGTCGAGCGTATGGACCTTGCCGGTCTTCGCGTCGTAGTACACGAAGAACCCGCCCCCGCCGATGCCGGCCGAGAACGGGTCCGTGACGCCGAGTGCGGCCGCGACGGCGACCGCCGCGTCGACGGCGTTGCCGCCGCCGCGCAGCACCTGCGTGCCGATGGCCGTGGCGTCGGCGTCGATGCTCGACACCGCGCCGAGGTAGCCGGTCGCGACAGGCGATTTAGGAGTGGGAACGGCGGCCGAGGCGCTGGCCGCCCCGGCCGTGGACACCAGAGCGGCCACGGAGAGCACCGCGAGGATTCGCTTTCCGGTCGTGGGCATGCGGGCGAGTCTGCCCCGCGGCAGAACCGGTGTCCACACTCATTTCGCGGCCGCCATCGCCACCGCGGTCAGGGTCGCCAGCCCGCCGACGCCCGCCGCCCCGACGACCAGTCCGGCGATCGCCGCGACCGACGCGGCCAGCTTCACCGCGAGCCCGGCGATCCAGCGCAGCACCCGGATCAGCGCGACCAGCACCACGAGCGCGAGCACCAGCACCCCGGCCGGCACGCCTTGCCCGCCGCTTTGCGCGGCGGCCAGCACGGTGGTCATATCCGCACCTGTATCCGCGGTTCGCGAAGGTCTTCGCGCCCGAATTCGCGCATGTTCTCGTACGCCCGCCTGCGCAGTTCCTCACGGGCCTGAACGCGCTTGCGCTCCGAACCCAGCTGCCACACCCAGCGCCAGCCCGCGGCCGTCGCGATCAGGGAGCCGGCGAGGATCACCAGGAACGCCTGCGCGACAAGCCCGTGAAGCGATTCGAAACTCAGCAGCACCAGCAGCGCCCACACCTGAGCGACGGTGAACGGGACGACCAGAGCTGCCGCGTACACCCCCCGACGCCAGCGAACCGGCTGAGGAGCGGGAAGAAACGGTTCCATGACTGCCTCCCTCGGTGGTGTGTATCCAGAAAACCCCGGCGGAGCCGGGAGATCTGTGTCAGCTGACACGTTCAGCGGGCGAGCCTCCGCAATTCCGCGAGCCGGTGGATGGTCACCTGGCCGCGCGCGGTGCTGATCACCCCCTGGCGGCGGAGTTCCCGCGTCACCCGTGCCCACGATTCGCGCGAAATCGCCGCTGTCATCGCGAGTTCCGCTTGCGTGCCGGGCACCGAGACCTCGATGTCCGTGCCGCGCCGCACGCCGTGCTGCACCGCCAGCTGCATCAGCTGCGCGGCCACGCGGCGGGTGCTCGTCCCGCCGCCGAGATCGAGCCACTGCCGCCCGACGTCGCGCATCCGGTCGGCCAGGACTTGCAGCAGCGCCCAGGAGATCGCCGCCTCGCGCCGGCACAGCGCGACGAACCGCGCGGCGGGCACGACCAGGACGTCCAGTTCGTCGAGGGCCTGCACTGTCGCCGACCGCCGTCCGCCGTCGATCACGGCCAGTTCGCCGATCACGTCGCCCGCGCCGCGGACGCCGATCACGACCTCGCGCCCGTCCGGCGTCGCGTTGGTGATCCGGACGTGCCCGGTCAGCAGGAGAAGCACCACCGAGGCCTGCTCGCCTTCGCGGCAGAGGACGTCCCCGCGCCGGTAAGCCTTGCGGACGGAAAGCTCTTCGAACTTCGCGCGGTCCGCGGCGCCCAGCGCCGGCCAGAACCCGATCGTCTCCACAGCGGTCCACCCTCCTCGTCGCCGGCCGGACCGCTCAGGCGATCAGTCCCGCTCCCGGCCGGACGGCGTCGGTGGTGCGGACCCAGCCCCGTGTCCGCTGCCCGCCGACGCGCACGTGGAAGGCGTGGGTGAAAGAGCTGCGGTCGATCCCGGCGTAGCCGTGCCGGACGACCGAGCGGTGGATCGCGTTCGAGACGACGAGCGCGAGCGGGCCGGAGGAGCTGCGCAGCCTGCGTCTCAGATCGGCCGCGTCGAGGAGCCGGCAGGCGATGTCGATGTCCTCGCCGTAGGGCCCGTGCGTGTCGTAGTGCACCTCGCCGGCGTGCACCGAAACGCGCAGCCGGAAGGCCAGTTCGGGATCCTGGTCGCCGTGCCGGGCGAGCAGTTCGGTCAGCGCGGGCACGACGCGGGCGAGCAGCACCGTCTTCGGGACCTCGTCGACCGGCCGGACGAGGCACAGCGCCCCGTCGCCCCGGTCGATGAACGGGTCCCGGAACTGCTCGGTGATGCCCCCGGCCAGGAACGCCTCGTCGAGCAGGTCGAACAGGACCGAACGGAGCCCGGCCCGAGCCGGGTTCGTACGGGTGGTCGACCCTTCGATGTCGACCACCACGATGGCTCGGTGTACTGGTGCCTGTACTGCTGAGGTGTCCATGACCGCCCCCCTATTTCAGGAAGCTACTGAAATCTAGTAGACTTTCACAGCAGCTACTATAAGGGTGGGCCCGGACTGAAACAATGGTGTCGCGCACACGACATCTTTCGTTCAGCCCAGGGTCTGGTCCGAGATTGGCAACCCCTGAACGCTCGCCGACACTCCACCCCGGCCCGTCCGGCCACCCCGGCGTCCCGGGTGTAGAATCCCCGCCATTCACGTCTGACTGAACTTCACTGAAGGGTCTGAAGTCGTGTCTCAGCCCAACCCCGCGCTCGCCGCTCGCCTGCGTACCCTGCGCAAGGAGAGCTGGTCCGACGTGGTGCTCACCCAGAAGCAGCTCGCCGAGGCCTTCGGCGTCAGCACCGGGCTGCTGTCGTCGTGGGAGAACGTGTCGAAGCCGGTGACGCCCCCGCCGCCGCGGCTCGAGGCGTACGCGACCTTCTTCGCCACCCGCCGTTCGGTGCAGGGACCCAAGCTTCATCTCCTGGACGTCGAGAACCTGACGGACGACGAGCACACTGTCCGCAAGGAGCTGCTCGCGGAGCTGCAGGCACTGCGCGGCGACCTCGACGACCCGCCCGCCCAGCCGGTCTTCGCCCCCTCGAGCCTGTGGCACTTCCCGCCGAACCAGGACATCGTGATCGTCTGCGCGCAGCTTCCGGAGAAGTACCGCATCACCTACACCGACCCGTCCAGCCCGGACTTCGTGAACCTCTACACCTATGCCGATCCGGACGCGCTGCTCGAGCTCTACGGCCACATCCGCGCGTGCAACCCGTCGAGCAACGTCACCTTCCGCACCACCGACCAGAACACGACCCTGTCGGCGGACGAGTACACCGCGCACCTGGTGCTGCTCGGCGGCGTCGACTGGAACCCGCAGACCCGCGCGCTGCTCGACCGCGTCGACGTGCCGGTCCGCCAGATCAGCCGCCAGGGCGACGAGGAGCAGCTGGAAAGCGGCTTCGAGGTGACCCGCGAGGACGGGACGACCCGGTTGTTCAGCGCCAAACTGCGCGACGGCACTCTGATCGAAGACGTCGCGCACTTCTACCACGGGGTCAGCCCGCTCAACCGCAAGCGCACTGTGACCGTGTGCAACGGGATGTACAGCCGCGGCACCCTCGGGGCCGTACGAGCGCTGACCGACCGCCGCTTCCGCGACCGCAACCAGGCCTACCTCGACCGGCGCTTCGCGGGCGCGGATTCCTTCAGCATCATCAGCCGGGTTCCGGTCTTCGACAACCAGGGGCTCACCCCCGACTGGACCCTGCAAGAAAACCGGCTGCACGAGTGGCCAGAATCGAGCCTCCCATGACCGCGACCGTCGCAGCGCCGGCGCAGCACACGACGCACCAGCGGCTGCTGCATCACGTCGCCGCCGAGGATGCGCCGCAGGCCCAGCTGGACGCGATCGTCGTGCCGAACGGCCGCCCCGCCGCCTACCTCAAGGACGCTTTCCGCGCGGCCCGCGAGGTCGACGCCACCGTCCTGTTGTTGTGCAGCAAGAGCGCTCGGGCGACCGACGCGGTGCTCGCCGCGAAGCGCGCGGGAGCGCGGGTCCGCGCCATCGACACCGACGAAGTCGCCGGCCTCCCCACCGTCCCCACCTTCGCGACAAGCAAGCTGCTACAGGCGAAACGCCTCGCGCGGCGCACTGACACAAGCTTCAAGCGCAACCTCGGCGTGCTCGTCGCCGACCTCGCCGGATGGCAGCGCATCCTCTTCCTCGACGACGACATCCACCTTTCGCAGCCTGGCGATCTGCGCGCCGCCGCGGGCCTGCTCGACGAATACGCGGCCGTCGGCCTCGCCAACACCGGCATGCGGGACAACTCCGTGGTCTGCCACGCCTACCACGACTCCGGAGGACAGCAGGACACGTTCGTCGGCGGCGGCGCGCTGGCGGTCGGGCGCGACGCGTTCTCCTCGTTCTTCCCGGACATCTACAACGAGGACTGGTTCTTTCTCCTCAGCGGCACCGGGTTGCGTGCCACCGCGGTCACCGGCTTCGCGCACCAGGACGACTACGACCCCTACCGCGACACCATGCGGGCCCGGTCGGAGGAACTGGGCGACACTCTCGCCGAAGGCCTCTACTGCCTGTTGGACAACGGCATGAGCATCGCCGACGCGACAGTTGAGCACTGGGCGAGCTTCCTGGAAAGCCGTCGGGCGTTCATCAGCACCACGCTTCAGCAGGTCCAGGACGCGCCGTACCTGACCGGTGCGTACGAGGCCCGGATGATCGCGGCGCTGAAGGCCGCGCTCGGCCGCAGCCTGCTGATCGAGCCGGACCTGTGCGTCCGGTATCTGCGCGCCTGGCAGCGGGACCGGGACACGTGGCAAACGCATCTGCAGTCGTGGCGTGCGCGGCATGGGGTGCAGGATGATCCGGACGCCGCCTTCGACACGCTGGGGATCTCGGAGCTCGTGCACAAGTCCTGAAGGTTCACCGCTCGCCGCACGTGCGGCCGGCCAGCGGCGCGGGACGGTCGTCCGGCAGCCCCTTCACCAGGACATGGCAGCGTTCGGCCTCGGAAATCGTGCGCCCGTCGGGCGAAACGTGCTCCGCGTAGCAAACGACGGTGCCGTGGCCCCAGTCTCGGTAGCCGAGGCGGCGGTACAGCCGGGCGGCGCGGGTGTTGTCCGTGCGGACCGCGAGCGCGCCGAGGGCGTGGCCGTGGCCGGCCAGATAGTCCTCGGCCGCGTGCACGAGAGCCGCGCCGATGCCGCGGTTGCGCGCTTCCGGGGCGACTTCCAGGTGAGTCAGCAGCGGAACGCCCGGCAGATGGCCGCGGATCGGCGGTTCCTCGGCGTCTTCGAGCCACAGGTACACGGCGCCGACCGGCCGCGCGGAGCACCACGCGGTGAACAGGACGCCGAGCCCCTTCGCCTGCCGGGTGAACCGGTCCTCGAAGAACCCCTGGTCGCCGAGGATCCCCGCCAGCGCCGCGAGGTCCGCCTGCTCAGCCGGCCGGATCGAGACGTCGCCCATCAACGCCGACTCCTGTCCGCAGGACCGGGCACGGGACACGCGAGCGGGAGGCCGGCCCGGAGCCGGCCCGGGCCGCGGTCCTGATCTTGGCCGCCCGGCCTCAAGAGTAAGTGCGCGCTGGGTAGGCGCGAAGACTGCAGATGCCGCAGCCCGGTACTGCGGACGGAGCAACCGGCTACCCTGCGCGAGCGCGCCCCTCCCCCGGTTTCCACCTCTCCAATACACCCCGGGACGAACCGGTTCAAACGGAAATCGCACAGCAGCACGGAAAACCGCTTCCGGAGCAGGATTCAGCGCGGGAATTAGCGGCTGACTAGATCGGGTTCAGCGGATCCAGTTGCGCGCGTGGCGGTTTGCCCGGTTCGCGGGCCGGTCACGCCCCGCGTTGCCAGGACGCGCCAGCGGCAGTGAACGGCTGCCTGTTTCAGCGGCGTCTCGCGACTGTGTGCCGACGCCAGTTCCGCCAAGCGGCAAACCGGACGGCCCCAACGGAACCCGCACCGGGTCGAGCACTACCGCCTTCCGCGCCGGAACCGTCCGCGCGCCACCGCCTAAATCAGGTCCAGCGGATCCAGCTGCACCCGCACCGGCTCGACCGCTTTCCGGGCGTCGCGGCGGGCCACCGCGTCCCGCACGACCGTCGCCAGGGCGCGACCGTCCCGGCGGGCCACCCGCACCAGCGCCCGCTCGCGTTCCGCGTTGCCTTCGTCGTCGAAATCGCCCAGCGGGACGGGGCCGAGCACCTCGCCGGTCTCCGGCAGCGGGAGATCGTCCAGGACGCTCGCCACCGCGGCCGGACGCCCCTCGACGCTCGCCATCCGCATCGCGGGCGGGAAACCCAGTTCCCGGCGCTGCTCCAGTTCCTGGCTCGCGTGCCAGCCCGGGTCCCAGCGCACCAACGCCTGCACCACGGGCAGCCCGGCTTCCGCGCCGACGACGACCCGGCCCCCGCTCGCCGCCGGACGGACCAAAGCACCGGCGGCCATCCAGCGGCGGAGAGTTTCTTCCGCGGCGCGCAGATCCTGGCGGCCGAGCAGCGCCCAGCCGTCCAGCAACAGCGCCGCGCCGTAACCGCCTTCGGCGACCGGTTCCGCGCCTGGTGTGCAGACCACCAGAGCCGGGCGGCCAGGGACGGTCGCCAGCACTTCGGTGGCGCCGGAGGTTCGGACTGGCACCCCGGGGAAAGCCCGGCCCAGTTCCTCGGCAGTGCGTTTCGCGCCGACGACGACTGCCCGCAGCCGGACGGAACCGCAAGCGGGGCAACGGAAAGCGGTCTCCGGGACGCCGCACCACCGACAGGCGGGCGGGCGCGGGGCACCGTCCACCGAACCGCCGGGCAGCGCGAGCGGACCGGCGCAGCGGCGGCAGTGGGCGGGCGTTCGGCATTGGCCGCAGGACAATCCGGGGACGTAACCGCGGCGCGGGACTTGGACCAGAGCCGGCAGTCCGGCGGCGAAAGCTTGGCGTGCCGCTTCGAAAGCGACTGCGGGCAGGCGGGCGACGCGGGCGGCTTCGTCGCGCGCTACGTCGAAGTCCTCGCCGACCGGGGTCACGCGCGGGGCGGCGGCGCGGAGTTCGGTGCGATCGGCCTGGATTTGTTGCGCCCAGCCGGATTCCACCAACAGTTGCGCTTCGGCGGTTCGGGCGAATCCGCCGACCAGGAAGGCGGATTTCGTTGCGTGGGCCCGATCCATCAGCACATCCCGCACGTGGGGGTACGGGGCATGCGGATCCAGGTGCAGGTCGTCGCCGTCGTCCCAGACCACGAACAGACCTGGGTCTTTGACAGGGGCGAACATTGCCGCGCGGGTACCGACTACTACGCGGACCGCGCCGCGCAGGACGGAAAGCCAGCGGCGGTATCGCTCTGCCGGTCCCAGACCGGCGATCAGTGCCGCGACGCCTTGTTCTCCGACGAGTTCGATGCAGGCGTCGTGCACTCGGGTCAGGTCGCGGTGGTCTGGGACTACCAGGACCGCGCCCCTTCCCTGGGAAGCTGCGGTGGCGGCTGCTTCGGCTAGGCGGCGGGGCCAGTCTTCGCCGGGGAGGGCTTGCCAGACTGCGTTGGCCGGGCCGCCTTCGGTCACGGCTTCGAGGAACGCTTCGCCGCGTTGGTAGCGGGCCCAGGCAGAAACATCCGGCGCGGGCGGTGTCGGGGCCGGTTCTGCGGGTGGTTCGGCTTCTGTCTTCGCGTGTCGCGGGGGCAGGGCGAGGCGCAGGACGTCGGAGAGGGTTCCGGCGTAGCGGTCGGCTACTGAACGGCAGACGGCGTGCAGGGCCGGCGGGAGTACGGGTTCGCTGGAGGTGACTCGTTCCAGGTAGGCGAGTTTGCGTTCGTACTCCGTGGTGTCGGTGCGTTCGATCAGGTAGCCGTCGACTAGCTGGCCGGCGAAGCGCACTCGGACCCGGCAGCCGGGGACTGCGGATTCGTGGAGTTTTTCCGGGACTTGGTAGTCGAAGGTGCGGTCCAGGTGGGCTAGCGGGATGTCGACCGCGATCTTCGCTACGGGGAGTTCCGGGGCTGGGGTTTGCCGGCCCTTGGTGGAGCGGGGTTTGCGGGCGGGTTTCTTCGCCGGGGTGGCCTTCGGCTCCGGGGTGGAGCGCGGAGGCTCCGGGAGGTCCCATAGGGGGGTGGGTTCGGAGCTGGTCACTCGGAGATCTCTACCAGACTGGTCCGACGGTCTTGCCGTGAGCGTCGCCCCTGCAGGGCTAGTGGTTGCGTGGGGCACCCCGAAGGTTGATTGTGCTGACGGTTCGGGGGTGCTTGTCAAGGCGGGAAAGATGCCTTGACAAGCACCCCCGAACCGCAGAGGAGGCTTCGT
>NZ_JBEXMH010000134.1:0-9947 GCF_040610415.1 Amycolatopsis sp. NPDC004079 | reverse complement strand
ATCCTCTCCTCTCCTCCCTAACTCCCCTTTACCTATTGCACCTCTATCCGGGCGTGTGGGGTTTTTTTAATGTAATCTTCCCCCCCTTCTAACCCCCCCCCCGCGCCGTAGTGACAATGAAACTTCGGGGTGGTGGCCCCCTCGCAGGGCGCAATGTCGCCGCCAGGCGACGAGCCGCCCACACCACCTCAGAGAGTCACCACAACCTCATCCCCCACCACCCGAACCGGAACCCCCCGCAACCCCACCCGACCATCCGCCGGATGCCGCCCCGTCAAAATATCGAACTCAAACCCATGCCAAGGACAAACAATATTCCGATCAGCCGGATGAAACGCAGGCCCGGCACTCTTCCGATCCTCCCGAACCGGCTGAATGGTCCGGGGCATGATCTTCCCCTGACAAACCGGCCCACCCTGATGCGGGCACACGTTATGCCAAGCCCGCACCTCCCCGGCATGGAAGTAAAGCCCCACTTCCAGCCCGTCAACCTCCACCACGATCCGTTCGCGCGCCTGGAGATCCGCCAGCCGAGCAACAACGACATCCCGCTGCACAGCGCTCATTCGGCCCTCCGATACCAGATCGCCATGTCGAAAAGGTTCACATCCGCCGCATCCAGCAACGCAGTCACCAAAACAACAGTCTCCGTCGCAGTAAGCGCATCCTCACGAATCGGCCACGCGATCTTCCCCACCCGATCAGTCTTGGCAGAGAACAGCCGAGCCGCCGCGTACAACAAATCCGCGATCTCTTCGTCAGCGACCGCAGCAGCCCGGTCCTCCGAGACAATCCCAGTCGTCAGCTCACCCAACCGGGAAACCAGCGAAGTCAGTTCAGAGGTCGCCATCACGAAACCCCAGGACGGTCGTGGAGCACACTGCGCGCAGCGGGCTTCCGGCGGTCAGTAGGCAGATTGAAGACGCGAGCCGCGTTGAGACCGAGAATGTTCCGCTTAGCCTGCTCAGACAAAAACGGCAGCCGCGTAATAGTCGAAGGCGCGTCCCAGTCCCAATGCGGCCAATCCGAAGAATACAACAACTGCGTCTCCGCGTTGAACGCCTTCATCCCGGCCTCCAGCAACTCCATGCTGGTCCGCTCCATCGGCTGGCTCGTATACCACATATCCTTCATGTACTCACTAGGCAACCGATTCAACCCAGGAGCCTCGCTAGGCCGCATCAACACCTCATGATCAAGCCGCTGCATGAGGAACGGGATCCAAGCCAGCCCGCTCTCGACCCACACCATCTTCAGCCGAGGGAACCGCTCCGGCATGGCGTTGATGATCCAGTTAGTCACATGAATCTGGTTGTAATGCGTAAAAGACAACGCATGCATCGACAGGAACCGGTTCAACTGGGCGAAAGACGGATCGCCCCAGTGATACCCAGAGTGGAACGCGAGCGGCTTCCCGCTGTCCTCGATCAGCTTGTACAGCCGAGTATAGACATCCGAATGGACCGGGTTGTTGCGCGTCGAACAAACCGTATACCCGATGATCCCATCGTCATCGGCATACTTCTCGACCAGCTCTTCGCATACCTCAGGCGTGTTGTACGGCAAGTACAACATCCCCTTGAGCCGATCATCCTGCGGCAGAACAACTTCAGTCAGCCACCGGTTGAAAGCCCGCCCCAGCACGACCTCGACTTCGTCCTGCGGATGCATGCCCAACAGCAGCATCGCACTCGGAAACACGACCTGGTAGTCCAGCCCCATCGCGTCCATGCCGCGCCGAGCAGCGGCAACGAACGGATGCCCGGACACTCCGTCGAGCGGCTCCTTGCGCCCCTGATGCCCGATCCGTCCGCCGACGCTCTGATGCGACATACCAGGCTGGATGTTCAGCAACGCGTTGTTCCCAGCGAACTTGCCGAACTGGTCCATCCCGATCTGCCGCCACACATCGTTGTCGATGAGTTCCAGCACCTCGCCCCAGAAGTGATCCTCCGAGACGTGCGCGTCGATGTCGACGATGAAGTAGTCGTCGTACTCCCGCTCGGCCTGTTTGGTCGCGTGGGCGAGGACGTCCCGAGTGTCGGTGCGCCCGCCGATCTCGGCGAGTTCCCGGATCCGAGGCCCGTCGGAACGCGGCGTATTCAAGGGCACGGATTCTTCCCTTCGTCCGGCGTCAGCGGGGCGCGACGGCGGCATCGGTCATCGTGGTCAGGTAGTCGTCGTCAGCGGGAGCCGCGTTCTCATGCGGAATGACGACAGCACGGTCCGGGCTCACCGCGAAAGCGTGTTCCTCCCCAGCGGTCGGGACGGATTCCGCGGACAGCTCAGCCGTTTCGGTCCGCACCCGCATCGGGAGACCGTCCGCACGCACAAGAAGGTTGACGGCACTGCCGAGATAGGTAGTGCGCTCAACGGTTCCCTGGAATCGGCCCAAACCAGAACCGTCCGAAGACAGCCGGGCATGCGCCGCACGAAACGCGATGTCAGCCCGGTCTCCCACGGAAACATCACCGGTCGTGATCCCCGAGAAGACCAGCGAGGTGTCATCCACCCGCACCTCAGCGGTCTTCCCGTGCACACCGGTGACGGTCCCGGGAAGGATGTTCTGAAATCCCATAAAGTCCGCGACATAAGCCGAATTCGGCCGGTCGTAAAGGTCGCTCGGCGTACCGGACTGGACGATCACGCCCTCGCTCATCACGATGATCCGGTCGGACAGCGTGATCGCTTCCTCCTGGTCGTGCGTCACGTAGACCGACGTCGTCTCGAACCGGTTGTGCAGCGAGCGCACCTGCTGGCCCATCTGGTACCGCAGTTTGCTGTCCAAATTGGACAGCGGCTCGTCGTAGAAGATGATCCCCGGCCGGGCGGCCAGCGCACGCGCGAGTGCCACGCGCTGCTGCTGACCGCCCGACAAAGCGGTGACCGGGCGCTTCCCGAGGTCGGAAAGGCCAACCGCGTCCAGCATTTCCTGTACCCGCTGCGCCCGCTCCCGGCCAGGCATCCGCGCGACCTTCAGCGGGTACGCGACGTTGTCCGTGACGTTCAGGTGCGGCCAAAGCGCATAGCTCTGGAACACCATCCCGACCCGGCGTTTGTCCGCGGGCACGAACGTGCGCCGCGCGGTGTCGACGACGACCCGGTCGCCCATGACGATCCGGCCCGAGGTCGGCCGCTCCAGCCCGGCCAGGCAGCGCAACGTCGTCGTCTTGCCGCAGCCCGAGGGGCCGAGCAGCGTCACGAACTGCCCGGACTCGATCGTCAGATCCAGTTCGTGCAGCGCCGCCTTCGCGCCGTACTTCTTGGTGAGTCCGGATACCTGGACCTCGGTCATCGTGACCTGCGCTTTCTCTTCGGCCGGGAGGCGAGGCGTTACTTCTTGAAGGCCTGGGTGATGAAGTCGAAGTAGGGCTTGTTGAACGCGGGGTCCGGGTTCGAGAACGGCAGCCGCGGCAGCTTGTCCAGCGACGGCAGCCCCGCCGGGCCGGGCGCGGTCGGCGTGCGGCCGTAGGAGTTGTCCTTCTCCGCCAAGGCTTTCTGGCCCTCCGGCGAGTACAGCCAGTTGACGTACAGCTGCGCGGCGTCGGAATCCGGCGCGTCCTTGATCAAGCACAGCGCGGACCGCGCCATGTAGTTTCCGCCGTCCTCCAGCGGGAACACCATGCCGATCGGCGCGCCCTTCTGCTTCTGCGCCTCGAAGTAGCCCTGGTACACGGCGATGCCGACCGGGAACCGGCCGCTGGCGACGTCGGTGGGCACCATCGGCTCGGACTGCGAGATCTGCAGGTCCTGCGCGGCCAGCTTCTCCAGGTAGGAACGGCCCCACTTCTTCTCGTTCTCGGGCAGCATCAGCGATTCGAGGATGTACCGGATGCCGCCGGGCACGGTCATGTCGCCGACCGCGATCTTGCCCTTCCACTTCGGGTCGAGCAGGTCGTGCCAGTTCTTTGGCGCGTCCTGCTTCTGCACCTGGTCGGTGTTGTAGACAAAACCGAAGTAGCGCAACGCGAAGTAGGTGAGCCTGCCGTCGTTGTCGGTCGGGACCTTGAACCCGGGATCCGCGGTGCGCACGTCCGCGGGCTTGCAGATGTTCGGCTTCGCGGCCGCCTGCGGAGATTCGCCGCCGACGTAGACGTCCGCGATCCGGTTTCCGCTCTGTGCCTCGGTGTCGAGCTTGGTGAGGATCTGCGCGTCGGCCTGGTCCTGCGGGAGCAGCTTGATCCCGGGGAAGCGCTTCGTGAACACGTCGTTCAGCGCCTGGTTCGCGGTCACCCCGGGCCCGTACAGCACGAGCTGGGTGTGGTTGGCCGAGAACGCCTTGTCGTACAGCTCGTTCATGTACTTGTTGGCCGAGGCGGAGGCTCCGGGGACCTCGATCGGCGTGCTCGACTTGGTCGCGCCCGCGGACGCACAGGCGGTGAGCGCGGCGAGCAGGCCGGCGGTGAGCGCCAGCGCCGGTGCGCGCAGTTTCGTACGGGAGAACTTCATTGTTCTTCCTCTCGGGTCAGGGGGTGAGACGGGAGAGCGGGCCTGCGGAACGGTCGCGGCCGAGGATCCGGCCGCCGAGCTTGACGGACACCGCGGCGAGCGCCAGCACGACGAACGCGGCGATCAGGATGATCATGAACAGCGCCGCGCCCCGGGACATCTCGCCGGTGAGGAACTGCTGGAACGCGGTCAGCGACACGGGTTCCAGGCCGGGCGGGGCCAGCAGCATCGGCACGGCGAGGTTGCCCGAGATGAACAGCGCGGAGAGGAACCAGCCCGCCAGGAAGCTCGGGACGACCAGGCGCAGCACGATGGTCACCAGCACCCGGCCCGCGCTCGCGCCGGACATCCGGCCCGCCTCCTCCAGCTCGGGCGACAGCTGGGCCAGCGCGCCCTCGGCGATCCGGCTGGAGACCGGGATCGTCGCGACGACCAGCACGAGCGTCATCAGGAACGCCGAACCGTAGAGCCCGCGGAAGGCCGGGAGATAGAGCACGGCGAACATGTAGGCGAGGCCGAGCACGACGCCGGGCAGCGCCCACGGGATCCAGACGGCGAACGAGGTGTAGCTCCGCAGGAATCCCCGGCGCCGCGCGGTGACGTAGGTGGTGAGCAGCGCGATCGCGATCGAGCCGAAGCCGCCGATGACCGCGAGCCACGCGGTGAGCGCCAGGCTCGAGCTGAACTGCGGGTCGGTGAGCATCGTGACGTAGTTGTCCAGCGTCAGCCCGGTGCTCATCACCCCGAAGATCGGCTGGAGGCTGCCGAGCACCATCGCGAACAGCGGCAGCAGGAAGTTCAGCAGCACCACCACGACGATCAGCGCGGACAGCACCCAGCGGACCGGGCCCAGCTCCTGCGGATCGCGGCGCGACGTCTTGCCGGTGAGCGTGGTGAAGCTGCGGCCGCGCAGCATCCAGCGCTGGGCGAGGAACAGCAGCAGCACCAGCAGGATCAACACGAGCGACAGCGCGAACGCCTTGGTGTACTCGGCTGGCGCCTCATCCCGGACGTAGTGGTAGATCTGCGTGGAGAAGACGTAGATGCCCGCCTGGCGGCCGATCAGCTGCGGTCCGTCGAACGACTGGAACACCAGCACCGCGATCAGCAGGGCCGCGCCGGTGATCGCCGGGCCGACCGACGGGATGGTGATGGTGAAGAACGTCCGCACCGTTCCCGCGCCGCTGATCGCCGCGGCCTCGTCGAGCGACTGGTCACGGTTCTTGAACGCGCCGAGCAGCAGCAGGTACGCGAACGGCATGTAGCCGAGCGACGTCAGCAGGATCAGCCCGCCCCAGCCCTGGATGTTGATCAGCGGCCCGTGCGTGCCGAGCGAGCGGCCGAGCTGGTTGAGCAGGCCGTTCTGCGCGTTGCCGAGCATGATCCAGCCGAGGGTGTGGAACAGCGGCGGGACGAACAGGTTGATCACCATGATCGGCGTGAGCAGCTTGCGGCCGGGCACGTTGGTGTTGGCCGCGATCCAGGCGAACAGCCCGCCGCCCGCCACCGAGATCGTGCCGCACACGACGACCAGCACGATCGAGTTCCACAGCGTGTGCCAGGTTTCCGGGGCCTCGAACGCCGCGAGCAGGCCGCTCATCGTGAACGGCATGTTGTCCGAGGGCAGCCCGTCGCGGAAGGCGCCGAGCACGATCATCGCCACCGGATAGACGAAAATCAGCGTGAGCCCGGCGAGCAGGGTCGCTTTGAGCACACCGCCGGTCACCGAGCGGCGCATCGATGCCCGCCGGTCGTGCTCGAATAGGCGCTCGGTCACTGCACCGTTCCTTCCTGCGAGCGATCGGTTACCCGCCGCGTGAACGAACCGCTCCGTCCGTCCTGCCGGTTAGCGTAAGAACTCGGGTGCGGCGGCTCATCGAGCGGCTCTCCGAAGTCCTCCCGGTTTCCTCCGACACGGTGTCGGAGGAAACCGCTGATCAGACAAGGGCGGCGAGCACCGCGTCGTTTTCCTCGGGCAGCCCGATCGTCACGCGCGCCCCGCCCGCCTTCGGGAACGGCCGGGCGAGCACGCCGCGAGCCTCCAAACGGGACAGAAGATCGGCCGCGTCCCCAGGCAGGAAAAGGAAATTCGCCTGACTCGGCACATACGCGACGTTCGCCGCCTTCAACGCCGCCTCGACGCGAGCGCGCTCGGAGACGATGACGGCGGTCCTTTCCTTCGCCACAGCCAATCCTTCCGCGCTCAACGCCGCGATGACCGCCGCTTCGGCCACGCTGTTGAGCGCGAACCCGACGGACGTGCGGCGCAGCGCTTCCGCGATCCGCGGCGCCGCAGCGGCATAACCGACGCGGATTCCCGCCAAACCGTGCGCTTTGGACAGTGTCCGCAGCAGCACGAGATTCTCGAACTCGTCGAGCAATCCGACAGTCGCGTCCAGCGGTTCGGCAGACACGAACTCGCGGTACGCCTCGTCGACAACAACCAGCACGCTCGACGGGACGCTTTTCAGGAAGTCGCGGATATCCTCGACCCCGCGGAACCCGCCAGTCGGGTTGTTGGGATTGCAGAGGTAGACAATGCGGGTTTCCGGGCCGATCGCGGCGAGCATCGCGTCGAGGTCCATCGCGCCGTTCGCGTCGAGACCGACCTCTGTGGACTCCGCGCCGGCGAGCGAAAGCGCCGCCGCATACGCCTCAAAGGACGGTGCCGGGCGCACACCGTGCACGCCAGGTTCACAGACGAGCCGGGCGAGCGCGTGCAGCAGAGTGCCGGATCCGTTGTCGATCGCGATGCGCCCCGCGTCCAGCCCCATCGCCTCCGCGACGGCGGCGCGCGCCGCGGTGCGGTGGTAATCGGGGTAACGGTGGGCATTCCGCGCCGCCTCGGTCATCGCGGCGACGATGACGTCAGCGGGCGCCCACGGCATTTCGTTCTGTGACAAGCGGATCGGCGGCTGCGCACCGCGGGACGAGCGATCGGGGGCGGCGAGCACGCGGTCGACCACACTGCGGAACTCCAGCAGCATGCATCCTCCTCAAGCCGGACGATTAACTGTAATGAATATACATAATTCTGAGCGCGTGTACATCCATCAGTTCTCCGGCTTGCGAAGATCAGGAAGGCCGGGCCGCCACCGCGGGACGGCGATGCCGCGAAATCGCCGACTCCGCGAGCTTGTGGTCGCGCCGCACGACCGCCTCGGCGAAGTCGAGGTGCGTCCGCAACCGCTCCTGCGTGGTCGGCGCGGTGACCCCCTCGAGCCGCGCGGCGATGATGTAATCGACCAGATTCGTATACAGACTGCGCAAAAGCTCGTTCGGCGACACCTGCGCGATCCGCGCGTGCAGCGCCCAGATCGCCATCGGAGCCTCCGCGGAATCCCAGGCCGCCTTCAACGTCTCGGCACACGCTGAGATATCAGCGATGTCCTCGTCGCTCGCGTTCTCGACCGCGTCGTGCAGCACCGAACCGTCGAGCGAGTCCAGGACCCGCAGACAGTTCTCCACCGTCGCCTTCCCCTCGCGCAACTGCAGCAGCTGGTCGCTCAGGTGCGTAAACGGCGAACGCGTCGCAACGAAGATCCCACCGCCCGGTCCAGGCTTCGCGTCGACGATGCCACGGGCGCGCAGCAACTGAATCGCCTCGCTCAGCGTCGCCGGCGCAACCCCGAAGCGCGCCATCAACTCCTGACGGCGCCCGACGAAATGCCCAGCACTCCAGCCCTCCGAGACGATCTCGTCCTCGAGCGCGCGAGCAACCTGGACGGCGGCAGCGGTGTTCGTGATCTGCGGCAAGGATCCTCCGAAGTTCTCGGTCCGGTGACGTCGCCGACGCGGGTCACGCGTAGTGACAGATTAGAGGCGCACCGGAACCTGGAACACCCGGCATCGTCTATATTGATTGTAGACATTAGACGCTGGGGTCACCAGCGCGGCACGCACCGTTGCCCTTAAGGAGCCCCATGCCGGTTTCCGCCTCGATCCTCGCCGCTTCCGCCGCCCTCCAGTCCGACCTGGTCGCCCTCCGCCGCGCCCTCCACCCCCGCCCCGAAGCCGGGTTCGCCCTCCCCCATACCCAGCGAGCGGTCTTGAGCGCGATGGCCTCACTCGACCTGGAAGCAACGCCCGGCCCGCACGATTTCACGTCAATCGTCGCAGTCCTGCGCGGCGCGCGGCCCGGACCGTCGGTTCTCCTGCGCGCGGACATGGACGCGCTGCGCGTTACGGAAGAGACCGGACTGCCGTTCTCCTCGCAGACTCCCGGTTTGATGCACGCCTGCGGCCACGACCTGCACACCGCCGCGCTCGTCGGCGCGGCAAAGCTCTTGAGCGCCCGCCGAGACGAGATCGCCGGCTCGGTGGTCTTCATGTTCGAACCAGGCGAGGAAGCAGGCGGCGGCGCACAACGGTTAATCGAGGAGGGAGTGCTTTCAGACGTCGAGGCCGCATACGGCATTCACGTCCTGCCCGGCCAGTCTGGCGTATTCACGACCCGTCCCGGTTCGGTCATGGCCGGGGCGAGCAGCCTGTCCGTACGCGTGCTCGGCCGAAGCGGACACGGTTCGCGCCCCCATCAGGCAGTGGACCCGGTTCCCGCTGCAGCACAGATCATTTCGGCACTGCACACCTATGTGACCCGACGGTTTCCGGTGTTCGATCCGGTGGTGCTGTCGGTGACCAAAATGCAAGCGAGCGAGATCATCAACGCCATCCCCGACGAGGCGACCCTCGGCGCGACGATTCGCGCGCTGTCCGCGGAGAGCGTGGAGATCCTGGCCCGCGAACTACCCTCACTGGCAGACGGGATCGCGTCGGCGTTCGGTTGCCGCGCGGAGACGGAGTTCCGGTCGGTCTACCCAGTCACCACAAACGACCCGAAGGCAGCGGCACATGCGTTGACCGTGCTCGGTGATCTGTTCGGCGCGGAACGGGCTGTCCCGCTGGAGAACCCGGTAATGGCTTCGGAGAGCTTTTCCGCGGTGCTGAACGAGGTCCCCGGCGCGTTCATTTTCCTGGGCACCACCCCGGACGGGATCGCCCCAGATGCGGCGGAGATGAACCACTCCCCTCGCGCGGTCTTCGACGACAGCGTCCTCGGCGACCAGGCCGCCGCCCTGGCAGCACTCGCCCTCAGCCACGTCCGCCGGCCGTGAGGGGAACCCTGAGGGACTCTGATTCCCGCAGGGTTCCCCTCACGACCCACCACCGTCTGTGCGGGGCCCCTTCACGGAATCAGATTCCCTCAAGGAGCCCTTCACAGCCCACCCCCACCCGCTTGCCCACCCGCTCGTTCGCTCGTTCGCTCGCCGCCTCGATGCGCCCCAACGCCACATTCGGTGCATCCCACGCACCCAACGCGGCATTCGGTGCATCACATGCACCCAATGCCACATTGGGGCGCTAGCCCCGGCCCACCGCGAACCGCAGCCGACGCACCCACCCATGGAGGCACCCACCCCGCCCCCAACCCCGATACGAAGCCGCCCTGCGGTTCGGGGGTGCTTGTCAAGGCATCTTTCCCGCCTTGACAAGCACCC
>NZ_JBEXMH010000133.1:0-10442 GCF_040610415.1 Amycolatopsis sp. NPDC004079 | reverse complement strand
GCTTGATTGTGCTGACGGTTCGGGGGTGCTTGTCAAGGCGGGAAAGATGCCTTGACAAGCACCCCCGAACCGCAGAGAAGGCTTCGTATCGGGGTGCGGGGGAGGGTCTGGGTGCCTCGCTGGTTGGGCGCGTCGGCTGCGGTTCGTGGTGGCTGTGGCTAGCGCCCCAATGTGGCATTGGGTGCATCTGACGCAACCAATGCCGCATTGGGGCACATCCCGGCGAGCGGCAGGGCGGGGCGGTCCGTGAAGGGCTCCTTGAGGGAATCTGATTCCGTGAAGGAGCCCCTCACGGCGTGGCGCGGCGCGGCGTGAGGAAGGAAGGTCGTGAGGGGAACCCTGAGGGAATCTGAGTACGTGAGGGTGGCCCTCACGTACGGGGGCCAGGGTCAGTCGCCTTCGATGACGTCTGGTTCTACGCCTAGGTAGCCTGCGACCTGCTCGACTAGGACGTCGTGGACTAGATCCGCCAGTTCGGACGGGTCCTTGGCGCGGGCTTCCAGGGGGCGTCGGTACAGGACGATCCTGGCCCGGGTGGGGAGGCCGGTCCGGTCGACACCGGCTGGGACCAGGCGCGATAGGGGGACTGCGCCGTCGTGCAGTACGCCGTCCGCGGGGGCCCGGCCGTCCATGCGGACTTCTGGGACGTCGTCTACCGCGACGTCCAGTTTTGTCAGTTCGTGCCGCCAGCGGGCCTCGATGGGCTCCAGGGCGTCCAGCACCAGTGCGTCGAAGCGCTCCGCGCGGCTCGCTGCTGCGGGCAGGGACGCTGGATAAAGCGTCCCGCGCAGGCCCCGGCCGTGCCGGTCCCTTCGCATTCGCTGCCGTTGTCGGTAGTCACGAGCCGTCGCCACCGTCCAAGTCTATGCGGTCGCCAGGGGAACGCGCGTGTCGCCGGTACTCGCTTGCGGCGACGCGCTATCGTTTCGGATCGTGCGGAGCGTACGGAAATGTTCGCGAACGGGTTGCCTCGAACCCGCTGTCGCCACGCTCACGTATGCCTACCAGGACTCGACCGCGGTCGTCGGGCCGCTGGCCACCGCTTCCGAACCGCATTCTTACGACCTGTGCGAGGCCCACGCGCTGCGGCTGACCGTCCCGAAGGGCTGGGAAGTCGTCCGCCACGAGGGTGCCTTCGCCGCACCGGAGCAGTCCGCCGACGAGCTGACCGCGCTGGCCGAGGCGGTTCGCGAGGCCGGTCGCTCCGACGTCCCCGCGGCGCAGCCCGAGCCGGAAGGCCCCTCCGGCAGGCGCGGCCATCTGCGCGTCCTCCCGGGGCGCGCCTGAGCCGTCCTCCCGCCCGGTAGGCTTTCGCCCGCGGCGCGACTGGCGTCGCCACGGAACTAGCGGCGGGGAGAAGGCGTGCCAGACCTTTCGGGCATCGTGAAGGCCTACGACATTCGCGGCGTGGTCGGCGAGCAGCTGGACGCCGCCCTCGTCCGGGACTTCGGGGCCGCGTTCGCGCTGCTCATCAAGCCTGAGGCGCCGGCCGTGGTGATCGGCCACGACATGCGCGACTCTTCGCCGGACCTGGCCGCGGCGTTCGCCGACGGGGTCACCTCCCAGGGCCTCGACGTGGTGTCGATCGGCCTGGCCAGCACCGACCAGCTCTACTTCGCCTCCGGCTCGCTCAACCTGCCCGGCGCGATGTTCACCGCCAGCCACAACCCCGCGAAGTACAACGGCATCAAGATGTGCCGCGCCGGAGCTTCCCCGGTCGGGCAGGACACCGGCCTCGCCGAGATCCGCGACACCGTCGAGCAGGGCGTCCCCGCCTTCGACGGCCAGCGCGGCACCGTCTCCGAGCGCGATGTCCTCAGCGACTACGCCGCCTACCTGCGCAACCTCGTCGACCTGTCGGGGTCGCGGCCGCTCAAGGTCGTCGTCGACGCGGGCAACGGCATGGGCGGGCACACCGTCCCGACGGTGTTCGACGGGCTGCCGATCGACGTCGTGCCGATGTACTTCGAGCTCGACGGCACCTTCCCGAACCACGAGGCCAACCCGCTCGACCCGGCCAACATCGTCGACCTGCAGGCCAAGGTGCGCGAGGTCGGCGCGGACGCCGGGCTGGCGTTCGACGGCGACGCGGACCGCTGCTTCGTCGTCGACGAGCGCGGCGAGCCGGTTTCGCCGAGCGCGATCACCGCGCTGGTCGCGGTGCGCGAGCTGGCGAAGGAGCCGGGCGGGACGGTCATCCACAACCTGATCACGTCGAAGGGCGTGCCGGAGATCGTTTCCGAGCACGGCGGCAAGCCGGTGCGCACGCGCGTCGGGCACTCCTTCATCAAGGCCGAGATGGCCCGCACCGGGGCGATTTTCGGCGGCGAGCACTCCGCGCACTACTACTTCCGCGACTTCTGGCGCGCCGACACCGGCATGCTGGCCGCGCTGCACGTCCTCGCCGCGCTGGGCGAGCAGAACGGCCCGCTGTCGGCGCTCACCCAGGACTTCTCGCGCTACGCGGCGTCCGGCGAGATCAACTCGACGGTCGGCGACCAGGTCGCGCGGATGCTCGCGGTGAAGGACGCGTACGCGGGCAAGTCCGGGGTCGAGATCGACGAGCTGGACGGGCTCACCGTGCAGCTGCCCGGCGGCGCGTGGTTCAACCTGCGCCCCTCCAACACCGAACCGCTGCTGCGGCTCAACGTGGAGGCCGCCGACCGCGCCGCGGTCGAGGCGCTCACCGCCGAGGTGCTCGCCCTTGTCCGGGCCTGACCCGCTGGCGCCGGATTGTGTCCGGAAGGCGCCCTCAACACCCCAACGACGCGTGGTATGGAGGAACTATGGCCATCACGCTTGACGCCCAGCTGCTGGAGATCCTCGCGTGCCCGTCGCCGGATCACGCTCCGCTGCGTCCCGGAACGCCGGACGACGCCGAGGCGGACGCGCTGACCTGCACGGAATGCGGCCGGGTGTACCCGGTGCGCGACGGGATCCCGGTGCTGTTGCTCGACGAGGCGACGCTGCCCGGCTCGGCCGACCACGGCGACAGTGCTTGACCATGCTTGACGATTCCCTGCTCGACGACTCCGCGCGGCTGGCCGACGCCGACCGCACGGGGTTGCTGCGTGCCGCCGCGATGGCGGGCGCGCAGGTGCGGGCCACCGCCGAGGCGGCGGCCGAACTGGAGCTGAGCGACCGGCTGGACGTCGGGCGTCCGCGTTCGCTCGTGCTCATCGACCGGCCGGGGGTGAGCCGCACGCTCACCCGGCTGCTGGCCGCGCTGCTCACGCCGTCGTGCCCGGTGCCGGTTGTGGTGGCCGAATCGGTACCGGCCTGGATCGGCGCGCTGGACGTGGTGTTCGCGCACACCGACGACGCGGGCGACCGCGAGCTGGCCGCTTCGCTGGAGCGCGCCGCCCGGTTCGGCGCGTCGGTGGTGCTGTCCTCGCCCGCGGACGGGCCGGTCGCGGCGTCGGTGGCGGGCAAGGGCGTGCTGCTCGCGCCGCGCGTGCCGGTGCCGCCGGAGCTGGCGTTCCCGCGCGGGCTGGCCGCCGGGCTGCTCACCGCGAACGCGCTCGGCCTGCTGGTCGCGGACGTGCAGGCGCTCGCCGACCAGCTGGACCTCGAAGCGGAGAAGGATTACCTGGCACGCGAGTCGTTCGCCAACCCGGCGAAGGCGCTCGCGCTGCGGGTCGCGGACCGGGTGCCGCTGCTGTGGGGGCTCGACCCGGTCGCGGTGGCGGTCGGCGAGCACGCGGCGCACGCGTTCGCCGCGCACGCCGCCCTGGTGTGCGACGTCGAGGACTACCGGCAGGCGCTCGCCCGCCCGGCTTTGCGCCGGGTCGCGCAATCAGGCGGCGTGGAGCGAGACATTTTCGCCGACCCGGACGACTCTCCTGGTGGAGTTGCGACGCGGGTGCTGCTGCTGTCGGTGCGGACCGGTCCGGCCACCGAGGCGGCCCGGTACCAAGCCGAGGAGTTCCTGCCGGGTGCGGACCTGATCGTGCCCGCCGAGGAGATCGAGGCAGACGAGATCGTCCGCGCCGCGGTGCTGGCGCTGCGGTTCGAGCTGGCCGCGGTGTACCTGGGGCTGGCGGCGGGCAGCATCGGCGGGGCCGGGAGATACGAACCGGCCTCCGCCTGAGGGAGCAGGGGGGAACGCGGGCAGGCGGTTCCGCCGCCGCGTGCGTCGGCCCAGTGCCGACGGGAAGGATTGGGAGTTGACAGTGGAGCTGTTGCGCAACGCCGTACGGCCCTACGCCTGGGGATCGCGAACGGCCATCCCGCAGCTGCAGGGCCGTCCGGTGCCGGCGCCGCACCCCGAAGCCGAGCTGTGGATGGGAGCGCACCCGGGGGACCCGTCGCACGTGCTCGGCCCGGACGGCGCCGAACTGAGCCTGCTCGAACTCGTCGACGCCGATCCGGTCGGCCAGCTGGGCGAGGACTGCGCGCGGCGCTGGGGCAACCGGCTGCCGTTCCTGCTGAAGATCCTCGCCGCGGAAGAACCGCTGTCGATGCAGGCGCACCCGTCCGCGGCGCAGGCCGCCGAAGGCCACGCGCGCGAGGAGAAGCTGGGCATCCCGCGCGACGCCTCGAACCGGAACTACCCGGACCCGACGGCGAAGCCGGAGCTGGTCTGCGCGCTGACGGAGTTCCACGCGCTGGCCGGATTCCGCGACCCGAACCGCACGGTCAAGCTGCTGAAGGCGATCGAGACGCCCGGCTTGGGCAAGTACACCGGCCTGCTGGAAGCCCAACCGGACCCGGCGGGCCTGCGGGCTCTGTTCACCACCTGGATCACCCTGCCGCAGTCCGCGCTGGACGAACTGCTGCCGGAGGTGCTCGACGCGTGCGTCCGGCACGTCCAGGACCACGGCGAGTTCGCGACCGAATGCCGCACGATCCTGGAACTCGGCGAGACCCACCCGCGCGACGCCGGCGTGCTCGCCGCGCTGCTGCTCAACCGCCTGACCCTGCGCACCGGCGAGGCGATCTACCTGCCCGCCGGCAACCTGCACCTGTACCTGCACGGCACCGCGGTGGAGATCCTGGCGAACTCGGACAACATCCTGCGTTGCGGGCTCACGCCGAAGCACGTGGACGTGCCGGAGCTGCTGCGCGTGGTCGACTTCGCGTGCGGGGAAATGCCGGTGCAGCACGGAGAATGCGCCGGACAGCGCATGGCGGTTTACCACACGGACGCCCCGGAATTCGAGCTGTCGCGGGTCGAATGGGCGGCTGGGGACAGTGCCGAGTTGGAGGTCGACTCGTCTGGGCCGCAGATCTTGCTGTGCACCGAGGGGGATCTTCTGGTGGTCGCTTCGGATGGGGAGCAGGTAGAGCTGCAGCGGGGGCAGTCGGTGTGGCTGCCTGCCGCCGATCCGGCTGTTCGGGTGCGGCCGTTGGCCGGGGTGCGGACGCAGCTGTTCCGGGCTACTGCTGGGACTTGCGAGTTGTGAGCTGGCGTTAGGCGTTCAGCTCGGCGGACCAGGCTGCGAAGAAACGACGCAGTGCGGGGACCTCGGCGAGCGTGATCGGCAAGTCCCGTCTCCGAAACGGGACAGCGAGGCGAGCATCTCTCTGAACACCGCGGTGTCGAAGCCCGGGTCCTGCTCGGCTGCGCGAGTTAGCAGCAAGTCCTTCGGGTAGGTGGCGGATAGTGCGTACACGTCGGTGAAGTCGCGCGCTTCGGCGCGGTCGAAGAGTGCGACCACCTTTCGCCCCGCGAGTTCTTCCCGGTCGAAGGTCGGACCCAGAAAGGTCAGCGTCGGCGGGAGATTGGGTGCCGCGTCGAGCGCAAGATCAACAAGCAGGTTCTCCGGTCCGCGCACGACCACGCGGCAGAAGGTGGCGCTGTCGCGGATCCTGGCGACCTGTCAGCCACGAGCTTTCGCGGCGGATTCCAAAGCGTTCCGGGCGGCCGGTATATCTCCACGTCCGGGGCTGGCGAAGAAGTCGAGATCCTGTGTTGGCCGGGTAGTCAACTGTTGTGCGAGCAGGGCCGCGCCCCCAGCGAGCAGGAACCCGTCGCTCTGCGCGAGCTCGAAGAAGAGTCGTGCGACGGCCACCTGGAATGCGGTCAGTCCTTCCGGCGCGGTCACGTTGCTGCCACTGGCCGGACGCTGTCGATGAGCGGAGCCCAGGCGGCTCGGACGTTCCGGGGGAGGACCAACTCCTCCCACAGGTCGATCAGCAGCGCGCCGTCGACGTACTCCGCGATGTGGTCGCCGGTGCCTTCCCGCAGCACGATCTCGTAGACCCGGGCTCGGTCCGCGCGCGAGCGGAGGTCGAAGCGACGTTCCGGTTCCGACCAATTGAGTTCGATCGGCAGGACGACCGTCGCGAAAGCTTTCTCAAGGGGCGGCCGGGGGAGGCTCGTGGGCACCGAAATCGATCGGCCGTTGGCAGTGAGTTCGTGGAAGAGGAGCTGAGGTTCGAGGGTGAGTGTGAAGCCAGCCCCGGCGAGCAGGCGGGTGACGGTGTCCAGCGTGGGCGACTTCCGGCCCCTCTCGTACGCGGACAGGGTCGGACGCGATGTGCCTGCTCGCTCAGCCAGCTCTTGCTGGCTCAGGTCCGCAGCTTTGCGCGCCGTCGTCAGGAGTTCAGCTGTGTGCATCGTCGTCCTCGAATCTGGTATGTATCCGAAAGGATACCAGAGCAAAGGTATCTGATCGGATACCTTTGCGAAGACAAGCAAGCCGGGCGGCAGCCCAGCGCTTCCCGCCGCCAAGGCTGCTCTAGGCTCCCACCGGGCAATTCGGGCGCGGAGCAGGGGAGCGGGAAGTGTCAGCTGGCGGGGGAACCAAGGCGATCATCGCGGCGCTCGCCGCCAATGCCGGGATCGCGGTGGCCAAGTTCGTCGGCTTCCTGGTCACCGGGTCGTCGTCGATGCTGGCGGAAGCGGTGCACTCGCTGGCCGACACGTCGAACCAGGGGTTGCTGCTGCTCGGGCAGAAGACCTCCAAGCGGCGCGCCACCCGGGAGCATCCGTTCGGGTTCGGCCGGGAGCGGTACTTCTACTCGTTCATCGTCGCGCTCATGCTCTTCACGCTCGGCGCGGCGTTCGCGCTGTACGAGGGCATTCACAAGATCATCGAGCCGCAGCCGCTGGATACGCCGGTGGTCGCGGTGGTCATTCTCCTCGTCGCGATCTGCCTCGAGGGCTACAGCTTCCTCACCGCGATGGGCGAATCGCGCAAGATCAAGGGCAACGTGAGCTGGTGGCGGTTCATCCGCCAGGCCAAGGAACCCGAGTTGCCGGTCGTGCTGCTGGAGGACTCCGGCGCGCTGCTCGGCCTCGTGTTCGCCTTGCTCGGCGTCGGATTGTCGGTGCTGACCGGCAACCCCGTTTTCGACGGCATCGGCACGGTCTTCATCGGCGCGCTGCTCGGCGTCATCGCGGTCATCCTGATCATCGAGATGAAGAGCCTGCTGATCGGCGAGGGCGCGACCGACACCGATCTCGCGACCATCGTGGACGAACTGGCCGCGGGCAAGGTCGAGCGGGTCATCCACATCCGCACCCAGTACCTCGGCCCGGACGAACTCCTCGTCGCCGCGAAGCTCGCGCTCGTGCCCGGTCTCGACACCGCCGCGATCGCCACCGCGATCGACGACGCCGAGGCCCGGGTACGCGCGAAAGTCCCCGTCGCGACCCTGATTTACCTGGAGCCCGACCTCGACCGCGAGACGCGCTGACTGTCCGGACAGCTGGCGCCCAACTGACACGCTAGGGTGGCGCCCGGTCCCCACGAAGGTCACCGCAGGAGGTCAACGTTGCCCGGCACTGGGTTGTGGCGCACCAAGTCAATCGAGCAGTCCATTTCGGACACCGATGAACCGGAGACGAAACTCCGCAGGAACCTGAGCGCCTGGGACCTCACGGTCTTCGGCGTCGCGGTGGTCATCGGCGCCGGCATCTTCACGCTCACCGCGCGCACGGCGGGCGACTTCGCCGGGCCGTCGGTGTCCGTCGCGTTCGTCATCGCCGCGATCGCCTGCGCGCTCGCCGCGCTGTGCTACGCCGAATTCGCTTCCACCGTCCCGGTCGCGGGCAGCGCGTACACGTTCTCCTACGCCACTTTCGGCGAGTTCATGGCGTGGATCATCGGCTGGGACCTGATCCTGGAACTGGCCGTCGGCGCCGCCGCGGTGGCCAAGGGCTGGTCGTCTTACCTGCAGACGGTGCTGGAGTACATCTTCGGCAAGGGCACCAAAACGTCGATAGATCTCGGCGGCGGTTTCGGCATCGACTGGGGCGCGTTCATCGTCGTCGCCGCGTTGGTGACGCTGCTGGTGCTCGGCACGAAGCTGTCGTCGCGGTTCTCGATGGTGATCACCGGCATCAAGGTCGCCGTCGTGCTGTTCGTGGTCATCCTCGGCATCTTCTACATCAAGTCGAGCAACTACACGCCGTTCGTCCCCGAGGGCAAGCCCGCCGGGTCCGGGTCGAGCGGTGTCGACCAGTCGCTGTTCTCGCTCATCGCGGGCGGCGGCAGCAGCACGTTCGGCATCTTCGGGCTGCTGGCCGGCGCGTCGATCGTGTTCTTCGCGTTCATCGGGTTCGACATCGTCGCGACCACCGCGGAGGAGACCCGCAACCCGCAGCGGGCCGTGCCGCGCGGCATTTTCGGCTCGCTGGCGATCGTGACCGTCCTGTACGTCGCGGTGTCGCTCGTGGTGGTCGGCATGACGCCCTACACCAACCTTTCGACGTCGGCGGGCGACGGCAGTCACAAGACGCTCGCCACCGCGTTCTCCGCGAACGGCGTCGACTGGGCCGCGAACATCATCTCCGTCGGCGCGCTGGCCGGTCTGACCACCGTCGTCATGGTCCTGATGCTCGGCCAGGTGCGGATCATCTTCGCGATGTCCCGCGACGGCCTCATGCCGCGTTCGCTGGCCAAGACGAGCGACCGCGGAACGCCGAAGCGCGCGACGATCGTGGTCGGCGTACTGGTCGCGGCGGGCGCGACGTTCTTCCCGGCCGACAAGCTCGAGGAAATGGTCAACGTCGGCACGCTGTTCGCGTTCATCCTCGTGTCCGCGGGCGTGCTGGTGCTGCGCAAGACCCGTCCGGACCTGACGCGCGCCTTCCGCGTGCCCGCCGTGTGGGTCATCGCGCCGCTGGCGATCCTGGCGTGCCTGTGGCTGATGCTGAACCTGACCGTGCTGACCTGGCTGCGGTTCGTCGTCTGGATGGTGATCGGCGTGGTCATCTACTTCGCCTACAGCCGGCGGCATTCGCTGCTCGGGAAGCGGCAGTCGGGGGTGGAGCAGGGCGGAGCGGTCTCCGAATCCGCGCCGCCAGTCGCAGACTGACCTGTTTTCGCTGCTCAGCGGCCCGTCGCCCAGTGTGGGCGGCGGGCCGTTTCGCGTGCGTGGTCACAGGCGCGCAACTCGCGGATTTCGGTTCGGACGGCGACTCGAACCCAGGGTGATCGGGCAACTGCGGGTGCGATACTCTCCGCGTCGTCTCCCTCTGACGGGTTAATCACTAGCGGGTAATTCGCGCGAACAGTGGTCGGGGTTCCTACGGAGGGTCGTGGTTTTCGCATGTGCTGTCCCCCGTTCGGATTTTCCTTCGAGGAGTAACTCCATGCCCATCCCCACCAAACTTCGCGCCGGGTTCGCCGTTGCCGCGGTCGCCGGGCTCGCCCTGCTCGGCTCGGCGACGGCGGCGTCCGCCTGCACCACCGGCGACGACCGCGGACACCCGGTTCCGGGTACGAAGATCACTGATTGCAGCAAGGTCGAGGGGGTCAGCGGCAGCAAACTCGACCAGGGCGACGTGAAGTTCACCGGCGGTGTCGGCGAGAAGACGCTGACGATCACGGAGACCGCTGAGGGCGTTACGGTCGAGGCGATCGTCGTCGTGGGTGGCAATGACGGGCACTCCGTTTACGTGCCGGGGAAGAAGAAACTGCCCAAGGTGGCTCCTTGGAAGGATCTTGTCGCGCCGTATAACTACGACCGGTCGCAGCCGAAGATCGACCAGTGGTTTGTGTGCGGGACGAAGACTGCGCCGACTAAGCCGCCGGTTTCCGAGACGCCTACCACCTCGCCGGCCAAGCCGACTTCTTCCGCTCCCACTGCCGCGCCGACTTCGGTGCCGTCCAGTGTTTCTGCCGCTCCGACCACGACTAGCGCTCCGGCCGCGGTTCCTGCTGGGAATCAGAACGGGACCGGTGGCGGGCTGGCCAACACTGGGTTCGACAACGCTTGGCTGTTTTGGA
This sequence comes from Amycolatopsis sp. NPDC004079, assembly GCF_040610415.1. Lineage (NCBI taxonomy): Bacteria > Bacillati > Actinomycetota > Actinomycetes > Pseudonocardiales > Pseudonocardiaceae > Amycolatopsis > Amycolatopsis sp. NPDC004079. Next base: position 261 of record NZ_JBEXMH010000133.1, on the reverse strand, counting down.
TTGCCGGGGTGTTGATTGTTGGCGGTGGCGCGTTGCTCGTGCTGTTGAAGTTGCGTCGTCGCGGGACTAATTGATTTTTGCGGGGTCTCTTGGCTCGTCGCCTGACGGCGACATTGCCTCGGTTTGTTGAGAGGGCACCCCGAAGCTGATTGTGATGACGGACGGCGGGTGCTTGTCAAGGCGGGAAAGATGCCTTGACAAGCACCCGCCCGCCCCATTTATGGCTTAGTATAGATAGGAAGAGCGTGGTGGAGGGGAAGA
>NZ_JBEXMH010000132.1:0-10797 GCF_040610415.1 Amycolatopsis sp. NPDC004079 | reverse complement strand
TGTTCTGTTTCTTTTAATACCACCCCATCCCCCCCCCCCCCCCCCACTTCCGCGGGAGCGAGGGCACGTGACCCCGTCTTGCCAGCCGGTGCCGCGAACCGCCCTGGCGAGCACCGCGACAGCGAAGCCGCCGCACACCGCGCAACAGGGAGAACCCCGATGCGGCATTGGGTGCGCTGGACGCATCCAATGTGGCGTTCGGTGCGTGGGATGCACCGAATGTGGCATTGGGTGCGCTGGATGCACCGAATGTGGCGTTCGGTGCGTGGCATGCACCGAATGTGGCATTGGGGGCGTTTGCCTGAGCTGAGAACCCGAGCAAAGCAGCGAAGCCGTCCCGGCGCGCGCAGTGCTCGGGGGATCCGTCCGAAGCCAGCTCCGGCACCTCAGCCGCGGCGAATCCGGCCGGCGAGTGCCGGGTGGGGCCCCGGTAACGACCTCGCCGCCTCTCAGCAACGCTCTTCCCCGCCAGTGCTAGCGTCGATACCGTGCCTGCAGATCCCGGCCCGGCCGTGTCCCCGCTCGGGCGCCGGCTCACGATCGTCGTCACGAGCGTCGTGAGCCTGGCGTTGTGCTGCGGGCTGGCCTGGTGGCAGTGGGACCGGTTCACGTCCGCCACCGGCACCTTCCAGAACCTCGGCTACGTGCTGCAATGGCCGCTTTTCGGACTCTTCCCCGCGTTCATGTTCTGGCGCATCAAGAAGCTGCGCGAACGCGAAGAGGAAGCCGCCGACCAGGCCGGACCGGCAGCACCGGCGCCGGTTCGCGTGCCCGCGCCGCGACCGGCCGCGGCTCCCGTCGAAGAAGACGACGAACTCGCCGCCTACAACCGCTACCTGCGCGAGCTCAACGCCCGCGACCAGCAGTCCTGAACGCCCGCGGAAGTGAGGACGCTCCCATGACGACCAGCACCGACGGTGCCGCCCCGACCCGCCAGTCGAAGGTGTCCGGCTCGCTGACGCGGTTCCGCGCCAGCGCGTACGTGACCGGCGTCGGCCTGCTCGCCCTCTGCGCCACCATGATCATCGAGTACGGCTTCGGCAACGCGACGCCCGCGCAGGTGTACTCGCCGATCCACGGCGTGCTCTACATGATCTACCTGGTGCTCACCATCGACCTCGCGATCAAGGCCCGCTGGTCGATCAAGAGCACCGTCCTGGTGCTGCTGGCCGGATGCGTCCCGTTCGTGTCGTTCGTCGTCGAGCGCCGGGTGACCCACCGCGTGCAGGCCGGGCGCGACGTCTTCTGAGCGGTAAAAAACCGCGGCACCCGAACGGGCACCGCGGTTTTTTCGTGCTCAGCGGGTCAAGAGCCGAAGCCGATGCCGGTCAGCGACCGGACCTCCATCTCCGCGTGCTTGGCCGGGTCGCCCTTCGAGCGGCCGACGAACGTCCCGATCGCGCCGCACAGGAACGACACCGGGATCGACACCAGGCCCGGGTTCTTCAGCGGGAACCAGTGGAAGTCGACGCTCGGGAAGATCGAGTCCGGCGAACCCGACACCACCGGTGAGAACAGCACCAGCACGACGCACGCGATGAGCCCGCCGTAGATGCTCCACAGCGTTCCGGTGGTGTTGAACCGCTTCCAGAACAGCGAGTACAGCAGGGTCGACAGGTTCGCCGACGCCGCCACAGCCAGCGCGAGCGCCACGAGGAACGCGATGTTCTGGCCGTTGGCGAGGATGCCGCCGACGATGGCGAACACGCCGATCACGACCGCGGTCAGCCGGGCGACCCGGACCTCGTCCTCCGGCTCCGCCTTGCCGCGCTTGATGACGTTCGCGTAGACGTCGTGCGCGAACGAGGCGGACGCGGTCAGCGTCAGCCCGGCCACCACGGCGAGGATCGTCGCGAACGCGACCGCCGAGATGATGCCGAGCAGCACCGTCCCGCCCACGTGCAGGGCCAGCAGCGGCGCGGCCGAGTTCTCGCCGCCGGGCGCGGCCTTGATCTCGTCCGGGCCGACGATCGCCGCCGCGCCGAAGCCGATCACCAGCGTGCACAGGTAGAACACGAACATGCACGCGGTCGCCCACACCACCGAGCGGCGCGCCTCGCGGGCGTTCGGCACGGTGTAGAAGCGCATCAGCACGTGCGGCAGCGAAGCGACGCCGAGCACCAGCGCCAGCGACAGCGACACGAAGTCGAGCTTCGTGGTCCCGTTCTTGCCGTAGGAGCCGCCGGGGGAGAGCAGGTCCTTGCCCATCGGGCTGTGGTCGGTGGCCGCGCGGAGCAGGCTCGAGAAGTTGAAGCCGTACTTGCCCATCAGGAACACGGTGATCAGCGAGGCGGCGGTGAGCAGGATGGTGGCCTTGATGATCTGCACCCACGTGGTGCCCTTCATGCCGCCGAGCAGCACGTAGGAGATCATCACCAGCCCGACCACGGTGATCACCAGCGCCTGGCCCCACTTGGAGTGGACGTCCAGCAGCAGCGCGACCAGGCCGCCCGCGCCCGCCATCTGCGCGAGCATGTAGAAGAAGGAGATCACCAGCGTCGACGTGGCCGACGCGGCGCGCACCGGACGCTGCTTCATCCGGAAGCTGAGCACGTCGCCCATGGTGAAGCGGCCGGTGTTGCGCAGCAGTTCCGCGAGCAGCAGCAGGTCGACGAGCCACGCCACGAGGAAGCCGATGGAGTAGAGGAAGCCGTCGTAGCCGTTGATCGCGATCGCGCCGGCGATGCCGAGGAACGACGCGGCGGACAGGAAGTCGCCGGAGAGCGCGACGCCGTTCTGCCGTCCGGTGAAGGCGCTGTCGGCGGTGTAGTAGCCCGAGGTGGAGGACCGGCGGTTGCCCGCGCGGTAGACCACGAACAGGGTGATCGCGACGAACAGCGCGAACACCCCGGTGTTGATCAACGGGTTGCTCGCCGAAGTTCCTTCGGCGAGTGACGTGGTGGTCGCGAGGGTCACTGAGGGGTTCCTTCCGTGACTGCGTTCTGCGCGCGGATCTCGGCCGCGCGCGGGTCCATCTCGCGGTCGGCGAAGCGGACGTACAGCGCGGTGATCGCCGCGGTGGTGACGAACTGGCCGAGGCCGAGCAGCATGCCGACGTTGACCAGGCCGAAGACCGGCGTGCTCATGAAGTCGCTCGCGTAGGCGGCGAGCACGACGTAGACGAGGTACCAGACGAAGAACCCGATGCTCATCGGGAACACGAACCGGCGGAACCGGCTGCGCAGCGAGCGGAACTGGGGGCTGCGCTGGATCTGCTCGTAGTCCGGGCCGCGCTTGCGGCGCCTGCCGCGCGGGGCGGCGTCGCCTCCTTCGCGGTCGAACAGCGCGGGCATCTGACCGGTGTCCTCGGCCGAGGCGGCCGGTCCGGTGGTGCGCGCGACGTTGTGCATGGCTGCCTCCGGCAACTTGCGCGGTGGATGGCGCCGGGCGGCGTTCGAGAAAGCGCCCGGATCGCCCTTGCGGACTGGGAGGCGGCCATAGTAACGACGCCGCCGGAACGCGGAAAAAGCCGGTTCGCGGGGGCACCGGAAATTCCTTTTCGCCCGGGAAATAGCGCGAAACGGCGCGTCCGGGCAGATCACAGGCTGATCACTCGGAATAGTGAGCACCCCTGTCACGGGGAGTTGCCGGGCCGGGTCCGGGTTGCGGCAGATGGCGGAGTGACGGGCCGGTCAAGATCCAATACGGTGACCGGTCGTAGCCGCCGGGCGGGGCGGCCGCTCCGCTTCGGCGGGCAGGTCCGCGGCCGGGCGGGGATTCCCAGGCAGAGAAGGGAGGCTGGCAAAAATCACCGGGTCGAGCGGCGCGTCGCTGCATCTCCACAACATCGGGTTCAACTTACGGGTGCACCCACCCGATGGGGGCACGGAGCGTAGTCCCATCGAGGGTGCCGCTTACCCTGTGTGGGCTAATCGGGTGACGGCCGGACGTCGGAGCCGAGAGCACCGGGTAACCGGAATTCCCGCGCCGGGCGTTCCTTGTCGAATCCGCGCCTCCGAGTTCGCGCGGTCCGACTATTTTCCCAGGTCAGCACCCCGATGCGGAACGCAATAACGCAGGCGGCGATTGGTGTACGATTCTTTGGCCCCAGCCGCCCGCAGCGATCGATAAGGCGCAGACAAGTTGATCTCGACCACCGCCGTGCAGTCCGCAAGTTGCGTCGTGCACGTGCATAGTCCCGGGAAGCCGATCGTCTCCCGGACCGGTGAAGGATCGACCAAGTCGTGCCCGCCCCCGGTCGGACGCGCGGGCAGGCGGACCGCGGGACTCCGCGCCGGGAGCGCTGAGCGCACCGGGAGCGCGGGGAGCCGCGGGAACCGCCGACGGGCCGCCACGACGCCGGACAGGGAGTCACTTTCGTGACCGTTGCAGGAGAAGGCCAAGTGCCTGTGGAGAAGCTGCTCGGCCGCCCGCCCAAGCGGCCGCGCTGGTCGTCGGGCTGGCGGGCGGCGTTGCGCTGGCGGGACTGGAGCCTGCCGGTCAAGCTGTCCGCGGTCACGATCGTCCCCATCGTGCTCGCGCTGGTCCTGGGCATCACCGCGATCGCGGGCCAGGTCTCGCGGTCGAGCGACTACCAGCGGATCGACCGGCTCGTCGGGCTGAGCACCCAGCTGCGCGCGCTCACCGACGGGCTGCAGCGCGAACGCACCCAGACCGCCGCCCAGCTCATCGCGGGCACCTCGGGCGTCACCCCCGAACTGAAGGCCGCCCGCGCGGCCACCGACGCGGCGGTCGCGCCGTTCACCGAGGCGGCCGCCCGGGTCGGGGCCGACGGCTCGAGCGTCTCCGGCGCGGTGAACTCGGCGACCGCGCAGGTCAACGAGATCGCGGTGATCCGCCAGCAGGTCGGGGCCGGCCTGCTGAACGCGGCCGAGGCGGTCGGCGACTACAACGCCGTCACCAGCGCGCTGATCGGAGCCGACACCGCGGTGTCGGCGGGCGCGAGCGCCGACGCGCTCGGCAGCACCCCGAGCGCGCTGCACGACCTCGAGGCCGCCAAAGAACAGGTGTCGGTCACCCAGTCCCTGGTGGGCTACGGCATCTCCGCCGGCACGCTCACCCCGCAGCAGCTGAGCGACGTGCGCGACGCGGAACTGCGTTTCGACGACCGCGTCGCCGACTTCAACGCCGCCGCCACCGCGCCGCAGCGCCTCGACTTCGAGAGCACGATCAAGCCGGACACCTCCTATGACCGCAAGCGGATGCTCGGCACCGTGCTCGGCGGGCAGGGCGTTTCCACCGACGACGCGCTCAAGCGGACTTCGCCGCAGGAGTGGAACAACGCCTCGAACGCGGTGGTCTCGCAGCTGACCGAGGTCTCCGGCCGGATGAGCACCGACCTCACCGCGGCGTCGTCCGGGCTGGTCGAGGACGCGGGCAGCAGCGCCGGTCTGCTGGCCGTGCTGCTGTTCGCCGCGCTCGCCGCCGCCGCCGCGGTCGTGTTCGTCATCGCCCGCCAGCTGCTGCGCTCGCTGAAGGTCCTGCGCCGCAGCGCGCTGGACGTCGCGGAGAAGGACCTGCCCGAGGCGGTCCGCAACATCCAGGAGGGCCGCGCGCAGAGCATCGAGGTCGAGCCGGTCCCGGTCCAGGTGCAGGACGAGGTCGGCGAGGTCGCGCGGGCGTTCGAGAAGGTGCACAGCCAGGCGCTGCGGCTCGCGACCGAACAGGCCGCGATGCGCGCCGGCTACTCCAGCGTGTTCGTCAACCTGTCGCGGCGCAGCCAGAGCCTCGTGCAGCGGCAGCTGCAGCTGATCGAGCGGCTGGAGCGCGACGAGGAAGACGCTGACCAGCTCGCCACGCTGTTCCAGCTCGACCACCTCGCCACCCGGATGCGGCGCAACAACGAGAACCTGATGGTCCTCTCCGGCGCCGAGCCGGGCCGCCGTTCCGGCCAGCCGGTCGCCACGCACGACGTGCTGCGCGCCGCGGTGTCGGAAATCGAGCAGTACCAACGGGTTTCGGTGCAGCACCCGCCCGCGGTGAAGATCGTCGGGTTCGCCGCGAGCGACGTCCAGCGGCTCATCGCGGAGCTGCTGGACAACGCGACCGCGTTCTCCGCGCCGGAAACCCAGGTGACGGTCGCGACGCGGCTCGCCGAGGACGGTTCGCTCAACGTCGACATCCTCGACAAGGGCATCGGCATGAACGAGTACGAGGTGGTGGAGGCCAACGGCCGGCTCACCGACTCGGGCTCGGTCGACCTCGCGACCTCGCGCCGGATGGGCCTGTTCGTGGTCGGCCGCCTCGCCGGCCGCCACCGCATCGGCGTTTCGCTGCACGGCGGCAAGGACATCGTCGGCGTGCGGGCCACCGTGATGGTTCCGCCGGAGCTGGTGATGACCGGCCTGGCCACCGTGTCGGGCGACCGCTCGGAACCCGGCCAGCTGCCCGGCCCCAAGGCGAGCCTCGCCGCCCCGCCCGTCGCGCCGGGCGGGCTGCCGCGGCGCCAGCGTGCGACCAACGGGTCGGCCGTGCCGGGTCTCGTTCCGCAGCAGGGCGGCAACTCCGAGGAAACCCAGCGCTGGCCGTCGGCCGGCGATCTCGCGGGCTTCTCCGGGGACAAGGTCGCGCGTCCGCCGTCCGACCTCGAGGTGTCCGGCACCGCGCTGTTCAGCCCGATCCCGCGCGACGACGACACGCCCGCTCCGCCGCCGCCCGCGCCGAAGCTGCCGCAGACCGTCGACGTCCCGCCGCCGCGCCCGGAGCCCGAACCGGCCGCGGAAACCCGCGACGAACGCGACGGCGAACTGCCCTCGGGCAAGGACCTCTTCTCCGCGGCCAATGCGACGACGCTGAGCGACTGGTGGAACCAGGCTGCGCAGCAGGTGCCGGAGGTCCCGCCGCCGTCCGCGGCCGAGACGACGATCGAGAACACGCCGATCTTCGACGAGATGCTGTCGGCCTGGTTCCGTTCGCCCGCACAGCCCCCGCCCGCCGCCGCTCCGGCCGCTTCGCCCGCTTCGTCGGCGTCGGCTCCGGACAAGGCCGAGGAACCGGAAGCGGACGAGGAACAGCAGCAGCGCAACTGGGATTTCGCGAGCGACGAAAACTGGCGGACAGTGCAGGCACTGTCCCAGGTGGAGCCGAACTCGTTCACCAAGTCGGGCCTGCCCCGGCGCCGCCGCGGCGAACAGCTCATGCCGGGCAGCGCCGCGCCGGAACCGGCGGTGCCCCCGGCGGAAGCGCCGGGCAAGGGCCTCCTGGACCTCCCGGTCCGCGACCCGGCGGACGTGCGGGGGCGGCTGAACAGCTTCCAGCGCGGCGTCACGCGCGGTCGGCAGGAAGTTCGCGGGACCGAGCCGGAAACCACTGGCAGCACCGCGGATTCCGGAACCACGGGCGCCTCGGACACCTCGAGCGCCACGACGTCGCCGGAGCGGGCTCGCGCCCACGACGCGGCGACCCGGCGGCGGCAGACGGTCGCGGGGGCCTTCGGCGTTCCCGCCGACCAGAACCGTCCCGGCGGGATGCCGCAGCGCACCCCGGGTTCGGCCGCTTCGTTCGGCGGCCAGCCCGGTTCCGGCGAGACGGACGCGCCCGCCGGATTCGGCACCCGGCCCGCGGACGCGGACTCGCCGGACGAGACGGCTCCCGTCCCGGCCGTGCCCCCCGCGTTCGACCCGGACGGCGGATGGCCGCGCCAGCCCGCCGCCGAGCGCACGGAACTGCTCGCGCCGCAACCGAACCGGGGCGTCCGGCCGGACAAGCCGGACAATCTGCCGACCCGCCGCAAGGGCGCGAGCAGCCTCCCGCCCGCTCCGCCGACCGCCGACCCGAACCAGGTCCCGGCGGCAGTGGCCGGGCTCGAAGCCGCGGTCTCCGGCACGGGACAGACTCCCGCGTCGCAGGCGGCACAGGCTTCGGCGAACGGCCAGACCGCGGCGCCGGAGAAGACGGACAGCCCTTCGGCGAACGGGCAGGCTTCCGCGCCCGCCGCGCCGGCTGCGTCCGCTTCGCCTGCTTCGCCGCAGGGCACGGAGCAGACCTCGCTGTGGGGCACGCCCGCGGAGAACCCGGTGCCGGGCAAGGCTTCGCCGTTGACGACGTGGCGCAGTGCCACGCAGTCTCGGGCCGCCGCGCCGAACCAGCCGACGGAGAACGCGGCGCAGTCCGGCACGACGGCGGACCAGGCTCCGGCGACTCCGGCTCCGGCGCAGGGGCTGGCCGGGGGACTGGGCCAGACCCGGGTGCCAGGGCAGAACCTTCCGGCACAGCCCGGAACGACTGGGCCGACCGCGTCGCCGAGCCAGGCGGGAACATCCGGACCGACCGCGTCGCCGAGTCAGTCCGGAATGCCGAGCCAGGCCGGAATGCCGAGCCAGGCCGGAATGCCGAGCCAGACCGGAACGCCGAGCCAAGCCGGAACGCCGGGACAGGCCGCGACACCGGCCAAGACCGGGTTGTGGGGTCAGCCGCTGGTGCCGGGACAGGCTCCGTCGCGGCAGTCCTCCGCCGGACAGGACGCCTCGCAGCCGCCCTCGGCGCCGACCGGGCCGGCCGGTTCCGACGGTTCGGCGAGCCCCGCCCCAGATCCTGCCGAAACTACCGCTGAGTGGAATTTCGGTTCCGACGAAGGGTGGCGGACAGTCCAGTCGGTGTCCCAGTCGACGCCCGCTTCCTTCACTTCGGCAGGATTGCCTCGGCGCCGCCGGGGCGAACAACTGCTTCCCGGCAGCGCACCGCCGCCCGCCGGGTCGGCGAGCCCCCGTCCGTCCCGCGACGCGCACGACGTGCGCGGTCGCCTGAGCAGTTTCCAGCAGGGGATCCAGCGCGGCAGGCACCGCACCGCGCAGGCCGCTGAGACGAACCACGAAACATTGGAGGGTGAATGACCTCGCCGAATGCGGCCCAGCCGCAGCAGAACCAGTTCGGCTGGCTGGTGAACGACTTCGCCGACCGCGTCCCGGGCGTCGCGCACGCGGTCGTCGTGTCGGCCGACGGTCTTCTGCTGACGGCCTCCAACCGGCTGCCGCTCGACCGCGCCGACCAGCTCGCCGCCGTGGCGTCCGGGCTCGTCAGCCTCACCCAGGGCGCCGCCCGGTGCTTCGAGGCGGGCTCGGTGCGCGAGACCGTCGTCGAGATGGAACTCGGCATCATGGTGCTGATGTCCATCAGCGACGGCTCCTGCCTGGCGATCCTCGCCGCGCCCAACTGCGACATCGGGCAGGTCGCCTACGAGATGACCATGCTCGTCGACCGCGTCGGCCAGATCCTGACCCCCGAGCTGCGCGCGCAGCTGCAGGGCGCCGGGGGCTCGCTGATCGGCGAACCGGTGGGATGATGGCGCGATGAGCCAGGGGTCCGGATTGTTCGGCGAAGAGCCCGGTACCGGCGGCGAACCCCCGCGCGGGGAGGAGCCCGCCGCCGGCGACGACGGCACGTTCGCCGACGTCCTCAACGGGTTCAGCCTTGATTCGGGCCGCTCGCGCAGAAAACGGAAGAAGAGCGGCAAAGAAACGAAGGAATCCCAGTCCCCAGCGCCGCCCGCCGCGGGAGCGCACGCGGCAGCGGACCCGCCGCCGGCACCTGTGCCGCCGGCCGACCAAGGAGATGGTGTGACCTCTCTCGTCTCTCCACCGGGCAGTACGGACTCCGACGGCCCCAGACCAGGCGGGCTCTTCGACCCGGGACCGCCGAGCGGCGAGTTCTCGATGCCGTCGGCGATCGTCCGTCCCGAGCGCCACGATCGGGTGGACCCGGCCGAGGAGACGTCGATCGTGCGCCCGTACGCTCTCACCGGCGGGCGCACCCGGGCGAACTACGCGCTCGAACTGGAGACCCTGATCTCCACCAAAGACCATGTCGCCGCGGGGGGCTTCCCCCAGGCGGCGGCGGAACAGATCGAGAGCATCTCGATCATGGAATCGTGCCGGACCCCGCGTTCGGTGGCGGAGATCGCCGCGGTGCTGTCAGTGCCGCTGGGGGTGGCACGGGTGCTGATCAGCGACGCGGCCGACGCCGGCCTCGTCACCGTGCACCGGACGATCTCGGGCCAGGACGGCGCCGAAGCACACTTGATGTTGATGGAAAGGGTTTTGAGTGGACTCCGTCGGCTTTAAGGCACCGCGGGAAACCGCGCCCCCGACCATGACATCAGCGAAGATCGTGGTGGCGGGCGGCTTCGGAGCGGGCAAGACGACCTTCGTGGGTTCGGTGTCGGAAATCGTTCCGCTCACCACCGAGGCGATGATGACCGACGCCAGCCGCGGCATCGACAACCTCGACCAGACCCCGTACAAGACGACCACCACGGTCGCCATGGACTTCGGCCGCGTCTCGCTCGACGCGGACCTGATCCTCTACCTGTTCGGCACGCCCGGCCAGCAGCGGTTCTGGTTCATGTGGGACGACCTGGTGCGCGGCGCGATCGGGGCGGTCGTGCTCGCGGATACCCGGAGGTTGGCGGACTCGTTCGCGCCTATTGACTTCTTCGAGGATCGCGGGCTGCCGTATATCGTGGGTGTGAACACGTTTGACGGCGTGCTGGAGCACGACATCAATGATGTGCGCGAGGCGCTGTCTATTGATCCGAGCATTCCGATTGTGCGGTGTGATGCTCGGGATCGGGAATCTACCAAGCAGACGCTGATCACGTTGGTGGAGTATGCGATGCGGCAGTGGATCGCGCTTAGGGCTGCGAAGGCGCATCAGTAGTTAGTCTGGGCCGGGTTGGGTGGGCTGGTTCGGCAAGCTGTGTTTTTGGCGCCGGCTCCGCCGTCGCGGGCGGGATCGCCTTTAAGTCGGCGTGTGGAGGGGCAGTGCACCCGGCCCTGGGGGGCCGGCGCCCAGAGACACCAGACGCCCCCCCGATCCTCCAGCCGTTCCCGCCCCACCCCC
>NZ_JBEXMH010000131.1:0-11257 GCF_040610415.1 Amycolatopsis sp. NPDC004079 | reverse complement strand
TCATGCCCTTCGCGACCAGTTCGCTCACCTCCTGTTCCCGCCGGGACTGAAGGAATCTGATTCCCTCAAGGAGCCCTTCACGGACCACAACCCGGCTTCCGTTCCCGGGTCCGCGGCTGAGCTGCGGAAACACGCCGGAAGCGCGTCCGCATCACAGCCTTAAGTTCTTGGCATTGACCCTGATTCCCTCAAGGACTCGGCCCGTCACCCCACGGAACCGCGCGAACCGACGGCTCAGTAAGCCAGATTAGGCCGCAGCCACCGCTCCACCTCGGACAGTTCCTCGCCCCGCCGGGCCGCGTAGTCCTCCATTTGGTCGCGCCCCAACCGGCCGACCGTGAAGTACCGCGATTCCGGATGCGCGAAGATCAGCCCGCTCACCGCTGCGGCCGGGGTCATCGCGTACGACTCGGTCAGGCCGATCCCCAGCTCATCAGCCCCCAGCAGCGAGAACAGGTCCTTCTTCTCGCTGTGGTCCGGGCTCGCCGGGTAGCCGAGCGCGGGGCGGATGCCGCGGAAGCGTTCCGCGTGCAGGTCCGCCAGGTCGGGCTGCACGTCCGGCTCGAACCAGCGGCGGCGGGCTTCCAGGTGCAGGTACTCGGCGAACGCCTCGGCCAGCCGGTCGGCCAGCGCCTTCACCATGATCGCCCGGTAGTCGTCGTGCTCGGCCTCGTACTTGCGAGCCAGGTCCTCCGCGCCGTGGATCCCGACGGCGAATCCGCCCAGATGGTCGCCGTAACCGGCGGGGGCGATGTAGTCGGCGAGGCACCGGTTCGCGCGGCCCTCCGGCTTCTGCGTCTGCTGGCGCAGCATCGGGAACTTCCAGTCCGAGTACTCGCCGTCGAGCAGGATGTCGTCGCCCTCGGAATGCGCGGGCCAGAACGCGTACGCGCCGCGCGCGGTGAACGAGCCGTTCTCGATGATCTCGTCCAGCAGCTGGTTCGCGTCGTCGAACAGCTCGCGCGCGACCGGCTGGTCGAGGATCGCCGGGTACTTGCCCTTGAGCTCCCAGGCCAGGAACAGGAACTGCCAGTCGATCATCTCGCGCAGCTCGGGAATCGACGGCTCGACCACGCGCACGCCGGTGAATTCCGGCGTCGGGACCTCGTCGAACGACACCTTCTCGGCGTTCGCCCGAGCCTGCGCGACAGTCAGCATCGGCGTCGAGTGCCGGTTCTCGTGCTGGATGCGCAACCGCTGCTGTTCGGCGCGGTTGGCGGTGTCCAGCGCGTCGGCACGGTCGGTGTCGAGCAGATCGGACACCACGCCGACCACCCGCGACGCGTCGAGCACGTGCACCGTCGTGTGGTCGTACGCCGGCGCGATCTTCACCGCGGTGTGCTGTTTCGACGTGGTCGCGCCGCCGATCAGCAGCGGCAGCTTCAGCCCGCGCCGCTGCATTTCCTGCGCCACCGACACCATCTCGTCCAGCGATGGCGTGATCAGCCCGGACAGCCCGACGACGTCCGCGTGCTCGGCGACCGCGGTGTCGAGGATCTTCGCCGCGGGCACCATCACGCCGAGGTCGATCACCTCGTAGTTGTTGCAGCCCAGCACGACGCCGACGATGTTCTTGCCGATGTCGTGCACGTCGCCCTTCACCGTGGCGAGCACGACCTTGCCCTGGCCGCGGGAGGTGTCGATGCGGCCCTCGGCCTGCATCTTCGCCTTCTCCGCCTCCATGTACGGCTCGAGGTAGGCGACCGAGCGCTTCATCACCCGCGCGCTCTTCACGACCTGCGGCAGGAACATCTTCCCGGAGCCGAAGAGGTCGCCGACGATCTTCATGCCGTCCATCAGCGGGCCTTCGATCACCTCGAGCGGCCGGTCGAACTTCTGCCGGGCCTCCTCGGTGTCGTCCTCGATGAAGTCCACGATGCCGTGCACCAGCGCGTGCGAAAGCCGTTCCGCCACCGGGTTCTCGCGCCAGGACAGGTCGACGACGCGCTTGGTGCCGCTGCCCTTGACCGTCTCGGCGAATTCCACGAGCCGGTCGGTGGCGTCCTCGCGGCGGTCGAACAGGACGTCCTCGACCAGTTCCAGCAGGTCCTTCGGGATGTCCTCGTACACCGCGAGCTGGCCGGCGTTGACGATGCCCATGTCGAGCCCGGCGCGCACGGCGTGGAACAGGAACGCCGAGTGCATCGCCTCGCGCACGACGTTGTTGCCGCGGAAGGAGAACGACAGGTTCGAGATGCCGCCGGAGGTGTGCGCGCCCGGACAGCGCTCCTTGATCAGCGGCAGCGCCTCGATGAACGCCTTCGCGTAACCGTTGTGCTCGCTGATGCCGGTGGCGACGGCGAGCACGTTCGGGTCGAAAATGATGTCCTCGCCGGCGAAACCGGCCTCGCGGGTGAGCAGATCGTAAGCGCGGGAACAGATTTCGACCTTGCGCTCGACCGTGTCGGCCTGGCCCTTCTCGTCGAAGGCCATCACCACGACACCGGCGCCGTAGTCGTGGATGCGCCGGGCCTGCTCCAGGAACGAGCCCTCGCCTTCCTTGAGGCTGATCGAGTTGACCACGCCCTTGCCCTGCACGCAGCGGAGCCCGGCCTCCAGCACGGTCCAGCGCGAACTGTCGACCATCACCGGGATGCGCGCGACCTCGGGCTCGGTGGCGATGAGGTTGAGGAACGTCGTCATCTCCTGCTCGGATTCGAGCAGGTCGGCGTCGAAGTTGACGTCGAGCAGGTTCGCGCCGCCGCGCACCTGCTCCAGCGCGACGTCCACCGCCGCCTGGTGGTCGCCCGCCTCGATGAGCCTGCGGAACTTCGCCGAACCGGTGACGTTGGTGCGCTCGCCGATCATCACGAACCCGGTGTCCGCGCCGATCTTGAACGGCTCGAGCCCGGAGAACCGGGTGCTCGCCTCGTGCGCGGGCACCGGCCGCGGCGGAAGACCCTTGACGGCCTCGGCGATCTTGGCGATGTGCGCGGGCGAGGTGCCGCAGCAGCCGCCGACGATGTTGACCATCCCGGCTCCGGCGAACTCGCCGAGCATGCCGCCGGTTTCCTCGGGCGTCTGGTCGTAGCCGCCGAAGGCGTTGGGCAGGCCCGCGTTCGGGTGGCACGCGGTGTAGGTGTCGGCGAGTTTCGCCAGTTCCTCCACGTGCGGCCGCATTTCGGCGGCACCGAGCGAACAGTTGACGCCGACGACCATCGGGCGCGCGTGCGCGACTGAGGTCCAGAACGCCTCAACAGTCTGGCCGGACAGGGTGCGCCCGGACAGGTCGACGATGGTCACCGAAATCCACAGCGGCAGGTGCGGCGCGACCTCGCGGGCCGCGGTGATGGCGGCCTTGCAGTTGAGGGTGTCGAAGATCGTCTCGATCATCAGCAGGTCGACGCCGCCGTCGGCGAGCGCCTGGATCTGCTCGGCGTACGAGGCTTTGACGTCCTCGTAGGTGACCGCGCGGTACGCCGGGTCCTCGACGCGCGGCGACAGCGACAGCGTGACGTTCAGCGGGCCGATCGACCCGGCCACAAACCGGTTGTCGAACTCGTTCGCGGCCTGGCGCGCGAGTTCCGCGGCGCGCAGGTTCATCTCGCGCACACGGTCCTGCAGGCCGTAGTCCGCCTGGCCGATGCTGGTGGCGGTGAACGTGTTGGTGGTGGTGATGTCCGCGCCCGCGGCGAGGTATTGGCGGTGCACGTCGAGCACGACGTCCGGCCGCGTGAGGTTCAGCAGGTCCGGGTCGCCGGTGACGTCCTTCTCGTGCCCTTCGAGCCAATCCGCCCGATAGTCCTCGGGAGCGAGACCGGCGCCCTGCAGCATCGTGCCCCAGGCCCCGTCGAGCACGACGACGCGCTGGTCGAGCAGGTTCCGCAGGTTCTGGGTCATCGCCACCTCCGCATGAGTCCACGGAGGCGCCCTTGGATGGTGGTACCGGCCGAGCGTGGCGGACCACCGGTCCGTTGCAGCGCCTCTCGACCTGGTGGTCAAGACTACCGGATGTGACCAGCCCGCGGGCAGGCGTGTTCACTCCTCGGGAATCGAGCGATCCTCGAGCGGGCTGCCCCGCCACTTCCAGCCGGTCCGCCGGGGTTGTCCGGGCAGGCCGATCCGGCCGGCGCACCAGCGAAGCGCGTCCCAAGCGTCGGGAATCGGTTCCTGCTCAGGGAAAAGCCGCGCGACGACGCGGGCGCAGACCTCGCGCGGCGGATCGATCGCGACGCCGAGTCCTCGGGCGATGTCGTCGCCGTGCAACAGGAGTTCCACACAGCCCATCGCGGCGAAACCGGCCGGATCGGAGCTGCCGGTCGGGTGGTAGGCGCGTTCGTCCGGCCCGCTGGCCCGGACGGCGGCGGCGAGCAAACGGCCGCCGGTCAGGGCGAATTCGAGCAGTTCGGCCGGGGACGCGTCGTCCTCGGTCTTGGCGAGGAAGCGCACGTAACGGTCGGCCGGGCGGCTCACGACCTGGGCCGCGTAGGAGAGGAGCGTGTCGCCGAGGTGCTCTGCGGTGTAACGGCAATCCCACTCGAGATCGCCCGCCGGACGGGTCCAGTCGCCGCCGATGACGGGCGTGAGAGTGGCGGAAACGCAGGTGAGGGCTTCGTCGAGGTCTTCGGCGCGCACGGTCATGCGGTCAGCGTAGAGAAGCCCAGAAGCCGCAGTGGTGATCTTTCGCGAAACCGGTCAACGGCTGCGCGCCGCCCGGCCGGTACGCGACCGACTGGCCGGTCGGGCCGCCGCGGACGAACGCCGTCCAGTCGTCCACCATCCGGTCCGCGAGCCGCTGCTGAGCTGGGGTGAACGTTGTTGGCTGCTCGGCAAAATCGAACAGGTACGGCAGTTCCGCGGTGTGCGTGGCCCCGAGCGGGAACGGCGCTCGCAGCGCGGCCGCGGCCGGTGAAGTCGGGTCGTTGAACTCGTACGTCGACACGCTCGGCAGCGAACTGGCCAGCTTCGCTGTCGGGCAGGCGAACGCCCAGTCGGTGACAGCCGCCGCGTACGCGAGAGAAGCGTTGCCACTGAACGCATCCACCGGGTATTCGCGAGCGACCGCGGCCGCGTTGGGGAACACGGTGGCAAGCGCTTGCGGGTAACCGTGGCGCGTGACTTCGCGACCGGCCGCCGCCTGCTCGGCGAGGAAATACGTGAACTCGTCGTGCGTCGTGCCCAGCATGACCGGCACCGGGGTGGCGGGGACCTTGCCGGGCAGCACCGAACCGCCGGTGACCGGCCCTGGCATCTCGATGCCCGCGATCGAGCCGTACGCCGGAACGGCCAGGAGTTTCTTGACGGGCAACGCACGCAGGCATTCCGCGGCGGTCTTGCGGTCGGTGCAGCCGCGCGCGGCGGCGTACTCGACGCTCTTGTTTTCGGCGGCGGGCAGCGTCGCCTGCGCCTGGCACGGTCCACTTTGGATGATCGCGGCCCGGAACAGCCCGCGCGAGCCGGGCGCGACGAGGTGGTCGCACACCGACATCCCGCCCGCGGACTCCCCCGCGATCGTCACCTGGTTCGGGTCGCCGCCGAAGGATTCGATGTTGTCGCGCACCCACAGCAGCGCCTGCTGCTGGTCGAGGAAGCCGTAGTTGCCCGGCTCCGGGCCGAGCGACGGGTCGGCGAGGAAGCCGAGCGCGCCGAGCCGGTAGTTGAGCGTGACGACCACCGCGTCGCCGCGGTCGACGAGCCGGGCGGCGCCGTAGCGGTCACCGCCTCCGCTGAGGAACGCGCCGCCGTGCAGCCACACCAGGACGGGCCGCCCGGTGTGGCCGGCCGGCGGGGTCCAGACGTTCAGGTAGAGGCAGTCCTCGCTGGTCAGGGCTCCGTCGGCGGCCTGCGGACAGCGGGGCCCTGGTTTCGTGGCGTCGCGCTCCCCCGCCCAGGGCTCGACCGGGGCGGGCGGCTGCCAGCGCCGCTGCCCGACGGGTGCGGCCGCGTACGGGATGCCTTGGAAGACCCGGTGGTCGGGAGTGACGTCCCCGCGGACGGCGCCGGCGGCGGTGTGCACGACGTCGCCTGCCCGGCTGATCGACGCGTCCGAAGCCGCGCAGGCCGAGGCGGCCAGAACGGGGACGACGGCCAGCGCCGCGAACCACCGTCGCCGAATCGCCCGAAAAGCCGCTGCCACTGGCCGGACGATACCGGCCCGGCGTCCGGGTCCGGCCGCCGGATCATCCGGCGGAGCGCGAGAACCACCCCGCCGGGCAGCGTCGAGACCAGACCGAGCACGCCGTAGCCGACCGCGACCGTCACGCCCTGCTCCGCGCCCAGCCCGGCGGCGGCGAACGAAAGCGCCGCAGTGCCCTCGCGCGGGCCGAACCCGCCGACGTTGAGCGGCATGCCCATCGCCAGCAACGCGAGGACCAGCAGCGGCAACAGGACGCTCAACGGCGCGGTCGCGCCAGCCGCCCGGGCGGCGACCACGAACAGCGTCAGATGCCCCGCCACCGCCAGCACAGACCATCCGGTGACGCCGGGCCACGCGCCGAGCACGCCGGTCCGGATGTCGGCCGCCCAGACGTGCCTGAGCCGTTGTCGCATCGCCACTGCCACCACGACCAGCGCGGCCGCGACGATCCCCAGGCAGATCAGCACCTGACGCGGCAGCAGCTCCGGCCGGAAGACCACGACGGCGAGTCCGGCGACCACCACCACGGTTTGCCCGGCGACGCGTTCGAGCACGACCGCCCGGACGCCGCGGCCGACGTCACCAGAGCGTCGTCCGTGCTGCACCGCGCGGTGGACGTCGCCGAGGACGCCAGCGGGCAGGACGCCGTTGAGGAATTGCGCGCCGTAGCAGTCGCCGACGGCTTCGCGAAACGGCAGGTGCAGGCCGAGCCGCGCCGCGACCAGCCGCCAGCGGGCCGCGCTCGCCAGCGTCGTCACGACGCCGATGACGAGGGCTATCGCGATCGGAACCGGACCCAAGGCACGCAGACCACCGGCGAACGCCCCGGTCCCCAGCCGCCACCACAGCGCGGCGATGAGCGCGGCCCCGGCCAGCAGTCGCAGCCACCGCATCAACCCACCGCCAAGATTCCGCGCAACCGAGCCGCCGCGGCGGCCCACCCCTCCAGTGTGCGCGCTCTCGCCGCAGCCGCGACACGGAGGCGTTTCCGCAGTTCAGGGTCGTCGCGCCAGCTTCGGAGCGCTACCGCGAGCGCTGCTTCGTCGCCGGGCGGGACGAGGAGACCGGGTCGCTCGCCGTCCGGTGTGCGGCCGAGTGCGTCGGGGATGCCGCCGACGTCCGAGGCCAGCACCGGGATGCCGCGCGCGAGCGCCTCCGTGACGACCATGCCGTAGGTCTCCGCGTGCGAAGGCAGGACCAACAGGTCGGCCCGGTCGTAGGCGGCTTCGAGCGCTGAGCCGTCGAGCGGGCCGGTGAAGCGGGCTCGGGGGTGACTCAAGCCGTTGGCGTAGGCCGGGTTTCGGGTTTGTGAGCCGACGAAGTCCACTCTTACGTCGTCCACTTCGGACAGTGCGTCGAGGAGGATGTCCTGCCCCTTGCGCGGGGTCACTGCCGCGACGCAGATCAGCTGTGACACTCCGTCGGTTCCGGTCGCCTGCGGTGCCGGATCGGTCCCGGGCGGCGCGATGTGGACAGTGGCGAGGCCGTGGCGTTGCTCGACGGCACGGGCGGCGGCTGCGCTGGTGACGATGACCTGGTGCGCCAGGTGGAGCGTCTGGCGTTCGCGGGCATCGAGGTCAGCCGCGCGCTGCGGGTCCAGGCCGGTTTCGTCGGCCAGCGGCAGGTGCACGAGGACAGCCAGGTCGAGCCGGTCCGCATGCGAGGCGAGGACGTCCGGCACTCCGCAGGCGACCAGGCCGTCGAGCAGCACTCTCGCGCCGCCGGGGACCTTCGCGAGGACCTGGTCCAGCTGCTTTTTCGCGCCCTCGTCAGGGTCCGGCCAGGCGCCGCCGACCGGCCGCAGCCCTACCGGCAGGTGCTCGGCCATGCGGCGGTCGTAGGTGTTGCCGCCGCTGGGCACGCCGCGGTCGTCGATGTCGCCGGGGACCACGAAACAGGACAGTCGCACGCTGCCTCCTTCCTCAATGGAGACAACGTGCGACTGGGTGATCTGGTTCAGCCTTCGAAGGTGTCCGGGTCGAAGCCCGTGCGGCGACCCTCGTCAAGACCGCTGAGGACGTCGAGGTCGCTGTCGCTGAGGGAGAAGTCGAAAATGTCGATGTTCTCCCGCATGCGCTTCGGCGACGACGACTTCGGGAACACGACGTTGCCGAGTTGCACGTGCCAGCGCAGCACGATCTGCGCGGGCGTCTTGCCGTGCTTCCCGGCCAATTCGGCCAGCAGCGGGTCTTCGAGCACCTCGCCTTGGGCGAGCGGGCTCCACGCCTCAGTCACGATGCCGTGCGCCTCGTGGTAGGCGCGCAATTCCGGTTGCTGCAACGCGGGATGCAACTCGATCTGGTTCACCGCGGGCACCGTTGCCGACTCGGCCGCCAGCCGTTCCAGGTGCGGGATCTGGAAGTTGGACACCCCGATCGCGCGGGCCTTTCCGGCGCGCTGGAGTTCCTCGAAACCGTGCCAGGTGGCCACGTATTTGTCCTGCTTCGGCAGCGGCCAGTGGATCAGGTAGAGGTCGACGTACTCCAGTTCGAGCCGCTGCAGGCTGCCTTCCATCGCGTTGATCGCGTTGTCGTGGCCCTGCGCGTCGTTGGCCAGCTTCGTGGTGACGAAGATTTCCTCGCGCGGCACGCCGGAATCGCGGATGCCCGCGCCGACGCCCTCCTCGTTGCGGTACATCTGCGCCGTGTCGAGGTGCCGGTACCCCGCCTCCAGCGCTTCCCGCACCCTCGCGGCGGTTTCCTCCGGCGGGATCTGGAAGACGCCCAGGCCGAACTGCGGGATCCGGACGCCGTTGGTGAGTTCGAGCTGCGGAACGCGGTTCGTCTCGATCGTCATGTCGGCGGCCTACCCGTGCGCGGCGGCGGCGAAACTCGCTCGATCAGGCGGCGACAGTCTCGCGGACACCGAGGATTTCGTCCGCGCCGGTCACCGCGAGACACCGCCGGACCGCGTGCGCCGACCCGGGCACGACCGTGAACAGGGGGATCCGCTCGTGCGCGTCGAGCAGGGCGCGGACGCCGGCGCAGCTCAGGAACGCGACGCCGGACAGGTCGACGACCACCGGCCCGGTCAACGGCGCGACCGCCTCTGCGAAGACGTGCGCAGTCGCCGCGTCGAGATCGCCGACCGGGGCGAGGTGGATCGCGTCCGCCTGCCTGGCCGCGCGAACAGTCAATTCGACCGGCGCGGTGACGCCGGGAAAGTGGGGAGTCATGGGTTTGCGCTCCTCTCGCAGAGATCTGCTTGGGGCGCTGACCGCAGTGTGGTTCTGGACAACAGCCAACACAGGCGACCGTACGCGCTCTGCGAGTGCGGTCAACCCGGGTGACGGGGAGGTTCACTCCCGCGGCGGCGGAGTCCGCCTGTTCGGGGGTGCCTAGGTTGACGGCGTGCGCGGGGATTGAGCCGGACTGGGCGGGTGTCGGCGGGTTTGTGAGGTTGTGGCGCGGGCGCGGGGTTCGTTCACTGGGCGTTCACTCGGGGGCACCTGGTTGGGGGATGCCTGCCCGCAGTCGGCCGATGCGGTGACGGTCGGGTTTGTCCCGCGAGATCTCGCCGTTCGCACTGCGGCCCTCAATTCGCACAGCGACCAAACCACGACGCCGTTTCCTGTCGCAGAAAGCGAACCGGCCCCCCATAGGGGCTTCTCGCATCCGCTCGTGCGGCAGCCGCATCGACCCGGCGTCGCTGCGCGGACTCGCCGCCGCACAACGCGATTCGCGCGGCGGCCGAGCCCGGACGTCAACGGCCGGTCAGTCTCGCGGCGGATCAGTCCGCTTGCTCCAGAACTGCCCGCGGCGAGTCCGTCCGCGACTTATGTCCACTGTGGACCGTCAGTCGCGGAAGGCGAGCTTCGCCAGTTCCTCGTCGAAGTCGAAGCAACGGTCTTCGGAGCCGACAGGAACCTCGTCGTAGGTGCGGTCGAGGAAGTCGGCGAGTTCGTTCGCCGCCGCCTCCAGCACCGCGGAGCCGTCCGGCGCGTTCAGCTCGACGAGCACCCGGCTGTCGTCGGCGGCCGGTCGCACCTGGACGTCCCCGTCGCCCGCGGGGGCGAGCAGGCCGTCGGCGAGAAGGTCGCGCCCGAACAGCCAGCGCACGACGCCGCCACCTGCGTGGTAGCCGACCGACACCGCGAACGGATCCGCCGGGTCGTATTCCAAATCGGCGCGCACCGGCAGCGGGACGGACCCGAACGTGCGCAGCCCGAAGATGATCGTCGCGCGGACGACCTGCGGTTCGGTTTCCACGACGGCGCCTCCTTCGTTACCCGGTCGCGAACCTGTCCGGACCGAAGTGAATGTTTCTCAATAAGTAACGCGCCGTAAGAGCCTAAGCTGCCCGACCGAGCAGATTTCACCCCAACGGTGGAGATCTACGTCTCAGTTGGCTACGCAAGGGCAGCATTGACAGCAGGAACGGGCAGCGCGCACGGCAGTGCCCCAGCAGCGCGCGGACGCCTTCGACCTGCGGAAACGGATCGCCACGATCGTGGAGCCGGACGGACTTGGGTCCGAGGGGCGGCGAACAGGACAGTTCTCGCCGAGAAAACGAGCTTTGAAGACCTACCGAGCCGAATCAGTTCACAGCCGAGCGACGAATCGGTTGGCGGCGGATTCCCGCATTCACCGCCAGCCGACCGCCCGAAGCGACCCGGTTGCGAAACGACCCGGCTGCGAAGCGACGCGGGTTGCGAAGCGACGCGGTTGCGAGGCAGCCCGCTTGGCGAACCGGCCCAGTCGACGAAGCAGCCCGCTTGGCGAAGCGCGCGGTCGCGAAGCAGCCCGCTTGGCGAACCGGCCCAGCAGGCGACGCACCCCCGTGAGCGACAACCCTTCACACACCCGCGCTGAACGGCATCCCCGCCTCCGCGCAATCAGCGACGGCACCTTCGCCCCGAGGCCCAATGCCAGGAACTTAAGGCTGCGATGCGGACGCACCTCCGGCGTGTTTCCGCAGATCAGCTGGCTCGATCCGGTTGAGCGCACGTCACCGTGGGCCCCGGACCCAGGAACGGAAGCCGGGTTGTGGTCCGTGAAGGACTCCTTGAGGGAATCAGATTCCAATGCCAGGGACTTGGCGCCGCGGGTGCAGTTTGCCCAGGTCGAAGGATCCGGGCGGGGCCAGGCGTCCGTGAGGGGAACCCTGAGAGGGCGTCTGAGAACTGGATGGGGTGGTTGGCGTGGTGATGCCCTGAGGTTGGGTGAGCTCCCGGTAGGACTG
>NZ_JBEXMH010000130.1:0-11332 GCF_040610415.1 Amycolatopsis sp. NPDC004079 | reverse complement strand
GCTAAGCCGGTTAGAACCGGCTTAGCCACGCACGACTCAGTGGACGTCCACGAACGTAGGATTCCCGTACAGCCAAAGGTCTTC
Source organism: Amycolatopsis sp. NPDC004079 (assembly GCF_040610415.1). NCBI lineage: Bacteria > Bacillati > Actinomycetota > Actinomycetes > Pseudonocardiales > Pseudonocardiaceae > Amycolatopsis > Amycolatopsis sp. NPDC004079. The sequence continues at coordinate 11,248 of NZ_JBEXMH010000130.1, read as the reverse complement.
GTACGGATTCGCCTGCCCGATCACGTCCATCATCGGCTCAATGCCGCCCGGTACGTGCCGCTTCCCGTCCGTCCCGCGCACCCGGACGTAGAACGGCTCCCGCACGTTGCGGAACGTGTGCTTGAACATCACCCGCCGTCCCGCATATCCGCGCGAAGGCGTGAACGACTCCACCACCCGCGTACCGGGTGCAGTCATCGCGTCGCGATCCGCCGCCGGGCCGGTGACCGGGCCCGAGATCAGGTCCAGCCGACCCAGCCGCGGCACCGAACCAGACCCGTTCGGCCGGTACGCGGTCACCGCCGAAACGACGACCGTCACGGTCGAGCCGCGGCGCACGCGCAGCCGTCCGCCGAACGTCGCGCAGTCACCGCCGCCGAACACGCCGACTTCCAGCTGCTGCACCAAACCGCCGTGAGACAACCAGATCCGGCCCGCGCGCAGACCCTCCAGCACGCCTTCGAAGCCCGGGCGGCGCACGCCGACCACCGTGCGGCTGAACTCGCCGGGGTAGAAATCCGCGTACGGCGCGGACAATTGCGGCACCCCGCTGTCGACCGGGTCCGGGTATTTGCCGGTCTGCTCGTACCAGCCGTCCGGCACCGACGGCCGCACCAGCTGGTCGCCGCGGTTGTAATGCGAGTCGGAGTTCGTGGTGATCCACCACGGTTTTCCCTCAGCCAGCAGGGAATCCCACAGTCCGCCGACCTTCGCGGCGGTCCAGTCCCAGCCGCCGAACGTGCGGTACGCCTCGGCCGGGAAGCCGGGCCACGAGTCACCGCCGGGGTTGTTGCCGTAGCCGCCCCGCGCGCCGCCATTGCCCTGCGGCTTCGGGAATCCGTCGGCCTGCGCACCCGGCGCGCCTTCCATGCCGATCACGATGCCCGGCGCGGTGTCGCGGTAGTTGCGCAGTTCGTGCGGCGACACGCGGCCGTTGCGCAGCGGATGGTTGATCAGCACGACCGGCGCGTGGATCCGGCGTGTGCGTTCCTGCTCGGCGAGCCACCGCAAACCCTTGAGCGCCAGCGCTTCGTGCTCCGGGCTGGAGGATTCGGAACCGGTCAGCCGCCAGTCGAAACCGCGTTCGAACTCGCGCAGCACGTTCGCCTGGTCGCGCCCGGCCTGGAAGAACAGCGTGGCGTGCTCCGCGCCCGGCACGTTCCACTCCATGCCTTGCCACAGCAGCAGATCCGGATGCCTCCGCTGCGCGGCGAGCACGTCGCGGCTGGTCGGCTCCACGGACGATTTCTCGTGCGTCGCGTGGCCGTGATCAGTGAAGACGATCCACTTCGCGCCGTGCTCGCGCGCGCCGGCCGCGATGCGGTCGATGGTGTACATCGCGTCGTACGAGTACTGGCTGTGCGTGTGGTGATCGCCGACGACCCACTGGTAGCGGCGGCCGAACAGCCAGTCGAGATCAATCCCGAGGTCAAGCCCCAGATCGAGGTCCATGGCGTCGGCCCGGCCCGAGGCCAGCACCGGGGCCCCGGCCGCGACGGCGCCGACGAGCCCCGCGCGCTTGAAGAATCCGCGACGGCCGACGCCGCCCGGGTCCGTGGTGTTCATCCTGCTCCTGACCTGCTCGAACGATTCGGCAGGACGCTATGGGGCAGCGGTGAACGGCTGGTGCCCGGAAGGTCACGAAGTACTCGGTGTGTCCGGGTTCACGGCGGAGCCGCCCCGCGGGACAGGGCGGCTCCGCCAAGGCGTTACGCCGGAACCGAAGCGACGCCCTGGGAGAGGAACGGCTTGCCGTTGACCCGCTCCGAGACGCCCGCCCGGTCGAGGTACGGCGTGATGCCGCCCAGCCAGAACGGCCAGCCCGCGCCGAGGATCAGGCACAGGTCGATGTCCTGGGCCTCCGCGACGACGCCCTCGTCGAGCATGATCCGGACCTCTTCGGCGATCGCGTTCAGCGCGCGGTCGCGGACCTGCTCGGCGGTGGACGGCCGGTCGCCCTGCGTCCACAGCGCGGCGACCTCCGGGTCGACCGACGGCGTGCCCGTCGCGTCCCAGGTCCACACGCCCTTCTTGCCCGCCTTCACGAACTTGTCCAGGTTCTCGCTCACGGTGAAGCGGTCCGGGAACGAGCCGTGCAGCGTCTCGCCGACGTGCAGCGCGATCGCCGGGCCGACGAGCTGCATCAGGTTCAGCGGCGACATCGGCAGGCCGAGCGGCTCCAGCGCGGAGTCGGCCACGTCGAACGGCGTGCCCTCGTCGACCGCCACCAGCACCTCGCCGAGGAACCGCAGCAGCAGCCGGTTCACGACGAACGCCGTCGCGTCCTTCACCAGCACGCTCGACTTCTTCAGCTGCTTGCCGACCGAGAACGCGGTCGCCAGCGCCGCGTCGTCGGTCTTCTCGCCGCGCACGATCTCCAGCAGCGGCAGCACGGCGACCGGGTTGAAGAAGTGGAAGCCGACCACGCGCTCCGGGTGCCGCAGCTTCGAGGCCATCGCGGTGATCGACAGCGACGAGGTGTTCGTGGCCAGGATCGTCTCGGGGGAGACGTGTTGCTCCAGTTCGGCGAACACCTGCTGCTTCACGCCCAGCTCTTCGAAAACGGCCTCGATCACGAAGTCCGCGTCGGAGAACGCGGCCTTGTCGAGCGAGCCGGTCACCAAAGCCTTCAGCCGGTTCGCGCCGTCCGGCGACACGCGCTTCTTGGCCAGCAGCTTGTCGATCTCCTCGTGGACGTAGCCCACGCCCTTGTCGACGCGCGCCTGGTCGACGTCGGTGAGCACCACCGGCACCTTGAGGCGGCGCACGAACAGCAGCGCCAGCTGGCTGGCCATCAGGCCCGCGCCGACGATGCCGACCTTGTTCACCTTGCGCGCCAACGACTTGTCCGGCGCACCGGCCGGCCGCTTCGCCCGCTTGTTGACCAGGTTGAACGAGTACAGCCCGGCCCGCAGCACGTCCGACATCAGCAGCTCGGCGAGCCCGTCGGTCTCCGCCGCGTAGCCGCGGTCGAGATCGTTCTCCCGGGCCAGCTCAAGCAGTTCGACAGCCTTGGTCGCGCCCGGCGAAGCACCGTGCGTGCGACCGTCCACGATGGACTTGGCGCGCGCGACGGCCGCGTCCCACTCCGCGCCGCGGTCGATTTCCCGGCGAGCGGGGGTGATTTCGCCGTTGACGACCTTGGCCAGCCACAGCAGCGACTGCTCCAGGTAGTCCGCGGAACCGAAGACCTCGTCGACGATGCCGAGCTCGGCGGCCTTGCGCACGTTCAGCATCTTGTTCTGCGCCAGCGCGTTCTCGATGATCACGGTGACGGCGGCGTCCGGGCCGATCAGGTTCGGCAGCAGTTGCGTGCCGCCCCAGCCCGGGAACAGGCCGAGGAAGACCTCGGGGAACGCGATCGCCGCGGTGTTCTCCGACAGCGTCCGGTAGTGGCAGGACAGCGCGAGTTCGAGCCCGCCGCCCATCACCGCGCCGTTGACGAACCCGAACGTCGGGATCTTCGATTCGGTGAGCCTGCGGAACACGTCGTGCCCGGTCTGCGCGATCTCCCGCGCCAGCTTCGGGTCCGACACCGCCTCGACGCCGGAAAGGTCCGCGCCGACCGCGAAAATGAACGGCTTGCCGGTCACCGCGATCGCGGCGGGCTCGGCGGCGAACGCCTTGTCCAGCGCGGTGTTCAGCGACACGAGACCCTGCGGTCCGAAGGTGTTCGGCCGGGTGTGGTCGTGGCCGTTGTCCAAGGTGATCAGCGCGACCGGCTTGTCCAGCCCGGGCACCTTGACCAGGTTGGTGACCGCGTTCGTCACGACCTCGTCCGGGAACGCGGCCTTCGCCGCTTCAGCGGTGAAAGTCATTACTTCGCCCCCTCAGAGCCGTTGTAGGCCGGGTTTTCCCAGATCACGGTGCCGCCCATGCCGATGCCGATGCACATCGTGGTGAGGCCGTAGCGCACGTCGGGGCGCTCGGCGAACTGGCGCGACAGCTGCGTCATCAGCCGCACGCCGGACGAGGCCAGCGGGTGGCCGCAGGCGATCGCGCCGCCCCACTGGTTGACCCGCGGGTCGTCGTCGGCGATGCCGAAGTGGTCGAGGAACGCGAGCACCTGCACCGCGAACGCCTCGTTGATCTCGAACAGGCCGATGTCCTCAATGGACAGACCGGTGCGCTGGAAGAGCTTCTCGGTGGCCGGCACCGGGCCGATGCCCATGACCTCCGGCTCGACGCCCGCGAACGAGTAGCCGACCAGCCGCATCCCGACCGGAAGACCCAGCTCGCGCGCGGTGTCCTCGTCGGCGAGGATCGCCGCGGTGGCGCCGTCGTTGAGACCGGCCGCGTTGCCCGCGGTGATCCGGCCGTGCGGGCGGAACGGCGTCTTCAGCTTCGCCAGCTGCTCGACGGTCGTGCCCGGACGCGGCGGCTCGTCCTCGGTCGCGAGACCCCAGCCGAGTTCCTTCGACTTGGTCGCCACCGGAACCAGCTCGGGCCCGATCTTGCCGGTCTTGACGGCCTCGGCGTAGCGCTCCTGGCTGCGCGCGGCGAACGCGTCCGTGCGCTCCTTGGTGATCTCCGGGAAGCGGTCGTGCAGGTTCTCCGCGGTCTGGCCCATCACGAGCGCCGTCGGGTCGACCAGCTTGTCCGCGACGATCCGCGGGTTCGGGTCGACGCCCTCGCCCATCGGGTGGCGGCCCATGTGCTCGACGCCGCCCGCGATGGCGATGTCGTACGCGCCGAAGCCGATGCCGCTCGCGGTGGTGGTCACCGCGGTCATCGCGCCCGCGCACATCCGGTCGATCGCGAAGCCCGGCACGGACTTCGGCAGCCCGGCGAGGAGCGCGGCGGTGCGGCCGATGGTCAGGCCCTGGTCGCCGATCTGCGTCGTCGCGGCGATCGCGACCTCGTCCACGCGCTCGGGCGGCAGCTCCGGATGCCGCCGCAGCAGCTCGCGGATGGCGTTGACGACGAGGTCGTCCGCCCGGGTCCCGGCGTACATGCCCTTGTCGCCCGCCTTGCCGAAGGGCGTGCGTACCCCTTCGACGAAGACGACATTGCGCACCCCTCGCGCGGTGGGCGCGAGCGGCGGCGTTGCTGGTGCGGCCACGAATGCTCCTGAAGTAGAGAGTGTTCCTGTCCCGCACCCTAGCCCTTGTTACCCGTGGGTAACCAGTGCAGTGGCCCGGTCGAGTGGGAGACGGCACACTCCTGGGGTCTTGTGGCATGGGGCACACTGGCGGGAACGCACCAACCGGACGGGGGACGGCAATGGCGCTTTTCCGGGCGAACCCGGCAGCCGAAATCGCGAAGCTGCGCAAAAAACTGGCGAAAGCCGCGGATCCGGATTCCCCGGAGAGCCTCGCGATGCGCCACCGGATCGGCATCCTCCTGGTGGAAACCGGCGACTGGCCCGCGGCGGAGGAGCACTACACCGAACTCGCCGACGCCCAGGTGCGCGTCGAGGGCGATCAGCACCCGGGCACGCTGGGCGCGTGGCTGAACCTGGCGACGGCGAAAGCCGCGCTGGGGCAGACCGAGGACGCGGTGCAGCTGATGGAGTCCACAGTGGACATCTACGAGGCCGTCAGTCCCGCCGACCCGGCCACCCTGCGGGCACAGCTGATGCTGTCGGAGATGTACTCGCTCTCCGGGGAGTACGACGAGGCGCTGGCCGTGCTGAGCAAGCATCTGAACGCGTGCGTGGACAAGTTCGGCGAGTACCACGAGTCGACCATCGCGGGCGCGCGCCGGAAGGTGAGCGTGCTGCGGACACTCGGGCGATACGACGAGGCTGGCTCTTTGAACTCCGGTCTGTCCCGTAAGCCGCGAGACGACTACGAACGCGATAGTGCCCGCGCGGTCGGCTTGCTGATCCGGGCGGAAGCGGGCGAGGCGAAGACAGTCCAGTACAAGGCGAGGGAACTCGCCGAGCAGTACCGCACTCCGGAGTTCGTCGAGGTGCTCGCCGCGGTGCTGCTGCGAGCCGGGGAACCCGCGGAAGCGGCGGAGCTGTACCGCGCCGTGCTGTCCGCGCAACCGGCGGCGCAACAGTGGGGCCCGGCCGGGGAATTGGCCCGCGCGTACCTGGAAAGCGGCCAGCTCGACTCGGCGGAAACACTGGCCGGAGAAATCGCGGCGGCCGATGGCTTGCCGGACGGACACCCGCTGAAGCTCGGCGCCCGGGCGACGTTGGCGCGGGTGGCCCGGGAACGCGGCCGGGATGCCGAGGCGGACCGCGAACTGGCGGCGGTCGCGGCGGGGTTGACGGAGGCGTTTGGTCCGAAGCATCCGGATGTCGTCGAGGTTTCTGGGTGGCTTGAGAAGGACTGAATCTCCGGGGCGGGCAGACTGTCCAGGTGGGACTCTTCCGCACCAAGCCAGAGCCGGTTGACGAGATCGCCGCGCTGCAGGCCTCCCTCGCGAAGGCGCGTAACCCGAAGAGCGTGCCGAACCTGCGTCGGCGGCTCCTGCTGGGCCAGTTGCTGCTCAAGAACGAGGACTGGGCGGCAGGGGAGCGGCACTATACGGATCTCGTGTCCGCGTTGACGGAAGAATTCGGTCCGCGTGGGCCGGACACCCTTGCCGCGTGGGCGAATCTGGCGTATTGCCAGACTTCGCAGGGCCGTCCGGCAGAGGCGATCCCGCTGCTGGAACGCACTGCGGAGGTGTTCGAGGAAACGTGGGGCGCGCGCCAGCCAGGGACGTTCAGAGCCCAGCTGCTCCTCGCGGAAGCCTATGGCGTGGCAGCGCAGTACGAAGACGCGCTCGCGGTGCTCGACGCGCACGTCGACTACTGCACCGCCGAACTCGGCCCGGCGCACGCCCGGACGAGAGCCGGACGGCGCCGGAAGGTCACCATGCTGCGCGCGCTGGCCCGCTACGAGACGGCCGAACAATTGCTGTCAAACGAGGAAGCGCTCTGCGAGACCGACGAGCAACGAGACGCGCTCCGCGGGCTCCTCTTAGTGGTGCAGGCCGAAACCGGAGATCCGGAGGCGGCGATCGCTCCGATGCGCGACCTGTTCGAGAAGCGGCCAGAGCTGGGGGAGTCGCTGGCAACCGTTCTCCTGCTGGCAGGGCAAGCGCGCGAGGCGGCCGACCTGCTCCGTCAGTCCCTGGGCGAAGCGCGAGGCCGAGGTGCGCTGATCATCCGCACCGCGCTCGCGCGAGCCTGCGTGGAGAGCGGAAACCTGGACGAAGCGGAACACCCAGCGCGGACAGTCCTGGCTGCCGGTGCCTGGCCGGCGGGACATCCGATGGTGCTCGGCCTCCGCGCGACGCTGGCCCGGGCCGCCGCACAACGAGGCGACCGAGCGGATGCGGCGGCCGAGCTGGAATCCGTGGTAGCCGGGCTCAAAGCAGTCCTCGGCGAAGCCCATCCGCGCGTCGCCCAGGCGGCCGGATGGCTTGCGGAGTGCTGGCGGCCGCGGGCCTGAACCCGCGGCCGCCAACCAAAAGTCACTCCTGCGGACGCTCCGGAACCGGCGTCCCGTCCCGCAAATGCGGTTCCCGCAGCCGGAAAATCTCCTCGAACTCCCGGATCCGCGCCGCCCGGTAGTCCGGCACCCCGGCCGCGTCGAAGCGGTAGAACCCGGCCCCGTCCTGGAGACCTCGCCGCTGGCCGGTCATGTTCTCCTCGACGATCGCGGGCGCCTGGAACCGCTCGCCGAGCTCCCCGGTCAGGTAGCGCGAGGCGTAGTACAGGATGTCCCCGCCGCCCCAGTCGATGAATTCCAGCGGGCCCAGCACCGAGAACCGCGGCCCGAGCCCGGCGCGGACCGCGAGGTCGATCTCGGCGGCACCGGCCACCCCTTCCTCGACCATCCTCGCGGCCTCGTTCATCAGCAGCGCCTGCAGCCGCGGCACGATGTACCCGGCGGCGGGCCCGCACACGACCGGCACCTTGCCGATTTCGCGCAGCAGCTCCACGAGCCGCTCGACCGCGGCCGGGTCGGTGTCGTCGCTCCGGCTGACCTCGACCAGCGGCATCAGCTCGGCCGGGTTGAGCCAGTGCGCGTTGACGACCCGCTCCGGCCGGTCGGCGAGTTCCGCGATCTGCGTGACCAGGAAGGTCGACGTCGTCGAGGCCAGCACCGCCGACTCCGGCACCTGCGAGCCGAGCCAGCCGAACACCTCGCGCTTGACGTCCATGACCTCCGGCACGGCCTCGAACACCACGGTCGCGTCGGCGAGTTCCTTCGCCGAACGGTCGCCCAGCGTCAGGCTTTCCAGCGCGTCGGCGTGGCCGAACATCGCGCGCAGCCGGTCCGCGAGGCGCTTGCGGACCTCGTCGCGGCGGAGCTGGCGTTCTTCCTCGGTGCGGTCCTTGACGTCCGCGAGCAACACCGGATGTCCCGCCGCGAGGAAGGCCAGCGCGATGCCCTCGCCCATCCGCCCGGCGCCGACGATGGCGATCACGACTGGACTCCGTCCTGCAGCAGCTTGGTCAGCCCAGCGCGGTCGAGATCGGCCAGGTCGAGGTTCTCGAAGGTTCGTCCCTCGGCGTAGAAATCGCGTCCGGTGATGGCAGAACCCAAAGCCAGCAGACCTTCCGCGACCGGCGTCGGCACTCCGGCCCAACGGCCAGCGGACACCAGCAGCGACAGCCCGAGCCGGGTGTCTTCGAGCATGTAGCGGTGCGTGTGGAGGTCGATCTTCTCGCGCCAGTCGCCGCTGTCGGTCAGCCGCTCGTGCGCCGAGCGGCCGTACATCCACTCCTCGCCGTCGGTGGCGTAGTGATCGGCCAGCGGGAAGTGCGGCGCGCCGTAGCCGAACGCTTCGCGCAGCGCGACCCGCTCGGCGTCCAGCGCGTCGGTGACGCTCCGGATCGACGGCTGCGTGCCCTCGTTGTGAATGTCCCAGGCGGCGAAATGCTCGAGCGGACCGGCGTTCATCGTGATCAGCGGCGGATGGATGATCGGCCCCGCGTTCATCAGCGCTCCGCTGAGCCCGTCGCCCGCGTCCTCGATGCTCGGGTACGCCTCGCGCAGCGTCTTGAACGCGCTTTCCGCCAGCCGCAACGGGAAAACACCGGTCGGCAGCCGGGTCGCGTACCCGCTGATCACCACTTCGGCGTCGCCATGACGACGCGCGAGGTAGGGCAGCGTCCCGGCTTCGGCGAACGCGATCTCCGAACTCCTGCCCGCCGCGGCGACGGCCTTGGCGAAGACCATCGAACCGAACGTGCCCGGCGGCAGGAAGACCACCTGGCCTTCGGTCAGCAGCGGGGCGAGCCGGGGAGCCAGGTCGTCGTGCGTGGTCGAGGGCAGCGGGATCACGATCAAAGCCGCGCCGCGCACCGCCTCGGCGAGGTCTGCCACCGGGTTGATCTCCCCGGCGCCGTCGCCCACCGGCACCGAACGGGAGCCCCGGTAATCCCGGACGCCCACCGCCCCGGTCGCGCGCAACGCTTCCAACGCCTCGGCGTTCCGCCGCCACCAGCGCACTTCGTGGCCGTGCTCGGCGAGTTCCGCCACCGTGGCCCAGGAACCGTGCCCGCCCCCGAGAACCGCGATCTTCACTGTCATGTGCTCCTGTCTCGTGCTTGTTTCAGTCGCGCCGACCGCACTTTCTCACGGTTCGACAAGGTCGGTCTCGCCCCACAGCTGATCTTGCTGCTCGCGCACGATCGCACCGAACTCGCCCGGGACGATCGTCCGGTACGGCCCGGATTCGACCGCGACCCGCGCGATCGTCTCGACCGCCGGGGCCGGATCGCGCTGCATGGCGAGGAAATCCGAAAAGTCGTGATCCGAGGCAGGCGCGTGCTCGACGAGTTTCTCGTTGAACCCAGTGGAAAACGGCCCGGGTTCGACGACCCGCACCTCGATTCCGTGCGGTCGCAACTCCTGACGGACCGCCTGCGCCATGGCTTCGAGGGCGAACTTGCTGGCCCCGTACGCGCCCGCGCCGGGAGCGACGAACAGCCCCGCCACCGACGTGACGAACACGATCCGCCCGCCGCGCCCGCCCGCGACGAGCCGGTCGGCGACCAGCCGCGTCAACTCGAGCGTGCCGAAGACGTTGACCTCGAACGTTTTCCGAACCACTGCGGAATCCGTGCGCAGAAGCGGCCCTTCGGCACCGAATCCGGCATTGTTGAGCAGAACGGACGCGTCGAGCGCCGCAGCCGCTTCGCGATCAGCCAGGTCGAGCAGATCAAGCCGGGAGACTTCCGCGACGAGCCCGCGCTCGGCGAACGCCGCCCGCGTCGGCTCGATCTGGTCGTCCCGTTCGACGGTGGCGAACACCCGGTGCCCGCGCGCCGCGAGCGTCAATCCCGCTCCCAGCCCGAGACCCGATCCCGCCCCCGTGATCAAAACCGACTCGCTGTGTTCTGTGTTTTCCTTGCTTGGCCGACCCACGTGCGCAGTGTCGCTTGCGCCGCGGCCCCGCCTCAATCAGACTTCCGCCACATGGAAGCCAGACCCACCGCGGCGGCGCGGCTGCTGTCGGTGCTGGACTGCTTCAGCGCCCAGACGCCGGTGCTCTCCCTGACCGAGATCGCCCAGGCCGCGGGCCTGCCGTTGAGCACCGCGCACCGCCTGGTCGGCGAACTGGCCGAATGGGGAGCGCTCACCCGTGACGACCACGGCGGCTATCACCTAGGCCTGAAACTGTGGGAGCTCGGCTCGCTCTCGCTGGCCCGCGCCTCGATCCGCGACATCGCTCTGCCGTATCTGGGCGACCTGTTCGACGCGACCGGCGAAAACGTGCACCTCTCGGTGCTGGACGGAACGGATGTCGTGTTCCTGGCCCGGCTGGCCGGACACCGTTCAGTCGGCATCCTCACCACGACCGGCAGCCGCCTTCCCGCGACCACCACCGCGACCGGCCGGGTGCTGCTCGCGCACGCCGCCGCCGACACCCGCGAGTCCGCGCTGACCAGCCCGATCGCGGCGGAAACCCCGCACACCACGACCGACCCGGAGACCCTGCGCGCCGAACTCGCCGAGATCGCCCGTACTGGCTACTGCGTCGCGGATCGCCAGCTAGCCGATGACGCGGTCGCCGTCGCCGCGCCGATCCGCGACGCTTCCGGCCGGGTCACTGCGGCAGTTGCGGTTGTGGGGCGTCGGGAGACGACTTCGGTGGCGCATCTGGTGCCTGCGGTGGTCACGACGGCTACGGGGGTGGGGCGGTCGCTTGGTTATCGTCGGTCGGTTCGTGGTCGGGGTTGATTTGGTGGGGCAGCTCACCAGCTGTGTTTTTGGCGTCGGCTTCGCCGCCGCGGGCGGGATCGCTTTTATGCCGGCGTTTGGGGGCTGCCCGGCGTGAGGGGCCTTCGGCCTGT
>NZ_JBEXMH010000129.1:0-11948 GCF_040610415.1 Amycolatopsis sp. NPDC004079 | reverse complement strand
ACCGCGGCCCCCCCCCCCCCCAGGGTGCGTCGGGCTGGGGGGTGCTTGTCAAGGCGGGAAAGATGCCTTGACAAGCACCCCCGAACCGCAGGGCGGCTTCGTATCGGAGTGCGGGGGAGGGGCTGGGTGCCTCGATCGTTGAGTGCGTCGGTGCGGTTGGCGGCTGCTGGGGGCTAGCGCCCCAACGTGGCATTGGGGCGCATCGCGGCGGGCGGTGGTCGTGAGGGGAACCCTGAGGGAATCTGGGTTCGTGAGGGTTCCCCTCACGGACTTCAGCGGGTGGGTGAGTCACGCACTCGCTTCCAGCAGCCGGTGATGGTGTTCCAGCAATGCGCGGAACGAGTCGTGCGCGGTGCTGCCGTAGGTGAGGTCGACCTCGACCGCTCGCCAGCTGTCGCCGGTGTGCGTGAGCAGGACCGTGGCGGGGTCGGAGACGATCACGACGGTGCCGTTGGCGCGCAGTTCGCGGGCGGGCAGCAGGCGCGGGAACACCACGTCCGCGGGCAATCCGTCCGTGATCGCCAGGAACTCTCGGTATTCGTCGGGCAGGCGGAAGCCGAGGCGGTGTTCAGCCGCGGCCAGGTCGGCTTGCGACACCGGGGCGGGGGCGCGTTGTCCGCGCAGCCGGAGGATCGCGTCGACCAGTTCCGGCAGGCTGCCCGGGCCGGTCGGATGGCGTTCGCGCAGCGCGGCGATCAGCGCGCCCGCGCACTGGTCCGGCCACTCCGTGCCGAGGCCGAGCGGGTCCGCGCCGGCGGCCAGCCGGGCGGCGAGCGGGCGGGTGGCGGCGAGCGTCGCGACGTCCGGGTTCGGGTGGTTTTCCACCAGCGCGGCCCACGCGTCGAGGTCGGCGGCGGCCAGTGCGTCGCGCACCGGATCCGGTCGTTCCGGGGCGATCGCGGAGACCACCCCGGCGACGGGCGAACCGTCGAAGAGACCGTCCAAATCGGACGCTCGGCGGGCGAGAAGTGCTTGGTGGGCTTGCTCTTCCGCGTCCAGGTCGAGCGGGATGAGGGCATCCGCCCATTGTGGACGGTCGCCGCGGGCCTCGAAGAGCATCGCCCAGGCGCGGGCGCGCACGGCGTCGTCGGCGAGCACGGACGTCGGGCGTCCGGTTACTGCGTGCCATTGCGTGACAAGGCGATCCGCGGCGCCGGACGCGCCTGCGGTCGCCAGAAGGAGCGCGGCGTGGCCGATCCGGCGGTCCGCGGCGGCCTCGTCGGCGGTGAGCACGTCGCGGACGGCGGTTTCGAGGTAGTCGTCGCGCTGCATGAACGCGAGCGTGCCACACGGCTTGGCCGGCCCCAATGCCACATTGGGTGCATCTGACGCACCGAATGCCACATTGGGTGCGCTGGGCGCACCCAATGTGGCATTCGGGCGTGAGCGGGTCAGCCCTGGTCGGCGATGTCCGCCAGCACCGCGGCGATGGTGCGGACCGGGACGCCGGTGCCGCCCTTGCCGGTGTAGCCCCACGGGCCGCCGGAGTTGAAGGCCGGGCCCGCGACGTCGAGGTGCACCCACGGCAGGTCCGCGGGCACGAACTCGCGCAGGAAGACGCCCGCGACGAGCATGCCCGCCCAGCGCTGGCCGGTGACGTTCGCGATGTCCGCGAGCCGCGAGTCGAGGTCGCCGCGCAGTTCGTCGGGCAGCGGCATGGCCCAGCCGCCTTCGCCGGTGGCCTGCATGATGCCCGCGACCCGGTCGCGGAACTCGTCCGAGCCCATCACGCCGGAGATCCGGTTGCCCAGCGCGACCACCTGCGCGCCGGTCAGCGTGGCGGTCTCGATCAGGTAGTCCGGGTTCTCCTCGGCGGCGCGCACGATCGCGTCGGCCAGCACGAGCCGTCCCTCGGCGTCGGTGTTGAGCACCTCGACGGTCTTGCCGCCGTACATGGTGAGGACGTCGCCGGGGCGGTAGGAGGTCGCCGAGGGCAGGTTCTCCGCGAGCGGGATGTGCGCGGTGACCTCGAGCGGGTACTTCAGCTTCGCGGCCAGCACGACCGACGCGAGCACGGCGGCCGCGCCCGACATGTCGGAGGTCATGTGGTCCATGTTGGCGGCGGGCTTGAGCGAGATGCCGCCCGAGTCGAAGGTGATGCCCTTGCCGACCAGCGCGACCTTCTTGCTCGCCTTCGCCGGCTTCCAGCTGACGCGCAGCAGGCGCGGCGGCCGCGACGAACCGCCGCCGACGCCGAGGATGCCGCCGAAGCCCTTGCGCTTGAGGACCTTCTCGTCGAGCACCTCGAACTCGAGGCCGTTCGCCTCGGCGAGCTTCTTCGCGCGGTCCGCGAAGGACGCCGGGAAGAGGTCGTTCGGCGGGGTGTTGATCAGGTCGCGGGCGATGATCACCGATTCGGCGATGAACCCGGCCGCCTTGAGGGTGGCCTTGTGCTCGCGCGCGGTGCCCTCGGCCGGGCTGACCAGGTCGGCCTTCGCCAGCGGGGCGTCGCCCTTCTCCGAGCGGTACTCGGTGAAGACGTACGCGCCCAGCGCGGTGCCTTCGGTGGCGGCGTGCAGGTCGACGGCCGACAGCGTGACGAACGCCCGCTCGGTGCCGCTCAGCGCGCGGGCCGCGGCACCGGCCGCGCGGCGCACCTGCTCGGCGGTGATTTCCCCGTCCTTCGGCTTGCCGAGGCCGACGGCCAGCACGACGCCCGCGGGCAGCTTGCCCAGCGTCGGCAGCTTCACGATCTCCTCGGCCTTGCCGGACGCGCCGAGCGTGCCCAGCACCTCGGCGAGCTTGCCGTCGAACGCCGCGTCGGCGACCTCGGAGCCGGCGGCGAGCGCGAGGCCGTCCTCGCCCTGGAGGGTGCCGATCACGACGACGTCGGCGCGGGTCTTGCCCAATGCCGCACCCGTGTTCTCGGAGAGGGCAAGCTTCGGCACGGTCACTTCTGGCTCCTCGCGACGTCGCGGTGGTGCCGGGCGATCTGCCCGGTCGATCGTGAGCCATGCTAATGACAAAGCCATCCGGACGGGGGAAGGGGGATCGCGGTGCGGCTCGCGGGAGCACTCCTGGTGACGCTGGCGGCAGGCGCCGCCGGAGCCGGGTTTTGGGTGCTCGCCGGGGTTGTGCTCGCCGCGCTGGCCGCGGTCGCGGCTTCCCGGCTGCCCGCGCTCGGCGACGATCCGGCTGCCCGGATCGTCGGCGGATTATCCCGGCTGACACAGATTGTCGTGCTCGCGCAGGCCTTCGGCGCGTACGTCTTCCCGCTGCGGCCCGGATACGCCGCCGCTGCGCTGGTCGTGTTCGTCGCCGCGGCGGGCTTCGCCGGGCTCCGGTTGCCGGATCTGCTGGTCAAGTGGGTGTCGGGCGTGCTGCTGGTCGCCGCGGCGGTGCTGGTGGCCATGTGTCTCGCGGTCGCTCCGGTATCGCAGACGGGCGGATTCGGGACGCCGAACGCGGCCGCGATCGTCGTCGCGGCGTTGTTCCTGTTGCCGTTCCTGATTCCGGAACCAGGGGAGCGGAGCACCGGACGCGCGATCGTTCTGGGCCTGGTCGCGGTCATCGTCACCGCGGTGACGCTCTTCCAGCTGGGTCCGGTTCGGCTCGGGTTGTCCGGGACAGCGATGCGGGACCTGCTCTCCGCGGCGGACGCCGGACAGCTTCAGCCGTTGCTCACGGTGATCGCAGTGCTGGCCACTCTTCCCTCGGCATTCACGACTTTCGTCGGGGCGCGACAGCGGTTTGCGCCGTCCGGTGGGGCTCCGGTCGCGGTCGGCGCACTGCTGGCAGCGGCCGCCGCGGCGTTCGTCCCGCTGCCGGCGGTGCTGCTCGCGGCCGGGCTCGGCGCGGTCGTCGAAGTGCTGCTGCGGGTGCGGATTCGTCGCTACCGTGGCGTCCATGACTGAGCACCGCTGGGCGCCGGGACAGACAGTCGTCGAACGTTTCGTCCGCCCGGACGGCAGCATCGGCCAGCACCATCCGCTGCGCGTGGTCTCCGACGACGGCGAGACGCTGCTCGGCTGGCTCCCGATCGGCACGCCGATCGTCGGCAGCAGGCTCGCGGACGGCCGAAGCCTGCGCGAAGCGCCCCTGGAACAACGGTTTCGCGAGCCGCGCGTGCGGGTGCCGGACATCTGGCACGGCACCTCGACGCTGCGGCTGATTCCCGACGATGCCTGGTCGTCGGTGTGGTGGTTCTTCGAGGCGGACGGACGGTTCCGCGACTGGTACGTGAACCTCGAAATCCCGCGCGGGCGCACCGAAACCGGCCCGGACCGCGTCGACGGCATCCTCGACCTGGTCGTGACGCCGGGCGCGGGCTGGAAGTGGAAGGACGAGGACGAAGCCGAGGCAGCCGTCGAGGCGGGGCGGCTCACCACCGCCGAACTCGACACGCTGCGCGCGGAAGGCGAACGGATGGGCGCGCTGGCCGAGCGGGGCGCGTATCCGTTCGACGGCACGCACACCGATTTCCGCCCGGACCCGGGCTGGCCCGCGCCGGAGCTGCCCGCCGGACTCCGGCCTACTGGGCCAGCAGGACCAGCGCGATGAACAGCACGATGTTGACGACGAGCAGGATCACCACCGATTTGGTCGGCACGTTCCTGGCGATCACCTGGCCGTGCAGGTTCTTCCACCAGTAGATGCCGAACCCGGCGACGACCAGGCCGAGGAAGAAGCCGAACCCGCTGGAGAGCAGGCCCCAGCCGACCATCCCGAGCATTCCGGCCCCGAAGGTCAGCAGGGCCGCGGTGCCGAAGGTCTTGACGTCCGGCCCGGCGCCCGGCCCGGCTTGGCGTGCTGGTTGAGTGCTCACGCCGTCCATCGTAGTGGGGTGACGCTGCGAGCGCGGGGCAGTGCGGCGAGTAAAACCACAGGACTTCCGACTAACGTGCTTCCGACCAAGCGCTATCGTTTGTGCATGACCACAGCGACGCAGTTCACCCACGTTCCGAACCCGAGCCCCGCGAGTCCTGAACGCGTCGCCGAGGTACTTGCCAAGCCGGGGTTCGGCACGCATTTCACCGACCACATGGTCACCGTGCGCTACAGCACCGAGAAGGGCTGGCACGACGCCAAGGTCGGGCCGTACGAACCGTTTTCCCTCGACCCGGCCACGTCCGTGCTGCACTACGGGCAGGCCATCTTCGAGGGCCTCAAGGCCTACCGGCAGCCGGACGGCACGATCGCCGCGTTCCGGCCGGACGCCAACGCGCAGCGGTTCCGCGAATCCGCCGAGCGGCTGGCGATGCCGCAGCTGCCGGTGGAGACCTTCGTCGACTCGCTGCGCGAGCTGATCGCCGTCGACGAGCGCTGGGTGCCGACCCGCGAGGGCGATTCCCTGTACCTGCGCCCGTTCATGATCTCCACCTCGGCGGGACTGGGCGTGAACAGCCCGGCCGACGAGTACGTCTTCGCGGTCATCGCCTCGCCGGCCGGCTCGTACTTCAGCGGCGGCGTGAAGCCGGTCAGCGTGTGGCTGTCCACTGAATACGTGCGCGCGGCCCCCGGCGGCACCGGCGCGGCGAAGTGCGCGGGCAACTACGCGGCGTCCTTCGTGGCGCAGGCGCAGGCCGTCGAGAAGGGCTGCGACCAGGTGGTGTGGCTCGACGCGGTCGAGCGCCGCTGGGTCGAGGAGATGGGCGGGATGAACCTGTTCTTCGTCTTCGGCTCGGGCGACGACGTCCGCGTGGCCACGCCGGAGCTGACCGGTTCGCTGCTGCCGGGCGTCACCCGGAAGTCGTTGCTGCAGCTGGCGAAGGACGCCGGGCACAAGGTCGAGGAGCGCCGGATCTCCACTGACGAATGGGAGAAGGCGGCCGCCTCGGGCGAGCTGACCGAGGTGTTCGCGTGCGGCACGGCGGCGGTCATCACGCCGGTCGGCCACGTGAAGCACGGCGGCGGCGAGTTCTCGATCTCCGGCGGGCAGCCGGGCTCGGTCACGATGAGCCTGCGCGAGCAGCTCGTCGGGATCCAGGAAGGCACCCGCCCTGCCCCCGCGGGCTGGATGACCCCGCTCAGCTGAAGCTAGCCGTCCGTGAAGGGCTCCTTGAGGGAATCAGATTCCCTCAAGGAGCCCTTCACGGCTTTCAGGACGAGAGCGGGCCGGAGACGCCGGATTGCTCGTGCGTGGTCATTTCCGCGAGCACGCGGCTGGCCATCATCAGCAGCGGCAGCGCGGTGACCGCGCCGGTGCCCTCACCGAGGCGGACGTCGAGGTCGAGCAGCGCGCCGAGGTCCAGCTGCTCCAGCGCGAGCGCGTGCGCGGGTTCGCCGGTGAGCTGCCCGGACATCCACCAGCGGCGGGCACCGGGAGCGAGTTCTTCGGCGACGAGCGCGGCGGAGCAGACGACCAGGCCGTCGAGCACCACCGGCGTGCGGCGGACTGCCGCCTGCGCGAGAAAGCCCGCCATCGCGGCGATATCGGCACCAGAAGACGTCCGCAGCAGCGCGAGCGGGTCCGCCAGCACCGCACGGGCCCGGCGCAGCGCGTCGCGGACCGCAGCGGCCTTGCGCATCCAGGTGTTGTCGTCGATGCCCGAACCGCGGCCGACCACGGCGACCGGCTCGCTGCCGGTCAGCGCCGCGACCAGCACCGACGCCGGGGTGCTGTTGCCGATGCCCAGGTCGCCCGCGATCAGCAGGTCGGCACCGCCGTCGACCTCCGCGTCGGCGATCTTCCGGCCGGCGTTGACCGCTGCGCGTACTTCAGCGTCGGTGAGCGCGTCCTCGACGTCGATCGAGCCGGAACCGCGGCGCACCTTGAACTCGCCGATCGACCGCATCGCGGATTCCTCGGTGTCCACGGCCATGTCGACCACGCGCACGCCCGCGCCCGCCGCCGCGGCGAGCACGTTGATCGCCGCGCCGCCGGTCAGCATGGTGCCGACGAGCTGCGAGGTGACCTCCCGCGGATACGCCGAGACGCCCTTCTGCGCGATGCCGTGATCGCCGGCGAACACGACGACGCGCGGCCGGGTGAACGGCCGCGGCGGGGCCTGGCCCTGACACGAGGAGATCCACACGCCCAGCTCTTCCAGCCTGCCGAGCGAGCCCGCGGGTTTGACGAGCTTGTCGTGCAGCGCGATCGCGCCCGACCGGGCCTGGTCGCTCGGCGGTTCGATCTCGCCGAACTCGATGCCCGTTTCGCCGGTGTCCACAGCCAGGTTTCCTTTCGCCGCTGGGCGTCCCGGGGCCCAACCTACCGCCGCCGGGGCGGGGCCCTTAGGGTCGGTCGGCGTGCGGGAATCGACGGCGGCCGGGGTCGTGCTGGCCAGTGGTGCGGGGACCCGGGTCGGGGCCGCGCTGAACAAGGTCTACCTGCCGGTGGCGGGCAGGCGCGTGGTGGCGTGGTCGCTGGACGCGTTCGCCGCGGCGGCCGGGATCGGCGTGCTGGTGCTGGTGATCCGGCCCGAGGACGCGCCGCTGGCCGAGGAAGTGCTCGCCGGGCTGTCCGCGCCGGTCGAGATCGTGCCCGGCGGCCCGACGCGGCAGGCCTCCGAGCTGAACGCGCTGCGCCATCTCGCGCCGCGGATCGCCGACGGGACAGTGGATTCCGTGCTGCTGCACGACGGGGCCCGCCCGCTGGTGACGCCGGAGCTGATCTCCGCGGTGCTGGAACGGACCCGGGAAGACGGGGGAGCGGTGCCGGGCCTGGCCGCGGACGACGTGGTCTCGATGGCCGGACCGGACAAGGTGGCGGGCCCGTTGCCGGGCGCGATCCGGGTGCAGACCCCGCAGGGCTTCCGGGCGCAACCGCTGCTGGCGGCTTACGAACAGGCTGCCGCGGAAGGCTTTCTCGGCACGGACACGGCCTCGTGCATGGAGCGGTTCTCCGCGCTGCCGGTGCGATGGGTGCCCGGCAGCGCGGAGAACGTGAAGATCACCTATCCGCACGACCTCGCGGTGGCGGAGCGGTTTCTGCTGCGGCCTTCTCCGTAATCGCCGCAGGGCCCGCGGGAGGTCCGTGAAGGGCTCCTTGCGGGAATCTAATTCCCTCAAGGAGCCCTTCACGGACGAACCCAGCTGCGGTGATCAGGGGGCGACGGTGAGCGCAGGGTCGCTGATCACGACGTCGCCGAGCGCCTCGTCGATCGCGGTCAGCAGCTCCGGCTCGAGCTTGACGCCCGCCGCCTTGACGTTGTCGTAGACCTGCTCCGGCCGCGAGGCCCCGATGATCGCCGACGCGACGTTCGGGTTCTGCAGCACCCACGCGACGGCGAGCTGCGCCATCGACAGCCCGGCGTCGGCCGCCAGCGGCTCCAGCTTCGCGACCGCGGTGAGGGTCTTCTCGTCGAGGAAGCGCTTCACCATGTTCGCGCCGCCGTTCTCGTCGGTCGCGCGCGAACCGGCGGGCAGCGGCTGGCCCACCTTGTACTTGCCGGTCAGCACGCCCTGCGCCACCGGCGACCAGACGATCTGGCTCAGGCCCTCGCGCTCGGAAGCGGGCACGACCTGCGACTCGATGACGCGCCACAGCATCGAGTACTGCGGCTGGTTCGACACGAACGGGATCTTCAGCTCGCGGGCGAGCGCCGCGCCGCGCGAGATCTGCTCGGCGTTCCACTCCGAGACGCCGATGTAGAGCGCCTTGCCCTGGCGGACCAGGTCGGCGAACGCCTGCATCGTCTCTTCCAGCGGCACCGTCCGGTCGAAGCGGTGCGCCTGGTAGAGGTCGACGTAGTCGGTGCCGAGCCGCTTGAGCGACGCGTTGGCCGACTCGATGATGTGCTTGCGCGAGAGGCCCTTGTCGTTCGGGCCCTTCGGACCGGTGGGCCAGAAGACCTTGGTGAAGATCTCCAGGCTCTCCCGGCGCTGGCCCTTGAGGCCGCGCCCGAGCACGGATTCGGCGGCGGTGTTCGCGTAGACGTCAGCCGTGTCGAAGGTCGTGATGCCTGCGTCGAGCGCCGCCTTGATGCAGGCCTGCGCCTGGTCCTCCTCGACCTGGGACCCGTGGGTCAGCCAGTTGCCGTAGGAGATCTCACTGATGTTGAGGCCGCTGCGGCCGAGACGTCGAAACTCCATGCCCACAGGGTAAACGTTTCGTTCGCCAGGCTAACGACCTGTGTGCCGCACGGCTCAGTTCGGGATCGGGCGGCGCGTCCGTCGCGGCGTCTGGCGGCGCGGGATCCGGTTCGAGCGAAAGAGCTTCGGAGGCTGCGAAACCCGGCGTCGAGGCAGCGACCGCGCACCGAAATCCGGCCCAAGCTCCGCGATCGAAGGGTGCATCGTGTGCGAGGTGCCGCGGCCGCGTTCAGGCGAACGCGGCCGCACGGCTCAGTTCGGGATCGGGTCCCCGGCCTTCAGCCGCGGCTTCGGAACCCGCAGCTTGCGGATCTGGCTCGCCCGCACGAAGGCGTACCAGCCGACGCCGCGCGTGGCCGTCGACGGTTCCTTCGGGAAGCGTTCCCGGACCAGCTTCGAGATCTTGCGGCCGTTCACGAAGCCCTCGATGGCCATGACCAGCAGCATCGCCATGCAGACCAGGGTGATGTACTGCTGCACCGCCGGCGCGGGGACCAGCAGCGCGAGGAACACCAGGATCGCCAGCGGCATGAACAGGCCGAGGATGTTGCGCCGGGAGTCGACCAGGTCGCGGACGTACGCCTTGACCGGGCCCTTGTCGCGCGGCGGCAGGTACTTGTCGTCGCCCGACATCATCCGCTCGCGGCGGACGCGGGCGGCCTCCTTGCGGTCTTCCTTGCTGACCGGGTTGGCCTTGCGCAGCTCTTTGTTGCGCTTCATCGCCTCGCGCATGGAGGTGGGCGGCGCCGCGACCGGCCCGCGCTTGCGCCCCTCGGCCTCGCGCCGCTTCGGCGTGGCCTTGCCCTTTCCCGGCGTGTACGACTTGCTCGTGACCGTGGAATCGACAGCGGCGGCCTCGGCCGCGGAGTCGTCGGCGGCGGGGTCAGTGGTGCTTCGGCGCAGGAACCTCACCTCACCAGGGTATTGCAGGCGTCACGGCTTTGTTCACCAGGTCGTTCCATATGCGACGATGGAGGGGAACAGATCGGGCGAGTCCCGTGTTGTACGTATGACACGAGATGTACCCGCAGCGAGTTCGACCAAAGAGGGAGTGCCATGACGACCGCTGAGCAGACCGGTGCGGCTGCGGCCGAGACCGCCGAGGAGACCCACGGCGTGACGTTGACCGACGCCGCGGCCGCCAAGGCGAAGGCGCTGCTCGAACAGGAGGGCCGCGACGACATGCACCTGCGCATCGCCGTGCAGCCCGGCGGCTGTGCTGGCCTGCGCTACCAGCTGTTCTTCGACGAGCGCACGCTCGACGGCGACCTGTTCCGCGACTTCGACGGCCTGCAGGTGGCAGTGGACCGGATGAGCGCGCCTTACGTGACCGAGGCCGTGATCGACTTCGTCGACACCATCGAGAAGCAGGGCTTCACGATCGACAACCCGAACGCCACGGGTTCCTGCGCCTGCGGCGACAGCTTCCACTGAGCCCAGAGCCGACAACGGGCCCCGACGCATCCGCGCCGGGGCCCGTTGTTCGTTTCGGCCGCGGCTCGTTCACCCGCCGCGGAGGTTCGCTGGATCAGACGTACGCGTCGAGGTCGGCGACCTGTGCGTGGCAGGCGTCGTCTACCGTCCACGGCCGCGCGGCCCTCGGCCGGGGCAGCCGGGCCTGGTCGGCGGCTTGCTCGGGGCGCAGCGCGGACGGGAGATGGGCGCAGTCGGCGATCAGGTCGCCGATCGTTTCCGGTTCGGTCGCGAGGTTCACGAACGTCACGCTATTCAGCTGGAGTTGAACGGGAAATGAGTACCGGCCGGTAGTGTCGGAACGTGGCGCGGAAACTACCCGGAAGGGTCATGACCAGCGGGTAACTTGCGTCAGGGCGCGAAAAGACAGCTCATCCACCTCGTGAGGAGAACCGGTGGCAGACAAGCCCAGGATCGCCGTGTCGGGCAGCATCGCGACAGACCATCTGATGCACTTCCCGGGGAGGTTCGCCGAGCAGCTCGTCGCCGAGCAGCTGCACCGGGTGTCGTTGAGCTTCCTCGCCGACGACCTCGTCGTGCGCCGCGGCGGCATCGGCGCGAACATCGCGTTCGGCCTCGGCGTGCTCGGCGTGCAGCCGGTGCTCGTCGGAGCCGTGGGTCAGGACTGGGCGGACTACCAGTCGTGGCTGCAGCGGCACGGCGTGGACACCGCCGGCGTGCTGGTGTCCGAGGTCGCGCACACCGCGCGCTTCGTGTGCACCACCGACGAGGACATGTGCCAGATCGCGACGTTCTACGCGGGCGCGATGGCGGAGTCTCGGAATATCGAGCTGGGGCCGATCTCGGACCGGGTCGGCGGGCTCGGGCTCGTGTTGATCAGCCCGGACGATCCTGAGGGCATGGTTCGGCACGCGCAGGAGTGCCGTCAGCGCGGGTACACGTTCGCGGTTGATCCCTCGCAGCAGCTGGCTCGGATGGACGGGGCGCAGGTGCGGGCGTTCGTGGAGGGGGCAAAGTATCTGTTCAGCAACGACTACGAGTGGGAGTTGTTGCTGCAGAAGACTGGCTGGACCGAGGCGGATGTGCTGGAGCGGGTCGGGCTGAGGATTACCACGCTGGGGGAGAAGGGCGTGGAGATTGTTGGGCGGGATGGGACTGCCCTGCAGATCGGGGCGGTGCCGGAGCGTGGGAAGGCTGATCCGACCGGGGTCGGGGACGGGTTCCGGGCTGGGTTTCTTGCCGCGGTTGATGGCGGGCTTAGTTTGGAGCGGGCTGCGCAGTTGGGGTGTTTGATCGCTGTGCTGGTGCTGGAGACTGTGGGGACGCAGGAGTGGACTTTGGAGCGCGAGGAGGCGTTGGGGCGGGTTCGGGAGGCGTTCGGGCCTGAGGCTGCTGAGGAGATTTCGGCGGTTTTGCCTGCTTGAGGGGGCGGCTCGTCGCCTGGCGGCGACATTGCGCCCATGGTTGCGTGGGGCACCCCGAAGCTTGATTGTGACGACGGCGCGGAGGTGCTTGTCAAGGCGGGAAAGATGCCTTGACAA
>NZ_JBEXMH010000128.1:0-12082 GCF_040610415.1 Amycolatopsis sp. NPDC004079 | reverse complement strand
CTGCTCTGCCTCCTTTCTCCCCGACCCCCGCTCCGGGGGGGTCCGCTGCTGTTCTGTTTGGGGACCCTGCTGGTTATCTTATTCCCTCAAGGAGCCCTTCACGGACCTCTGGCGGCGCGTACCGGGCCGGGCGAGTCATCGCGGGTTGGGCGGTCTCCGAAGTGGGTAGCCCCTGCCCGAGGTGAGAGATGCGCGCTACGACCGAGATTCCGCTGTGGTGGCTCGCCCTGACCGGGCTGTGGACCCTCACGCTGTCCACCCCGTCGGCCCCGGAACTCCTCGCCGGGGCCACCGCCGCGGCGGTCTGCGCGATCGCCGCCCGCTCCGCGCGCCGGGCGATGCGCGGTTCGTGGCGTCTCAAAGCCAGCTGGCTGACCTGGCTGGCACCGCTCCCCAAAGCCGCCGTCAGCGAATCCGTCGCCGCGTTGCGCACAGTCTTCCAACGGCCCTCCGCTGGAAAGTTCGAGAGAGTCACAGTCCCAGCCGCACCGCGCGCGGAACACGAAGCACGGCTCGCCACCGCAACGGTGGTCGTCGGCTGCACTCCCGGCGCGATGGTCGTAACCAGCCCGCCGGACGACACCCGCGTCGTCGTCCACCGGCTGCTTCCCGATTCCCCGACCCTCGATCAGGTGACGCGATGACCTGGCTCCTGCTCGCCGCCCTGCTCCTGATGGCAGGCGGTCTCGGCACCGCGCTGTGGCTGGCCGCCCGGGGCACCGCGATCGAACGGCTGGCCGGAATGCAGTTCGCCGGCACCGTCACCGTCCTGACGCTGCTGCTGCTCATCCAGGCGTACGGCCCGTCCAGCGCCGTCATCCTCCCGCTGACGCTGACCGTCCTCGCCTTCGCCGGGACGCTCGTCTTCGCGCGGCTCCTGGGGACCCGATGACCCTCGCCGCCCAGATTCTCGTCTTCGCCGGGGTGTTCGTCGTCCTCGCCTCCGCCGTGGGCCTGGTGCGTGCCAAGGACTTGCTGACCCGGCTGCACTTCCTCGCCCCGGCGACCACGCTCGGCGCGCCGCTGATCGGCGTCGGGCTCGTGCTGGTCAACGGCGTCCAGCTCGGCTCGGGCGCGATCCTCGCGACGGTCGTGCTGCTGGCGGTCACCAGCCCGATCCTGCAGTCGGCCACCGCCCGGCTCGAAGCCCGCCACCGGGGCGAGATCGACGAGGACCTCCCCGCATGACAGCCGCCGTGCTGCTCGTCGCGCTCGCGCTGGTCGCAGCGGCCGGTTTCGCTGTGGTCGCGACGCACGACCCGAAACGGCAGGCGATCACGCTCACAGTGTTTTCCCTGTGCCTGACGGTGCTTTTCGTAGTGTTCCAAGCCCCGGACGTCGCGTTGTCCGAACTCGCCGTCGGCGCGGCCATCGTCCCGCTGCTCGTCCTGCTGACCCTGCGAAAAACGGGCAAGCGATGAGGACCCGCGACATCGTCGGCACGGCGGGGCTGGCTGGGGTCGCCGCGCTGTTCGTCGCCGCGTTCGCCCGGATGCCAGCGGCCGGGACTGCCGGTCACGGCTACCGGGATCTGGTGCTGCCCTGGGGTTTCCGGGAGGCCACGCCGAATCTGGTGTCCTCGATCAACTTCGACCTCCGCGCGCTCGACACTCTCGGCGAGGAAACGATCGTCGCCGCCGCGGTGGTCGGCACGCTCGCGCTGCTGCAGCCGCCCAAGAAAGAACCGAAACCGCACAGCCACGGCTACGTCCTGCCCGCCGTGAAGCTCGCCGGGTTCCTGCTGCTGCCGGTCTCGGTGCTGCTGGGCATCGACATCGTCCTGCACGGACACCTGACGCCGGGCGGCGGTTTCCAGGGCGGCGTGGTCCTCGCGACCGGCTGGCACCTGCTCTACCTGTCCGGCAGCTACGGCGCACTCGCCCGGCTGCGTCCGATCGACTGGTGCGAATACGCCGAAGCGGCGGCCACCGGCCTGTACGTCGTGACCGGCCTGATGGGACTGGCTGTCGGCGGCTCGTTCCTCGCGAACGTGTTGCCACTCGGCCAATTCGGCTCGCTGCTCTCGTCCGGGACCGTCCTGGTGCTGAGCGTCCTGATCGGCATCGAGGTCGCCGCCGGGTTCGTCGTGCTGCTGTCGCGGTTCTTCGCGCACGGGCTGGAGGAACAGTGACCGGCGTCGTGTCGGCGGCCTGCTACGGCGTAGCGGCCTGGCTGCTGCTGCTCGGCTGCGCCGGGATCATGCGCAGCCGGCACCTGGTGCACACCGTGGTGTCGCTGTCGGTCGCGCAATCCGGCACCTACGTCCTGCTGCTGGCGATCGGCTACCAGGACCAGGCTACTGCCCCGATCGTGGCGCAGGGGCAATCGCAGCCGGTAGTCGATCCGATGGTGCAGGCCATGACGCTCACCGACATCGTCGTCTCGGCGACCATCACCGCGCTCCTGCTCGCCCTGACGCTGCAGATCTCGCGCCGCCACGGCACGGTCGATCCCGACGAACTGCGCGCGCTGCGCGGCTGACCATGACGACCCTGCCCGCACTCGCCATCGCCGTCCCGCTGCTGGCCGCCTGTCTGCTGCTCGGCCTCGGCGGCAAGCTCCCCCGCGTCGTGGTCGACGTGACGGCCACGGTGACCGCGGCGGCGGTCTGCGCACTGTGCGTGGTCCTGCTGACCGCGGCGCACCACGAGCGAGTGGTCGCCTGGCTGGGCAGACAGGGTCCGGAAGGCACCCGCTCGGTCGGCATCGTGCTCGTCGCGGACGGGCTCAACACGACCTTCGCCGCGCTCGCGGCGTTCCTGACGGTCTGCGCGCTGCTCTACAGCTGGCATTACTTCGAAGCCGTCGAAGCCCGCTACCACGCGATGATGCTGCTCTTCCTGACCGGAATGCTCGGCTTCCTCTTCACCGGCGACCTGTTCACGCTGTTCGTGTTCTTCGAGCTGATGAGCGGGGTCGCCTACGCCCTCACCGGGTACCGCATCGAGGAGGCGGACTCCGTGCAGGGCGCGCTGAACTTCGGCGTCGTCAACTCCCTCGGCGCGTACTTCTCGCTGATGGGCATCGGCCTGCTCTACGCGCGCAGCGGCCAGCTCGGCCTCGCCCAGCTGGGAGTCGCCCTCGACGGACGTCCGGCGGACGCGCTCGTCATCGCCGCGTTTGTCCTGGTGTGCACCGGACTGCTGGTCAAAGCCGCGACCGTGCCGTTCCATTTCTGGCTCGCCGACGCGCACGCCGTCGCCCCGACGCCGGTGTGCGTGCTGTTCTCCGGCGTCATGGTCGAACTCGGTCTCTACGGCGTCCTTCGCGTCCGCACCACGGTCTTCGGCTCGGTGCTCGACGACGCCACCGTCAGCCGGATCTTCCTCACCGCCGGAATCGCCAGCGCAGTGCTCGGCGCGGTGCTTTGCTTCACCCAACGACATCTCAAACGATTGCTGGCCTACTCGACCATCGCCCACATCGGACTGTTCCTGTGCGGACTCGCCGCGACCGGCGGCGAGGCGACGGCCGCGTTCGTCCTCTCGGTGCTCGGGCACGCCGGGGCCAAAGGCGCGCTCTTCCTCCTGACCGGGGTGTTGAAGGACCGCTACGGCAGCGTCGACGAGGACGATCTCTTCGGCCGCGCAACGCATTCGCGGACGGAAGCGGTGCTGTTCCTGATCGCCGCGGCCGCACTCGCCGGGCTGCCACCGTTCGGCCTGGCGCTGGGCAAAGACGCGGCCGAGCACGCCGGTCCGGAATGGCTGATGGTCGTGTTCGCGGTGATCTCCGCGCTGACCGCCGCAGCGGTGTTGCGAGCCGGGCTGAGAGTCTACTTCGGACTCGGCAGGCCGCCCGCCGACGATTCCGCCGACACGACCGCCGGCTCCGGCGAGGAACCCGAAACCGGCCAGCCGATCCGCCGCACCCCGGTACCGATGCTCGCCGCTATCGTCGTGCTGCTCGGTTTAGCGCTCGTCGCTGGAATTGCTCCGTGGATCCGCGACGTCGCCGCAGCGGCCGGGGCGCAAGCAGTCGACCGCGCGGGCTACCTCCACGACGTCCTGCCCACGCTGCCGCCGTCCCTCCCGACGACGGTCTCCGAACTGTCCTGGACCGGCTCCGGCCTGCTGTCCGCGGCAGTGACCGCCGTACTGACCCTCGGCGCCGCCGCCTTCGCACTGTGGTCGCGGCACCGACCCCCGAAACCCCTGCACGAAGCCCTGACCGTGCTGCACCGCGCGCATTCCGGCCAGGTCGGCGACTATGTGGCCTGGCTGCTCGCGGGCGTCGCAGTCCTCGCCGGACTGGTCTGGCTCTGACCTCGCCGGGTTTACCCGCCGGGCAGCCGGGCTACCCGGACGGCGGTCCGTGACGCCGATTGTGAGGAGTTGCCGTGCCCGCCAGCACCGCCGACGGCCCGAAACTGCTGCCCGAAACCGAAGAACTGGCCACCGGCAAGAACTTCGCCGCGGTCACCACAGTGCTGCCAAGCGGCCGGCTGCAGACGCAGATGATCTGGGTGCACGTCGAGAACGGCGAAATCGTGCTCAACACCGAAACCCACCGGGCGAAGCACCGGAACGTCGCCCGCGACGACCGGATCACCGTCCTCATCCGCGACGAGCAGGACCCCTACCGCTACGCCGAGGTCCGCGGGCGCGTGACCGGCATCGAGACCGGCGAACGGGCCCGCCTGCAGGTCGACGAACTCGCCCGCAAGTACACCGGCGGCGACTATCCGCCGGAAGCGATCAAGTCCGAACGCGTCATCCTCCGGGTGACCCCGGAACGGCAGACCTTCATCGACCAGAAGAAAGGCGTGGCCGACTGACGTCACCCATGCGGGTCGATGTCGTCGCCGAGCAGCCGGTGCACCGCTTCCACGTTCTCGTACCGCTGCTCGGGCAACTTGCCGAGATGCCCGATGACGTCGTCCCCGGCGCCGCTCGCGGCCGCCCGGCGGAGAAGTTCCTCGCGCTCGCACGGGTACTCGACTTCCGACAGGTACTCACGGACGTCAGACATTCGCGCTCCCTTCCTCGGGTTCTTCCCCCGCATACCCGCCCGCCGCGGGATCAATGCGAGCTACGCTCGACTGGTGAACGATTCCCCGAAGCCGGCCAAGATCGGGAACGTGCTGCACCCGGTCGCCGATGTCAGCTCAGCCGTGCGGTTCTACGCCGAGACCTTCGGCCTGCCGACGAAATTCGTCGACGGAGACCGCTACGCCGCCCTCGACGCGGGCGGAACGACCCTCGCCCTGGTCGGCCCGGAGGAGGACGTCACGGACGGGGTGCCTGCCGCGTCGTTCAAGGTTGCCGAGGTAGCTGCCGCATTGGCTGCGTTGGTGGCTGGCGGCGGAACCGTTGTACAGCAACCGGAACAAGGACCACACGAGGTGCGGGCGGTGGCGCGCGATCCTTGGGGCAACACTGTCGTGGTTTACGGACCGCGATAACCCTAGGAAACGGCCGCAGCGGGACGGAAATCCCGCTGCGGCCTGGCGTGGCCTCTCCCTAGCGCCGCGGCCGCCGCACGTGGTCCGCGATCGCTGCGTCGTCGTCCACGCCGTACATCTCCCCGATCAATCCGGCGAAGGAATCCACCACAGCCGCGCGCTTCACCTTTCCGTTCGCCGTCCGCTCGCCTCGCGAAGCCTCCAACGGCCGCGGCAGCACCCGGAAATCCTTCAGCTGCTCCACCCGCGCGAGGTCCGCGTTGACCCGGTCCAGCTCCGCCCGCAACCGCCCCGCCAGCTCCGCACCGACGGCCGCATTCGGTTCGATCAGGACGGTCAGGTACTTCCGGGCATCGCCGACCACGATCGCTTCCTCGATCAGCGGACTCTCCCTCAACCGGATTTCGATCGGCTGCGGATCGACCGTCTTGCCGCCCCGGGTGATGATCACGTCCTTTTTCCGGCCGATCAGCCGAATGTCCCCGTCCGGCGTGCGCTCTATCAGGTCGCCGGTGCGGAACCAGCCGTCCTCGAAAACCGCCGCGGTTTCCGAAGGATCCCGCCAGTACCCGCTGAACAGCAGCGGCGCGCGAATCAGCATCTCGCGATCGTCCGCCAGTCTCACCTGGAAGCGCGGGTCCGGGAATTCCCGGCCGATCCGTCCCGGACGAGGAAACGGCTGCCCGAACTGCCCGATGGGACACCCTCCCGTCTCGGTGAGCCCGTAGTTCTCGCGCAGGTCGAGCCCCCAGATCTGCCACAGCGCCACGACGCTCTCCGGCATGGCGGCCGAAGCCGTCCACGCGACGCGCAGCCGGTCCATTCCGTGAATTGCCCGCAGCGGAAGGAAAACTCCGCGAACCGCGGCGGCGTAAGCGATTCTCAACAGCACCGAGGCACGTCGGCCGGACCAGCGTCGCTCGGCCATCCGGCGACCGAGGTGCATCGCGATCCGATAGGCCACGCGCCGAATCCCGTTCCAGGACTCAGCTTGCGCGATCAGCTCAGCGGCGAGCTTCTCGTAGAAGCGAGGCGGCCACAGCACGACTGTCGGCCGTACCGCGCGCAGCACCTGGCCGTATTCCTCGATGGGGCAGAAAGTCACGACCAGCCGAGTGTGCAGCGGAGTGAAAACGAGCAACACGGCGGGTGCGACGTGCGCCAGCGGGAGAAAACCGACCACATCGTGCCGCGCGGTCCGGCACTCCGGGTACAAGCCGACGACACTCTGGATCGCGTGCTGGAGCGTGCGGTGCGAATGCGTCACGCCCTTGGGAACTCCGGTGGAGCCCGAGGTGTAGAAGAGGACGGCCGGGTCGTCGAGCGTCGTGGCGGCGATCAGCTCGGCCAAAGAGTCCAGGTCTCCCGCCGAGCGCAGGTCGTCCCAGCTCGCACCGGTGATCCCCTCCGGCAGATCCGGCGGCGCGACGTCGATTCCGACAACGAGCCGCAGGTCCGGGGTGTTCGCCGCGACCTCCGCGACCTTGGCGAGCTCCGTTTCCGACTCGCCGACGAACGCGACCGCCTCGCTGTGCACGAGAACCTGTTCGATCTCGGCAGGCGAGTTCGTCGGATACACCCCGATCACGACCCCGCCGACGCTTTGCACCGCCAACGCGGCGAACACCCATTCCGGCCGCGCGCCGCTCATCACCGCGACCCGATCGCCATGCCGCACGCCCTGTACGACCAGGCCGAACGCCAGTTCACGCACCCGATCCAGATACATCCGCCAGGTGACCACCCGCACGACCCCGCCGCGCGAATACCGCAGCGCGACGGCGTCGGGTTCGCGGCGGGCGCGATCGAGCAGCAAACCCGGCAGCGTCCGATCCGGTTCGAACTCGGTCAGCTCCATGTCCCGGCCTCTCTTCCCGCCGCGAGCCCAGCTCCGGCGGCGCTCACGCGGCACGCTCGCCGAGGTGGAGGAAGTCACCCCGGTACCACGTCACGGGCAGCTCGACGCCGGTCCGTGCCTCGAGTACCCGGCCGATAAGGATCACGTGGTCCCCGCCGGGCACGGCCTGCTCCAGTCCACAGTGGAGGACCGCCGCCGCGTCCGGCAGGAGCGGATGGCCCTGCTCGTCGAACTCGAAGCTCCCGTACGCGAACTTGTTCTCGCCTTTCGTCGCGAACCTCGTCGCCAGCTCGGCGTGCGACGGAGTCACCACGTTCACGACGAACCGTTCAGCCGCCATGAAAACCGGGAAGCACGTCGCGCCCCGGTCAAGACACACGAGCACCAGCGGCGGATCGAGCGACAGCGACGCGAAGGAGCTCGCGGTGAATCCGTGCAGCGTTCCGTCCTCGCTCCGGGTCGTCACGATCGTGACGCCGGACGGGAAACGGGACAACGCCGAACGGAAGACGGCCGGATCCAAGTCGTGCGAAACGTCAGCCATTCCATGCCTCCCGGGCAGCTCGTGCGGCAGGGTCGTTGAAAATTGTTCGCGCGTCGGCGGCCGTGACCTGTAACTGTTTCTCGTCCGGCCACGCCGCGGTCTCCTGGAGCAAAGCCAGTTTCAAGGCCGCGAACACCGCTGGCGGTTTCGCCGCCGCCGCGCGCGCCTGCGCCGACGCGACTTCCAGCAACTCCCCCGGCGCAACCACCTCGTCGACAATGCCCAGCGCTTTCGCCGCTGACGCGTCGACGGATGCTCCGCCCAGCAACAACCGCCGGGCACCACGATCGCCCACAACCGCACGCACCCTGGCGATTCCTTTCACCGCAGGCAACATTCCGTGGTCGACCTCGGGGAAAACGAACCGGGCTTGCGACGACGCGTATACCGCGTCAGCGAACAAGGCCATTTCGATCCCGCCGCCGACACACCAGCCGTTCACCGCGCACACCAGCGGCCGGGGAAACTTCTCCAGTGCGCAAAGCAGCGCATGGAACGACGTCATCCGCTCGACCATCGACTCGGCGTCGTAGCCGACCGCTTCCTTGAGATCGCCGCCTGCGCAAAAGAACCGGTCACCCGCGCCGGTCAGGACGACGGCGGGAGCGTCCGGACCGCTGGCAAGGTCTTCCAAAGCGGCGGTCAGGCGGTGGATGAGCGAGTTGCTGAGCGCGTTCGCTGGTGGACGGCTCAGCGTCAAGACCACCACGCCGTCCGCTTCATCGGACACGTGGACAGCGCTGAGCGAGGCAGTGGTCACGTCGCCTCCGCTCAATTCGCCGATACGGCGGAAGGGAAGACCGGCGGACGCTTCTCCCGGAACGCCTGGCGCGCTTCGCGATAATCAGCTCCGGCGAAGTCGAGAATCTCCAACGCGCCGGACAATTCGTGCTGCGGCAACGCATTCGTGAGCCACATGTTGAGCGCGCGTTTCGTGAACCGGAGCGCCTGCTGCGAACCTTGCGCGAGCTGAGCGGCGACTTCCAAAGCACGCGGCAGCACCTGTTCGCGGGGAACGGCCAGGCTCACGAGCCCGATCCGCTCCGCCTCGGCCCCGGACAGTTTCTCCGACGTCAGCACGTAATACTTTGTTTTGGCCATCCCGACCAGCAGCGGCCAGATCAACGCGGCGTGGTCGCCCGCGGTCACGCCGACCTTGGTGTGCCCTTCGATCAACACCGCGTCTTCGGCGGCGATGCTGATGTCAGCGAGCAATGCCGTCGACAGGCCGTAGCCGACCGCAGGACCGTTGATCGCGGAAATGATCGGCTTTTCGATCCGCAGCATGGTCGAGATCCGCCGCCGCTCGGCCTCCAGCATCGCGAGCGCCGCTTCCGGCGTCGGATCAGGTTCACGGACGTCCATCCCGGTGCAAAACGCGTCGCCGGCCCCGGTCACCACGACGACGCGCGTCTCGTCGTCGCGCTCGACGTCGGCCCAGACCTGGCTCAGCTCTTCGAACATCGGCATCAGCAGCGCGTTGTACCGCTCGGGCCGGTTGATGGTGATCAGCAGGACGCCGTCGGCCGGCCGCTCGACGAGAACATTTCCGGTGCCGTGCTGGTAGAGGCCGCTCATCGGACCGCCTCTGCGGGCTTGCTCTCGGACTGGAACCGGCGCAGCGCCTCCTCGTGCGCCGGACGCGCGGCGCGGATCCCCGCCAGCACGTCGTCGGCCGGGCGCACCACGTTGCGCGGGTGCTTGAAACGCGGGATCACGTACTTGCCGAACAGCTCGATCGACCGCATCAGCTGGTCGTGCGGAAGACTGTCCACTCGCAACACCAGGGATTCGACGCCCATGTCCGCGTAGCGCTGGACGTGCTCGATGCAATGCTCCGGGTCGCCGACGAGGAAGCCCTGCGAACGCTCGAACAGGTACTCCTCGTCGCTGAAGTCGACGTCATTGACCGCGCCCATGTATGCGTAGTCCTGGGAAAGCTTGGCGAGGCGCCCGAACGCGTCGGTGGACAGCTTGGACATCTCGAACAGCGGGCGAGCCTGCTCGCGGGCCAAGGCGGTCGTCTCGGCGCAGTGCATGCCACCGCTGACCAGGACCATCTTGCGCGGCGTGATCGGGTAGTCGTGGGTGGCCGCGGCCAGGGTTTCGTCGTAGAGCTTCAGCATGTTCTCCACGAGGTCGTAGCCGAGGTAGAAGCCGCCCATGATCGCGCCGATGCCCATCTTCGCCGCGGTTTCGACCGAACTCGGACTCCCCGCGGCGACCGAGATCGGCGGGTACGGCGTCTGCAGCGGCTTCGGCACCAGGCTGCGCGGCGGGACCTTGTAGTGCTCGCCCACGAACGAGAACGGGTCGTCGAGGAACGCCCGGCGGATCAGCTCGATGCCCTCGCGCCATTGGGATTTGTTCTCTGTCGGGTCCACTTCGAACGCCCGCAGCGCGAGCGTCGTGTTGCCGCGGCCGGTGCCGAGTTCGATGCGGCCGTTGGAGAGGATGTCCTCGGTCGCGATGCGCTCCGCGACGCGCAGCGCGTGATTCATCCGTGTCGGCAGCAGCGTGACGAGGTGGATGAAGCGGATCCTGCTGGTGAGCGCCATCAGGTAGGGGTAGAGCACCTCCGGCGCGGACACCGTCGCCGTGCCGATGGCCACGTGCTGCTCGGAACTTCCGAAGGCGTCGAAGCCGACTTGTTCGGCGAGCAGCACCTCCTCGATCAGTTCTCGGTAGCGGTGTTCGTGGGTGAGGCCCACGGGGGTGTCGCCCTCGGACATGAGGATGAAGTCCACGGTCGCTCCTTCCGTCCAATGTTATTGCTCGATAACATAAGGCTGAGCTGACGCGTGGTCAAGGCGTCACTGAGGAGCTACCGTGTTACTTGCCACTAACTTTGACTGGAGGAGCGCATGAGTGAACTGCGGATCGAGCAGCTGACCTCGCCGGAGATCGCCGACGCGATCGCGAGCGGCATGCGGACCGCGGTTCTGCCACTGGGGGCTACCGAGCAACATGGAGCGCACCTGCCGTTGTCGGTCGACAGTGAGCATGCCGACCGGCTGGGTGTGCTCGTGGCGGAGCGGCTAGGCGATGCTCTCGTCTTGCCTACGCTGCGCGTGGGTTGTTCTTCGCATCATCTCGGGTTTGCCGGGACCCTGTCACTACGGCCCTCGACACTGGAGTCGGTCTGCTTTGACTGCTGCGAAAGCCTTGCTGTGCATGGGTTTCGGCGAGTGTTGATCTTTTCTGCTCATATCGGGAACTATCCGCTGCTCAGCGAGATCGAGTCGCGGCTCGCTGCCCAGCTGCCTGCTTCGCTGGAGGTGGTCGCGTTCTCCGACTCGGCCGCGGTGCTTGCTGCTTGGCGTGCCGCCGTCGGCGGCCTGGCCGGTCAGGTTGGCGGACATGCCGACGTTGCCGAGAGCTCGGTCATGCTCGCGCTTCGGCCGGAGGCGGTGCGAACCTCGCGTGCCGCGGCCGGACTGGCCGAGCCGATGACCGACGAGCTGCTCAAGCGGGTATTAACCGGCGGCGTTAAGGCGGTCGCGCCGGATGGCGTGCTTGG
The DNA here is from genome assembly GCF_040610415.1 of Amycolatopsis sp. NPDC004079. NCBI lineage: Bacteria > Bacillati > Actinomycetota > Actinomycetes > Pseudonocardiales > Pseudonocardiaceae > Amycolatopsis > Amycolatopsis sp. NPDC004079. Next base: position 756 of record NZ_JBEXMH010000128.1, on the reverse strand, counting down.
CGATCCGCGGGGGATGTCTTCTGAGCTGGGATTTGCCTGCCTCAACGCGGTCGCGGGGATGGTGGCGGAGTATGCGGCGGCACGTTATCGGTCCCTCACCTAGACTCGAGCCATGACGAGTCCATCTCGCGCCGCGTCGCCTCGTTCCTCGCGCAGGCAGACGTTGATCAAGGTCGCTGGCGAGCTGTTCCATGAGCGTGCTTTCGATGCGGTTACCACCGAGATGATCGGTGCTCGGGCCGGGGTGACCGGTCCCGCGCTGTATCGGCATTTTCCCAGCAAGCAGGCCTTGTTGATCGCAGTGCTTGAGGATCCGCTGAAGGACCTGCTTGCCAATGCGCGGGAGACTGCTGCGGAGGTGACTGATCCGCGCAAGGCGCTTGAGGCGATGATCGACTATCACGTCACGCGCAGTCTTCAGAATGTGCCTTCTACGTTGGTTTTCCTGAAGAATGAGCACAACGTTCCAGAGGAGGAGCGGCATCGGATGCGGCGGATGATGCGGCTCTACGCCGAGGAGTGGAGTGCACTGGTGGAGCGGTTGCGGCCGGATTTGTCGGATGCGCAGAATCGGGTTCTTACGCATGCCGTGTTTTCGATGATTAATTCGGTGCCGCAGTTCAATAGCGGGCTTGATGCGGAGAGTGTCGCGACTACGATTCGTACGGCTGCGATCAACGCGTTGCTTGTTCCGGCCGGGACTGCCTGACTCTGCCGGGGGCGCTGGTCCGTGAGGGGAACCCTCACGGACCAGCG
>NZ_JBEXMH010000127.1:0-12157 GCF_040610415.1 Amycolatopsis sp. NPDC004079 | reverse complement strand
AGCCAGAGGGCATCTGCGCGTCCAGACACGACCTACAACACCACAAACACCGGTGGATCCAGGTCAGATTCCCTCAAGGAGCCCTTCACGGACCTACCGCTGGTGCACCAGGATTCGCGCGCCGTCGCCGGGCACGAGCGTGATGTGGCGGGTCTTCACTCGCTCCGGCCGCGGGCTGGGCGCGCTGACCCGGTACCGCGTGAACAGTTCCCGCAGCACGATCGTGGCCTCCAGCAACGAGAATCCCGCTCCGAGACAGCGCCGCGCGCCGCCGCCGAACGGGAACCAGCTGCCCGAGGGCGGGCCGCTGCCGAGGAATCGCGTCGGATCGAACGTCTCCGGCGACGGATGGTGCGCCGGGTCCGCGTGAATCAGCGAAATCGAGGGCAGCACCATGTGCCCGGCCGGAACCGTGTACGGGCCGACCTGCACGTCCTTCGTGAGCTTCCGCGACACCTCGGAGATGATCGGTCGCAGCCGCATCGCTTCCTTGGCCACCGCTTCCAGGTACTTCTCGTCGCCCTCGTCAGCGGCGCGGGCGGTCTCGGCGGCGGTCGCCGGATCCCGGGCAAGCTCGTGCAACGCCCAGGCGAGCGCGGTCGCGGTGGTCTCGTGTCCGGCCAGCAGCAACGTGATCAGCTGGTCGCGCAGTTCGAGGTCGCTGAGCTGATCCTCGCCGGGCACAGCCAGTAAGCGGGACAGCACGTCGGTCCGCTCGGCCAGATCCGGTGCCGCCCGACGCTCGGCGATCTCCGCGTACAACAGCTGGTCGACCCGCTGCTGCCGCTCGAGATTCCGCCGCCACGGCCCGAACTTCTGCAACGCCGGGCTGTGCCAGCCGAAAAGATCCAGCGCGCTGATGTCGATGACCTGCTCCAGCGCCACCCGCAGTTCCGCCAGCCGCGGCCCGTCCGTCACCCCGAAAACGACCCGCAGAATCACTTCCAGCGTCAGCGCCCGCATCCGGTCGTGCACCCGGAACGCTCGGCCCTGGGGCCACCGCTCCAGCTCCGCGACCGTCAGCTCGGTGACCATGTCGCGATACCCGCGCATCGCGGCCCCGTTGAACGCGGGCATCAGCAGTTTCCGCGCCCGGCGGTGCTCCTCCTCGTCGGTGAGCAGCACCGAATGCGCGCCCAGCATGGGTTTGAGGACCATGTTCCCTTCGCCGGCGTGGAACGTGTCGACCGGACCGGCGAAGATTTCGCGGACCAGGTCGAGATCCCCGACCAGCACCACCGATCGCTCCGGGTACAGCCGAAGCCGCACGACGTTTCCGTAGCGGCGTCGCAGCAGCGGCAGCAGGGAGTTGCGGAAAGCGCCGAAAAGGACGGTTTGGACCGCCATCGGCAGCCGGGGACCAGGAGGGAGAGCGGAACGGGCGCGGATCGGCGTGCGCAGAGCCATGCTTTGTTCGTACTCGCGCCGGACCGCGCTGTCCACCAGACTTGACCCTCACGCGGCGTGAGGCGTGATCGTGGGTTCTCGCAAGGGCCGTTCGGCCGAAGAAACAGGGGGAGAGCGATGGGCTACCGGGTGGGCGAGGTGGCGGCGCTGGCTGGCGTCACCGTGCGCGCGCTGCACCACTACGACGAGATCGGGCTGTTGTCGCCGAGCGGGCGGACCGCGTCCGGCTACCGGCGCTACGACGACGCCGATCTCGACCGGCTGCAGCGGATCCTGCTCTACCGGGAGCTCGGCTTTCCCCTGGAGACGATCGCGTCCGTGCTCGCGGAGCCGGGAACCGACGCCGACCACCACCTGAAACGGCAGCGCGAGCTGCTGGTGGCGCAAGGGGACCGGATCGCGCACATGGTCGCGGCCGTCGACCGATTGCTGGAGGCGAGAGCCATGGGCAACGCGTTGACGCCCGAGGAGAAGTTCGAAGTGTTCGGCGGGTTCCGGGAGCCGGAAGGCTACGCGGAGGACGCCGTCCGGCGCTGGGGCGACTGCCCGGAGTGGAAGCAGACGCAGCTGCCGGAGACCAAGGAGGAGTGGGCCGAGGCGGAGCGGCAGCGGAAGGACTGGGTGCGCCGCCTGGTCGCGCTGGTCGACGACGGCGTGGCGGCGGACAGCCCGGCGGCGGGCGAGCTCGCCGAGGAGCACCGGGCGATGCTGTCCGCGGTGATGGGGGAGTGCGGGTACGCGATGCAGCAGCGGATCGCGGACCTGTACGCGGACGAGCCCGCGCAGCTGGCGTTCCTCGTCCGGGAGGACGAGCAGCGGCCCGGCATCGGGGCGTACGTGCGCGACGCCGTCCGGGCGAACGCCGCCCGGCAGCGGGCCTGACCTTTGAGGTGGGAGAGGCAGATCGGTTGTCTCTCCCACCTCGTGGGAAAGCGGACGGACGTCACGCTTACAGTCGGAGGTATGCAGACTTGGTCCTCCGTCGCCGTGCCCCGGCTGCCCGGCACGCCCCGCCCCCTCCGGCTCCACGACACCGCGACCGGGCAGGTCCGTCCGACCGCGCCCGGGGCCGCCGCCCGGATGTACGTCTGCGGCATCACCCCCTACGACGCCACCCACCTCGGCCACGCCGCCACCTACCTCGCGTTCGACCTGGTCAACCGGGTGTGGCGGGACAACGGGCACGAGGTGCACTACGTCCAGAACGTCACCGACATCGACGAGCCGCTGCTGGAGCGCGCGGCACGCGATTCGGACGACTGGATCGTGCTCGGCATGCGGGAAACGGCCCTGTTCCGCGAGGACATGGAGGCGCTGCGGGTGCTGCCGCCGCGCCAGTTCGTCGGCGCGGTCGAGGCGATCCCGGAGATCGTCGAGGTGATCGCGAAGCTGCTCGCCGACGGCAGCGCCTACCGCGCGGACGACGCCGAGTTCCCGGACGTCTACTTCGACCACGACGCGACCGGCCGGTTCGGCTACGAGTCGAACTACGACGCCGAGACCATGGCGAAGTTCTTCGCCGAACGCGGCGGCGACCCGGACCGTCCCGGCAAGCGGCACCCGCTGGACGCCCTGCTGTGGCGCGTTGCGCGCGAAGGCGAGCCGTCGTGGGAGTCAGAGCTGGGCGCCGGACGGCCTGGCTGGCACATCGAATGCAGCGCGATCGCGGTGAACCGCCTCGGGCTCGGCTTCGACGTGCAGGGCGGCGGTTCCGACCTGATCTTCCCGCACCACGAGTACAGCGCGGCGCACGCCGAGGCGGTCGCCGCCGATCACCCGTTCGCCCGGCACTACGTGCACGCCGGGATGATCGGGCTCGACGGCGAGAAGATGTCGAAGTCGCGCGGCAACCTGGTCTTCGTGTCGCGGCTGCGCGCCGACGGCATCGACCCGGCGGCGATCCGGCTCGCGCTGTTCGCCGGGCACTACCGCGAGGACCGGGCGTGGACCGATCAGCTGCTGGTCGACGCGCAGGAGCGGCTGGCCCGCTGGCGCGAAGCGGTCGCGCTGCCGGCCGGACCCGACGCGGGGGACACCGTGGCGCGGCTGCGCGACCACCTCTCCGACGACCTGAACACGCCGAAGGCGCTCACCGCGATCGACGCCTGGGTCGCCTCGGCGCTGCGCCGCGACGGCACCGACCAGGCCGCGCCGGGCCTGGTCAAGGAAGCCGTGGACGCCTTGCTGGGCATCGTTCTCTGAGCTTGTGACAGCGGGCAGTGGCCGGAACTCGATCCGGCCACTGCCCGCTGACTTAACTGTATAACGACCTATACATCCTGGCGTTGGCCATCCGCGAGCGCCAGGTGGTCGCCTTCCCAACGGCGGCGCAACCACCGATCATGCGAGGCGAGGACGACGGCGCCCGGCGCGCTGTCGAGCGCTTCGGACAGTTCCTCGGCAAGGCTGAGCGACAGGTGGTTGGTCGGCTCGTCCAGCAACAGCACGTCCGGCGGCTCCGCGAGCAGCACCGCCAGCGCCAACCGGCGGCGCTGACCCACCGAAAGCTCGCCGACCGGACGGTCGTGTTCCCTCGGCGGCAGCAACCCGAGCGTGGACAGCGACGGAGCCGCCTCGCCGGCCGCGGCGCGGTACACCTCCTGCGCGGTCCGCTTCGGCAGGGCGAACGTGACGTCCTGCTCCAGCAATCCCACGCGCACGCCGGGTCCGAAGTGGACAGTCCCGGCCGCCGGAGCCAGCTGACCGGCCAGCACGGACAACAGGGTGGATTTGCCCGCCCCGTTGCCGCCGGTGACGAGGAGCCGCGCGCTGCGGTCCACGTCCAGCTCGTCCAGCTGCACCCGGCCCGGAACAGCGATGCCGCGCAGCGACACCGCCGGGCCTTCGCCGCTGGTGTCCGCAGTCAGCGAGGCCCGAAACCGCAGTGGCGCGGGCGGTTTGCGGACTTGCTCGCGCTCCAGCGTGTCCAGCTTGAGCTGCGCGTTGCGGACTCGGCGGGAGATCTGCTTCTGCACGCGACCGGTCTTGAAGTCGTAGAGCATCTTCGCGTTGTCCCGCGGCGCACGGTTGTGTGCGACGCGGCGCGCGGTGCCGTGCACGGATTCCCGCAGCTGCTTGAGTTCCTCCTGTTCTTCGGTGAACCGCTGCTCCCATCGCGCGCGTTCGGCCTTTTTCTGGCCGAGGTAGTCGGTGTAGCTGCCGCCGTAGCGCGTCGCGCCGCCGACGCGGCGGTCCGCCGGAACCGGGTCCAGGTCCACGATGTCCGTGCAGACCGCGTCGAGGAACACGCGGTCGTGCGAGGACAGCACGACGACGCCGGTCAGTTCCGCGAGGTGGCGCTCGAGGAACTCCATGGCGTTGTCGTCGAGGTGGTTGGTCGGCTCGTCGAGCAGCAGAATGCGCGGCCGCCGCACCAGCAATGCGGCCAGCCCGAGCCGCGACCGCTGTCCGCCGGAGAGCGTGTGCAGCCGCCGGTCGTGCTTGATGTCGCCGAGCCCGAGACCGGTGAGGACGAGGTCCGCGCGCCGGTCCGCGTCCCACAGGTCGTGCGCCTGCGCCCATTCCAGGACGTGGCCGTACTCGCTGAGCACGTCCGGGTCGTCGGGGCGTTCGGCGAGCACGGCGGCGAGCTTGTCGAGCGTCGCCGCCGCGGTGCGGATCTCGGCGAGCGCCTCGTCGAGGACGTCGGAAACCGTTGCGGTGCCGGCGAACGGCAGCTCCTGGAAGAGGAAGCCGAGGTCGCCGTGCCGCACGACGTCACCGCCGCGCGGGACTTCGAGCCCGGCGAGCAGCCGGAGCAAGGTGGATTTCCCGACCCCGTTCTCGCCGACGAGACCGATCCGCCTCCCGGGCGACGCGACGAGCGAGACGCCGTCGAGGACGGTGCGGGCGCCGTAGCCGAAGACGAGGTCGGAGGCGTGCAGGACAGTAGACATGAGTGATCACCGGGCCTTTGCGGTGGAAGCAAAATCCCCGACGGGCAACGCGCGGCTTCCCGGGAGCAGGGCTCGACCGGGAGCGGCCTCGATGCGGGGAGGGCTCGGTTCAGCTGTCCATGATGGCCGGGAGCCTAACGCGGGACGCCCCCGCTCGCGCAACTGGTTTTCCCGAGCCTCGGCCCGGGGGCTTCGAAACCCCGCTTGACGACGGGACGGCGGACTGCAACTCTGAAAGAGAAGTTTCGAAAGAAACCCTTCAGAGTTTGGACGGACCTCCGATGGCTGAACTGCCCCCGCGCAAGCGGATCGACGACGTCGAGCTGCTGCGCGCGCTCGCGCACCCGCTGCGCTCGGCGCTGGTGCACCACCTGATGGCAGTCGGCCCGTCGACGGCCAGCGAATGCGCGGACGCGGTCGGCTCGACGGCGTCGAACTGCAGCTGGCATCTGCGCAAGCTGGCGGAACACGACCTGGTCGAGCGAGCCGAAGGCGGCGACGGGCGGGAACGGCCGTGGCAGGCCTGCCACGTCGGGCTGGTGCTCGGCCGCCCGGGCGGCGATCCGGCGCTCACCGCGGCGCAGCTCGCGGTCACCGGCACGGAGCTGGCCGAGGAGCAGGAGCTGACTCAGCGGTACCTCGACACGGTCGAGCAGTTGGACGAGGACTGGCGCGAGACCGGCGGATTCTTCTCCTACGGGCTGAACGCGACGCCCGGGGAAGTCAACGCGCTGACCAAGGCGATCGACGACCTGATCCGGCCGTACGTCAGCACCATCCGCAAGGACGCGCCCGCCGACGCCCGCGCGGTCTTCCTCGGGATGCGCGCGTTCCGCCGGATCGGGCACGACGGGAAACCGGCATGAGACGCCTGCTGGCGGCACCGGGATTCGCCCGGCTCTGGGTCTCGGCGTTCTTCGGCGAGACCGCCGAATGGATGCTGCAGGTCGCGCTGCCGGTGTACCTGTTCGTGCGCACCGGTTCGGCGGTCACGACCGCGCTGAGCATCGTCCTCGGGCTGCTGCCGGCGGTGCTGCTGAGCCCGATCGCCGGGGTCGTCGCGGACCGGTGGGACCGCCGGGTCGTGCTGGCCGTGGTGTGCGCCGGGCAGGCGCTCGTGGTGCTGCCGTTGCTGATCGGCGCCGAACTGCCGGTCGCGGCTGTCTACGCGGTGATGGCGGGGCAAGCGGGACTGGCGTCGGTGTTCGAGCCCGCCCGCAGTGCGCTGGTGCCGGAGCTGGTCGGCGTCGAGGACGTCACCTCGGCGAACGGGCTGATGAGTGTGAACGGCAGTGTCGCGCGGCTCGCGGGCGGCTGGGCCGGGGGAGCGCTGCTGGGGTGGGGCGGGCTGGATCGTGTGATCGTCGGCTATCTCGTCGCGCTCGCCGTGGCGGGGATGCTGCTCGCGTTCCCGTTCCGCCGGGCGGCGGTGCGGAAGACCGCGCCGGAGCAGGCGGATTGGCTCGCCGGGGTCCGCGATCTGGCGGGCAAGCGGCTCCGGCCGACGAGCGTGTCGGCGCTGCTGACCTCGCTCGCGCAGGGCATGTTCCTGGTGCTGTTCGTGGTGTTCGTGCTCGACATCCTCCGCGGCAGCGAGGCCGACGCCGGGCTCTTGCGCGGCGTGCAGGCGATCGGCGGGCTGGCCGCCGGGTTCGCGGTGGCGACGCTGGCCCGCCGGGTCGCGCCGGTGCTGCTGCAGGGCTGGGGTCTGGTCACCGCGGGCTTGATGTCGGTGGCGATCTGGAACCTGCCGGGTGCGACGACGGTGCTCGGGGTGTACGTCGGGCTGTTCATGGCCGTCGGCGCGCCCGCCGTGGTCGCTGGTGCCGGGCTGCTGTCGCATGTCCAGGCGGAAACCGGCCCGGACCGCGCGGGACGGGTGCTGAGCACGGTGTACGCGCTGATGGCCGCGGGCACGGCGGCCGGTTCGCTGCTGGCCGGCGCGCTCGTCGCGGTGACCGGTCCGACAGTGCTCCTGAACGTGCAGGCAGGCCTTCACGTGAGCGCCGGGCTGGTCGTTCTGGGGTGGGGGAATGGGCGGTTCCGGCGCTCCCGGGCGCGGAAAGTCGTTACGGTGGACAAGTGCCGTCTCTCTTCGCCACCAGCGACCTCCACGTGACCCACGAGGGCAACGGCCCGATCGTCGACGAGGTCGTGCCCGACGATCCCGGCGACTGGCTGCTCGTCGCCGGCGACGTCGCCGAGTCCGCCAAGGTCATCCGGGGGACGCTCGCGAGGCTGCGCGAGCGGTTCGCGAAGGTCGTGTGGGTCCCGGGCAACCACGAGCTGTGGACCACGCCGAACGACGAGTGCCAGCTGCGCGGCCAGGCGCGGTACGAGTTCCTGGTGGAGCAGTGCCGCGAGATCGACGTGCTCACGCCCGAGGACGAGTTCCCGGTGTGGGACTTCGGACCCGAGCCGCTGACCGTCGCGCCGCTGTTCGTCTTCTACGACTACAGCTGGCGCACCCCGGCGACCGAGGGCAAGACCCGCGAAGAGGCGCTCGCGCACGCCCGCGAAATCGGCGTCGTGTGCACCGACGAGTACTACCTGCACCCGGACCCGTACGAATCGCGCGCGGCCTGGTGCGAGCAACGGCTCAAGGTCAGCCGCGACCGGCTGGACGCGATCCCGGCCGACCGGCGCACGATCCTGATGTCGCACTGGCCGCTGCACCGGCACCCGACGAATCCGTTGTACTACCCCGATTTCGCGCTCTGGTGCGGCACCACGCAGACCGAGGACTGGCACCTGCGCTACCGCGCCGAGCTGGCCGTGTACGGGCATCTGCACATCCCGCGCACGACGTCCGCGGACGGGGTGCGCTTCGAAGAGGTGTCACTCGGCTACCCGCGCGAATGGCGGAAGCGGGCCCGCGGCGCGGTTCCAGTGCGGAAGCTGCTCACCGCCTGAGCACAGCGGGGGACCCGATCGGCGCGCTCGCGTCCCCGCTGTGCTCCGGCGCGGATCAGTCGAACGAGAGGCGGCAGGCCGTAGCCGCTACCTGTGCGGGAACGTAGTCGCGGCGGAGGATCCAGTAGCACTCCTCGAACGAGCCGGCGTCGCACGCGTCGTGCGCGAGCCAGGGCTCGACGTCGTACTCGCCCACCGCATAGTCCATGCAGGCGCCGAAACCATTCGCCGTCACCGGGGAAACCGGTGCCGCCGACGCTGTCGCCGCCGACGCGGTGATCGCGCCCGCCGCGAGCACTGCCGCCGCTAGAGCCTTGCCGAACATTCTCGTACCTCCTGGTCCGCGCGATGTCGCTCGCGCCAGGCCAGTCAACGAGACACGCTCGGCAGGGCACCAGAGCGGCGCGGCGTGCTCAGTCCACGGCGCAGGCGCCGTCATCCCGCCGGGCGGCCCAGGTGACTGTTCGTAGATCGGAAGCTACTGTGCGTTCCCTCTGCTGTGGCGCGCATGGCACTGCTGCCGAGCAAGCCGCTGCCCGCGGGGGTTTGCCGACCGCGAAACGGCGCTGAGGAACGTGAAATGCGACTCGCCGTGGCCCGTGAGGCCTGGGCATTCCGGGCGGTCTTCGACCGCTGCCACGGTGAGTGACGGACAGGCTCGGCTGGGCGAGCGCGGGGGCACTGTCGCCGACGGGGTGCCGGCTGCTCGCCGTCGTACTCGACCGCTTCCTCGCCGCTTCGGCGCGTCGCGGACGGGAAGCCGCCCGCGCGCGGGTCTTCCCGGCGCGGGCACTTCACGAGGCCGACCCGCGGATCAGCGGAGGCCGAAGCCGCCGTCCTGCCCGGGCCGGCGCCGCCGCAGGTACCGCTCGAACTCGGCGGCGATCTTGTCGCCCGAGACCTCCTCCATGGTGAAGTCGGTCTCGGCGTCGCCGCGTTCCTCGAGGCTGCGCACGTACTCGCTGATTTCCTCGTCCTCGTCGGCCATCTCGCTGACCGTCTGCTGCCATTCCTCGGCCTGCTCCGGCAGCGCGCCGAGCGGGATCTCGACGTCGAGGACGTCCTCCAGCTTGTGCAGCAGCGCCAGCGTGGCCTTCGGCGACGGCGGGTGCGAGACGTAGTGCGGCACCGCGGCCCAGATCGACACCGCCGGGATGCCGGCCTGCACGCAGTAGTCCTGCAGGATCCCGACGATCCCGGTCGGGCCCTGGTAGTTGCTCACCTCGAGCCGGTACTTGCTCGCGGTGTCCTTGTCGTAGGCCGTCCCGGTGACCGGGACCGGGCGGGTGTGCGCGGTGTCGGCCAGCAGGGCGCCGAGCGCGACCACCATCGACACGTCCAGCTCCTGGACGTGCTCCACGATCTCCGCGCAGAACTTCCGCCAGCGCATGTTCGGCTCCGGGCCCTGCACCAGCACGAGGTCGCGGTCGAAGCCCTCGGGACGGCACACCGAGAGCCGCGTGGTCGGCCATTCGACCCGGCGGGTGATGCCGTCGACCATCTTCACCGTGGGGCGGCTGACCTGGAAGTCGTAGTAGTCGTCCGGCTCGAGCTCGGCCAGCGGCGTCGCGTCCCACGTGAGCTGGAGGTGTTCGATCGCCTGACTGGCCGCGTCGCCCGCGTCGTTCCAGCCCTCGAAGGCCAAAATCATGATCGGGCGTTGGGCATCGGCGCGGTCCTGCTCCGGGTCGCCGGGCCGCGGGGTGTCGTCGACAGGCTCACTCACCTGACCAGCCTACGGCCTTGGGCACCTACGCTGCGCAGCGTGTCCGCCCCCGCGTGTCACGGAGCGGGTGTGGCCCCGCTCACGGCGGCCCGGGTGGGACGCTGGAGGCGAGCGCGCCCGGCCGGAGCGGCGCACCGGACAAGGAGAAACTGTGACTGCACCGTCCTCTTCGGACGGACTGGCGGCTGTCCTCTGGGACATGGACGGCACCCTCGTCGATTCCGAGAAACTGTGGGATGTCGCGCTGTACGAGGCCGCCGAGGCGCTCGGCGGCACGCTTTCGGAGGAGATCCGGATGACGCTCGTGGGGTCCAACATGGACGCCACCGCCACCGTGCTGCTCGAGCAGACCGGCCGTCCGGTCACCCCGGAAGCGGTCGCGGAAACCGGGGAGTGGATCCGCCGCCGCACCGCCGGGCTGTTCGACGACGCGCTGCCCTGGCGTCCCGGCGCGCGCGAGGCGCTGGCCGCGGTCCGCGCGGCCGGGCTGAAGTCCGCGCTGGTCACCTCCACCGAACGCGCGCTGACCGAACTCGCGCTCGACACGATCGGGCGGGAATTCTTCGACGTCACGGTCTGCGGCGACGAGGTCGACGGCCAGAACAAACCCCTCCCGCGGCCGTACCTGAAGGCCGCCGAACTGCTCGGCGTGCCGCCGTCCCGCTGCGTCGCGGTCGAGGACTCGCCGCCGGGCGCGGAATCGGCCGAAAGCGCAGGCTGCACGGTGCTCGTCGTCCCCAACGACGTGCCCGTCCCGGACGGCCCGCGCCGGGTGTTCCGCACGTCGCTGGCCGGCGTCGGCGTGCCCGAACTGGCGGCGCTGCTGCCCTCGCTGTGACCTCGGCGGCATCCGGGTCACCCGGAACGGCGCGGACGGGCGCGGGATGAAAGGATCCGGCCTCGTGAAGACCTTCGATGAGCTGTTCGCGGAGCTTGCCGAGCGCGCGCGTACCCGTCCCGACGGGTCCGGCACCGTCGCCGCACTGGACGCCGGGGTGCACGCACAGGGCAAGAAGGTGCTCGAAGAGGCGGGCGAGGTGTGGATCGCCGCCGAGCACGAGTCCGACGACCGGCTGTCGGAAGAGATCTCGCAGCTGCTGTACCGGGTGCAGGTGCTCATGCTCGGCCGGGGAATCTCGACCGAGGACGTGTACCGCTACCTGTGACGCGCTCGCGCACCGGATACCGAGGAGAAACCGAAATGCTGCGTGTTGCCGTGCCGAACAAGGGAGCCCTCGCCGCCGCTTCGGCGGAGATGCTTTCCGAGGCGGGCTACCGCAAGCGACATGACGGCAAGGACCTGACCGTCCTCGACCCGGTCAACGAGGTCGAGTTCTTCTTCCTCCGGCCGAAGGACATCGCCATTTACGTCGGTTCCGGCGAACTGGACCTCGGGATCACCGGTCGCGACCTCGCGCTCGATTCGGGGGCGCCGGTGGACGAGGTGCTCGCGCTCGGGTTCGGGGCGTCGACGTTCCGGTACGCCGCGCCCGCGGGGCGGGACTGGAAACCGGCTGACCTGCACGGGAAGCGGTTGGCTACCTCTTATCCGCGGCTGGTTCGGGACGATCTTGCTCGGCACGGGGTTGAGGCTGAGGTTATTCGGCTGGACGGGGCGGTGGAGATCTCGATCCAGCTTGGGGTCGCGGACGCTATTGCCGATGTGGTCGAGTCTGGAAGGTCGTTGCGGCAGCACAACTTGGTGGCGTTCGGGGAGCCGATTTGTTCGTCTGAGGCTGTTTTGTTGCAGCGGGCTGGGAGTGAGGGGTCTCGGGCTAAGTCGCAGTTGGCGGCTCGGTTGCAGGGGGTGGTGTTCGCGCAGCACTACATGATGCTGGATTACGACTGCCCTCGGGAGATTCTTGAGCGGGCTATTTCGATTACGCCTGGGTTGGAGTCGCCTACTGTGGCTCCGTTGGCGGATGAGAAGTGGGTTGCGGTGCGGGCGATGGTGCCTCGTAAGGAAGTTAACCGGATTATGGATGAGTTGGCCGAGACTGGTGCTAAGGCTGTGTTGGCGTCGGACATTCGGTCCTGTCGGTTGTAGGGGTCGCCAGGCTGTGTTTTTGGCGCCGACTTCGTCGTCGCGGGCGGGATCGCTTTTATGCCGGCGTTTGGGGGCTGACCGGCGTGAGGGGCTGACCATGATGCACGTGCCGTTCTACGCCGTGCTCACCTATCTGGTCACCTACGAAACCGACTACCTCGGCCACTC
>NZ_JBEXMH010000126.1:0-12366 GCF_040610415.1 Amycolatopsis sp. NPDC004079 | reverse complement strand
CCTGGTCGTCCGGCGCTGTGAAGGTCCGTGAAGGGCTCCTTGAAGGAATCTGATTCCCTCAAGGAGCCCTTCACGGACCTCTGCGGCAGGCCAGCCACACGGCCCGGCTGATGTTCCGCGTCGCTGCGGCGGGGCCGCACGCAGCTGGTGCTGAGAAGACCCGATCGGGGCGGCGTCAGTCCTCGACCAGCGCGGCGGAAGTGATGCGGTGCAACGGATACCGCTCATGATTGGCACCCTCTAACACCCCGCCGCCGACCCGCAACGGACGCACCACCCGCTGGCTCGCCGTGCCGCGCGAATCGACGAAACCGATCCACACCTCGCGCTGCTCAAGCGTCGCGCGGGAAAGCAGATCCAACGTCGCCGTCGTGTCCGCACCGCCGCCACCAGGCGCACGTACCGTCGAACCCCGCCGCCGGGCCGAAGCTTGGTCTCCGGCGCGCAGATTCGACACGATCCGCGTCGCTTGGTCGTCGGTCAGCACCGCCTGCTCGCCCGGCCGGGCCCGAGCCGCGCGGGCGCGGGCGGGCAGTCGACGTCCGGTGGGTCGCAGGTCGACTACCCGGCCGTCCGGGCCCTCCGCCGCAGGGGCGAAACCCGCGCCGCGCAAGGCTTCCAGTACCTCAGCCAGAGGTGCGGAGCTGATCAGCACCGTGGGGGCGATCAGTCGCAGGTCGTACTCCGCGGCCACTGGATGAGCGAGTACCTCGGCGAGCAGCGCCTCGTCGTCGCAGCGCAGGAACGATCCCGCGGTGCCACCGCGCAAACGTCCGTGGCGGCGGGCGACGTCGTCGATCAAGTACGTGAGGCCTTGCGGCACCGGCGTCGCCGACTTGTCGCGGAACATCGCGTGCAGCTCGTCCGCGGTCCGCCCGGTGTCGAGCGCGCGCCGCACCGAAGGTTCGGTGATGCGGTAAACCGTTGCGTGCCCAGCGGATTCGACGTCCGCGACCGCGGCCATGTCGGCCGCCAACTCCGGCTCCAGCGGGCCCGGCGCGACGACGGTGAGGTCTGCCTGCACGAGCACGTGGTCGACCGGCGCGGGCAGTGCGTCGTGCATCGCTTCGACCGCGCCGGGGCGGTCGTCTTCCAGCAGCAACCGGGTGGCGGTGGTGAGGGCGCCGAGGCCGACGAGGCCCAGTGCGGTCGCCTCGGCCATCGTCCAACGCACGGTTTCGTCGCGTAACCGGCCACCCCGCCGGGGCGCGCGCCAGGCCAGTACGGCGACCAGCTCGTCGATGCTTTTCACGCCTGCGCCTGGGTTCAGCGCGGTCAACGCAGTGAGCACGCGATGCCGCGAAACCGGCGCGAGCGGGCGTCGCAGCTCTTCGGACAACGGTGCGATCGGCTTGTCTTTCGCGTCCCGGCCACCGGCGAGACCGGGCAGTCGCGGCAGCTCCAGCCACGCCTGCGCGAGCGTCATCCACCGCTGCACCGACGGCGACGCGAGCCAGCTGTCGGTGAGCATGGTGGGCACGTACTCGGGGGCGGTGTTTTCGCTGTCCGCAACGAGTCCCGCGCCGACAACCAGCTCCGCGAGCAGCGTCGCACGGGTCTCGTCGACTTCGAGATCCTTGGCGACCTTCTTCAGCTCGCGTACCCCGAGCCCGCCCGCCTTGAGCACCGGCGGCGGCGAATCCGACCACATCCGCAGCAGGGATTCCGTCTGCCGCAACAACTCCATGGCCTCGCCGGCGGCGGTCTGGTCCACTGTGTCCGTCCGATGTGGATGGACGGGCAGCTCCGGCTCGATCAGCGTGTCCGGCTCGAACGCGCGGCCGCCGCGCAGCAGCAGGCCGAGTTCGCGGGGAAGTTCGACGGTCTGGTCGTCGCGGCGCAGCAGCAGGCCGCGCGCGAGGAGCTTCTGCACCGGCGTGGCCGCGTCGGACAGGCCGACGTCGAAGCTCGCGTCGCGGGTGCGGCCGATGGGCGGCCCGGCGGCGAGCGCGGTGAGCACGGCGCGCTCGTCCTCGCCGACCTCCGCGAGCCGTGCGTCGATGTCGGTGGCGGCGAGCGCGGGAGACGGTGCGCCGAGCCCGGCCGGGAACGGACCGAGCGCGTCGCGGGCCGCGGGTGGCACCCGCAGCTCGTCGTCGGCGCCCCAGACGAGCGCCCGAGCGCGCAGCCGGGCGAGCGGTTCGCTGACGTCGCGGCCGATCAGCGCCGTCACCGCGGAGACCGGCGTCGGCTCGAGGTCGGCACCGGAGACCAGCAGCGCGTCGATCACCGCGAGGGTGAATGTGTCGAGGTCTTCGCAGGCGCGGGCGACCGACCCCGGCGTGCCCGCGCGGGTGGCGAGCACGGTGGTGTCGGACGGAGGAGGGGTGGACAGATCGCGACGTGTGCGCAGCAGTTCGGCGAGTGCGTCGTCGGACTCCGCACGCAGCCAGTCCGCCAGAGAGGTCGCGGGCATAGACATCCAGGATACCGGGCGGGTGCGCGCGCACGAGACGTGTTCGGGCAGACTGTGGTCGAGTTTGCCGGACGAGGGCCTCGGAGGAAGCAGTGGCGAAGGGCGACAAGCAGAGCAAGGGCATCGACCCGACGTGGCCGGGCGAGCCGGGCGAGCACCCGGTCACCGAGCTGTCTTCGGACCGGCAGGGGGCGCTTTCGCCGTTCGGCGACCTGGCCTTCCCGCTCGAGCAGGTGCCCTATGTGCACCCGGAGACCGAGATCAACCGCTGACCTGCGGACCGCGTCCGGGAGCGCCGCGAGCCGCGGCGCCCCGGACCTGAAGTTACTGGTCAGTCACCCGGTTGGGGTGTGGTGGCGCGGGTCACCGGACTAGATTCGAGCCGTCCTAACCCACTCCACCAGCGGGGAGTACGTGTCATGCCGGTTCCCGGTCCCGGATATTCGATCACCGTCCGGGTCGAGGCCCCGGCCTCGTCCACGGCCGCGGGCGATCTCACCACCGCGGTCGGCCGCGTCGGCGGCGTGCTGACGGCGTTCGACGTCGTCGAATCGCACGCGGACACGATCGTGATCGACATCAGCGCCAACGCGCTGTCGGAAAACCACGCGCAGGACATCACCGCGGCGCTCGATTCGCTGCCGGGCGTGCGCGTGCGCAAGGTCTCGGACCGGACGTTCCTGATCCACCTCGGCGGCAAGATCGAGGTCAGCCCCAAGGTCGCGCTCCGCAACCGTGACGACCTCTCCCGCGCGTACACGCCGGGTGTCGCCCGCGTGTGCCAGGCGATCGCCGCGAACCCCGAGGACGCGCGCCGGCTGACCATCAAGCGCAACACCGTCGCGGTGCTCACCGACGGCTCCGCGGTGCTCGGCCTCGGCAACATCGGCCCGGCCGCCGCGCTCCCGGTGATGGAGGGCAAGGCGGCGCTGTTCAAGAAGTTCGCCGACGTCGACGCGTGGCCGGTCTGCCTGGACACCCAGGACACCGAAGAGATCATCATGATCGCCAAGGCGCTCGCGCCGGTGTACGCGGGCATTAACCTCGAGGACATCGCCGCGCCGCGCTGCTTCGAGATCGAGAAGCGGCTGCGCGAGCAGCTGGACATCCCGGTCTTCCACGACGACCAGCACGGCACCGCGATCGTCGTGGTCGCCGCCCTGCGCAACGCGCTGCGCGTGGTCGGGAAGAACATCGAGGACTGCAAGATCGTGGTCAGCGGCGTCGGCGCGGCGGGTTCGGCGATCATCCGCCTGCTGCTGCGCAAGAACCCGGGCGACATCGTGGCCGCCGACATCGACGGCATCGTCTACCCCGAGCGCGGCAACCTCGACGACAACCTCACGTGGATCGCCGAGCACACCAACAAGGACCGCAAGTCCGGCACCCTGCACGACGCGCTGGTCGGCGCGGACGTCTTCGTCGGCGTCTCGGCCCCGAACCTCTTCGGCGCGGAGCAGGTCGCCACGATGAACGACGACGCGGTCGTCTTCGCGCTGGCCAACCCGGACCCGGAGATCGACCCGCTGGAGGCGCAGAAGCACGCCGCGGTCGTCGCCACCGGCCGCAGCGACTTCCCGAACCAGATCAACAACGTGCTGGCGTTCCCCGGCGTCTTCCGCGGCCTGCTCGACGCCGCCGCGCACAACATCGACGACAACATGCTGCTGGCCGCCTCCGACGCGATCGCCGACGTGGTGGACAACGGCAAGCTCAACGCGTCGTTCATCGTGCCGAGCGTGTTCGACAGCGCGGTGGCCCCGGCAGTGGCGGAAGCGGTGCGCAACGCCGTCCGCGCCGAACGCGCCGGCTGACCCAGCCTCGTTCCGTCCGTGAAGGGCTCCTTGCGGGAATCAGATTCCCGCAAGGAGCCCTTCACGGACTTTGGGCGAAGTTGCGCAGTAACCTCGCGGCGTGAGTGAACTCAGCCATGTCGACGAGTCCGGCGCCGCCCGGATGGTCGACGTTTCCGGCAAGACGGCGTCCGCGCGCACCGCGCTCGCCGGCGGGACCGTCCACACCACGGCGGAGGTCGTCGGCCTGCTTTCGGCAGGCGGCCTTCCCAAAGGCGACGCGCTGGCGACCGCGCGGATCGCCGGGATCATGGGCGCCAAGCGGGTGCCCGAGCTGATCCCGTTGTGCCACCAGATCGCGCTGTCCGGGGTCAAGGTGGAGTTCGAACTGGACGGCGCCGCGGTCCACATCAGCGCGACGGCCAAGACCAAGGACGTGACCGGCGTCGAGATGGAGGCGCTCACCGCCGTCGCGGTCGCCGGGCTGACGCTGCACGACATGATCAAGGCTGTCGACCCGGCCGCCACGCTCGACAACGTGCGGCTGCTGCGCAAGGACGGCGGCAAGACCGGAACCTGGGAGCGGCCATGAGCACCGCGCGCGTCATCGTCGCGTCCAATCGCGCCGCACGGGGCGTCTACGAGGACAAGACCGGCCCGGTGCTCGTCGCCTGGCTGGCAGGCCGCGGCTACGACGTGCCGCCGCCGGTGGTCGTCGAGGACGGCGACCCGGTGGGCGTCGCGCTGCGGGCCGCGGTCGCCGACGGCGTCCAGGTGATCCTCACGACCGGCGGCACCGGCATCTCGCCGACCGACCGGACCCCGGACGTCACCCGCGCGGTGCTGGATTACGAGCTGCCAGGCGTCGCGGACGCGATCCGTGCGGCCGGGCTGCCGAAGGTGCCCACCGCGGTGCTGTCGCGCGGCGTGGCCGGAGTGGCGGGCCGAACCCTCGTCGTGAACCTTCCCGGGTCGAGCGGCGGCGTGAAGGACGGTCTACGGGTCCTGGAGGACATCCTCGACCACGCGGTGGACCAGCTCGCCGGTGGCGACCACCCGCGCGAGACGGTGCAGGCTGGTCCCGCTGTCCGGATCCTGCGGGCGAACGTGAGCGACCAGCCGCTGTCGGTCGAGGAGCACGCGCGGCTGGTGGAGGACGACGCGGCGGGCGCCGTGGTCACGTTCTCCGGCGTGGTCCGCGACCACGACGGCGGCAAGGGCGTGCGCGATCTGACCTACGAGGGCCACCCGAGCGCGGGCGACGTGCTCGCCGAGGTGGTCAACGACCTCGCGGCGCGCTGGAAGGGCGTGCGGGCGGTGGCGGTGAGCCATCGCGTCGGCGCGCTGACGATCGGCGACGTCGCCCTCGCCTGCGCGGTCGCCGCCGAGCACCGCGGGCAGGCGTTCACCGCGTGCGCGGAACTGGTGGACGAGGTGAAGGCGCGGCTTCCGGTGTGGAAGCACCAGCACTTCACCGACGGCACCGACGAATGGGTCAACTCGCCCTGACCCCCTCGTGAGCCCGGACACGACGAAGGGCCCCACCGCCAGGGGATTGACGCGGTGGGGCCCTTCGGACGTTCTGTCACAGCAGTCGCTGCGCCGGAACCAGCCTCACGAAGAGGCTCGGATTCACTTGGTGGCGAGCTTCTGGCCGACCACGATGAAGTTCGCGTTCGACACGTACTGCTTGTTCAGGTCCTGCAGCTTCTGGAAGCCGCCCTGGACGCCGTGCTCCTTGGCGATCTTCGAGAGCGTGTCGCCAGCCTTGACGGTGTAGTCACCGTTCGGGTTGGAGTTCGCCACCAGCGCGGCCACCGGCTGGGTGACCTTCTTCGGGGCGACGCTCTTCGGGGTCGCCTTCTTGGTGGCGGTGCTCTTCTTCGGGGTCGCCTTGTGCGAGGAGGCCGAGCTGCCGGCCTTCTTGCTGCACACCGGCCACGCGCCGGGGCCCTGGCCCTGCATGACGCGCTCGGCGACGGCGATCTGCTGGTCACGCGACGCGCCCTGCGGGCTGCCGGTGCCGCCGTAGGCCTTCCAGGTGCTCTGGGTGAACTGGAGACCGCCGTAGTAGCCGTTTCCGGTGTTGGTGTTCCAGTTGCCGCCGCTCTCGCACTGCGCGATGGCGTCCCAGTTGGTCGCCGACGCGGGGGTCGCGGCGATCGCGAGAGGGGCGCCGACCGCGATACCCGCGACTGCGACACGGGCGATGGTGCGGGTGGCAGCGGACATCTTGCGGTGCTTGCCTCGGTACGACATGTGAAGACTTCTCGATTCCTGCGCCTACGAGCTTGCTGCTGCGGGTCGGGTTGGGAGCCCGTCCGCCCGTTGCCGGGCGGCTGACGCGGACGTCGCACGACGCGCCGTCTTCGTCCCCTCGTCTCTGTCCGGAAATGCTTTCGCTCGGGGTATGGGTCCGGGGATCCGCTGGACAGAGCTGGGCGCTACGGATTCCCGGTGTTGCTTGGTCGGTCGGGGCCAACCGAAAAGCGACGGTACGTAATTCCGAGCGTGATCGGAAATCATTCGAGGTGTGACCTACGTCACAGTAACGGCACGCAACCTCGCTCGACCCGCTTGTTTGCGCTGGTCAGAGCGCCGTTATCTGGCCGTTTTCTAGCCGAGATATTTCACGGATCGTGAGGCTTGGGTCACGTCGATAACGCGTCAAGGGGCCATTCGCAGCAGATAAGAGCGGGCACTCTAAACCACTGGTCAACCGTCGGCCACTGTCTGCGGAGTGGTTCTTTGAGGTGCCCGAATACGCCGTGAGCGAAACACTTCGGAGAGTAGGGATAAAGAGTGCCGACCGCTCAGCGCGCCAGTGCCGCCATTCGCCGTGGTCCGGACCAATCGGCCGGAACTGGCGGCTCCGCCGTTCAGTGCGGCGCTCAGCCGGGCGAACGGGGGCTTTCCGGCAGCTCATCCGCCGGCGAACGGCGGGAGGACGTCCAGATGGGAGCCGTCACTGAGCGCGCGGCCGCGATCGCGGACCGCCACCTCGTTGACCAGGAAGCTCGCCGCGTCGAGCACGCGGGAAAGTTGCCCGGGGTGCAGCTCGCGCAGCGCCTGGACGGCGTCCGCCACCGTCGCGCCGCCCGCCAGCTCCACCTTCTCCTCTTCCGTGCCCGCCGCGGCCCGTGCCGAAGCGAAGTACCGGACGACGACTGTCACCGGGGAAGAAGAGGACAGGGAAGGGGAGGTCATGGCTCAGCCGCCGATCGCGCTCATCGGCCGGATCGGCTGCGCGAAGCCGGCCTCGTTGATCTCGTGGCCCGCGAGCTTGCGCCACATCGTGTCGCGCCACGCGTCCGCCACCTCGTCATCGCGCGCGCCCGCGCGCACGAGGGAACGCAGGTCCGTCTCGTCGTTCGAGAACAGGCAGGAGCGGACGGCTCCGTCGGCGGTCAGCCGGGTGCGCTCGCAGGCGGAGCAGAACGGCCTGGTCACCGACGCGATCACGCCCACGTCGCCGGGGCCGCCGTCAACCAGCCAGCGCTCAGCGGGCGCACCGCCGCGCGGAGCGGGGAACGGGCTGAGGGTGAAGGCCTCGCCGAGCAT
This sequence comes from Amycolatopsis sp. NPDC004079, assembly GCF_040610415.1. Lineage (NCBI taxonomy): Bacteria > Bacillati > Actinomycetota > Actinomycetes > Pseudonocardiales > Pseudonocardiaceae > Amycolatopsis > Amycolatopsis sp. NPDC004079. The sequence continues at coordinate 4,596 of NZ_JBEXMH010000126.1, read as the reverse complement.
CGCGAGGATCTCCTCGGCGGTGATCATGTCGCGGCGGTTCCAGCCGTGCTGCGCGTCGAGCGGCATCTGCTCGATGAACCGCAGGTGGTAGCCCTCTTCGAGGCAGAAGCGCAGCAGCGGCACCGCCTCGTGCTCGTTGTACCCGCGCATCAGCACGGAGTTGATCTTCACCGGAGACAGCCCGGCGTCGCGGGCGGCGGCGAGGCCGGCCAGCACGTGCGGCAGCCGGTCGCGGCGGGTCAGTTCGGCGAAGCGCTCGCGGTCGATGGTGTCCAGCGACACGTTGATCCGGTCGAGCCCGGCCGAGACGAGGCCGGGGGCGCGCTTGGCGAGCCCGATCCCGTTGGTGGTCATGGACACTCGGGGACGCGGTTCGAGCGCGGTGATCCGCTCGACGATCTGCTCGAGTCCCGGGCGCAGCAGCGGTTCGCCGCCGGTGAGCCGGATGTCGGTGACGCCGAGCATTTCCACCGCGATCCGCATCAGCCGGACCAGCTCGTCGTCGGAGAGCACCTGGTCGCCGGGCATCCAGTCGAGCCCCTCGGCGGGCATGCAGTACGTGCAGCGCAGATTGCACCGGTCGGTGAGGGAGACCCGCAGGTCCGTCGCGACGCGGCCGAAGGAATCGACAAGACCGGGGTGCTCGGGCCGGGGCGTGCCGGACGGGCCTCGGTTGCCGGGGACGCGAGGAAACCCGAGATGTACTGCTGTCATTACGCTCAGGATAGCTTGCACGGTCGGAAAAGGCAGTCTTGCGAAAATCCTGGAAACCACCCTCGGTTCCGATGTGGAGGCACTCGGTGAGCACCGCTGAGACGAATGGTGAGCTGACTCACTTCGCGGCGCTGGCGGCTCAGCTGCGCACGCACACCGTCCTCCGGCACGCCCGCGACGCCGCCCGCGAAGGGCTTTCCGCGACCGAGCTGCAGGCTCTCGAACTCGCCGGGCAAACCGCGGATTCCCTTACCCCAGGCCGAATCGGGCAGCTCACCGGCTTGTCGACAGGTGCGGTGACCGGTGTGCTCGACCGGTTGGAGAAGGCCGGTCTGGTGCTGCGCGAACGCGACCGGACCGATCGCCGGAAGGTGCTCGTGACGATCACCGAGGCGGGCCGCGAACGGCTCGACGCGATCTCCGGACCGGAGCTCGGGCGGCTCGCCGAGGTGCTCGCGGAGTTCACTTCCGCAGAACGGAAAGTCCTCGGGCGTTATCAGTTCGCAATGCTCGAAGCGTTACGCGAAAATGCGCACCCCGCATAGCTTTTCCGCATCTGCGGGGATAATGTTCCGGCCATGCCGCAATTTCGGTTGTCCGAGGCCGCTCGGCTGCTCGGCGTAAGCGACGACACCGTCCGCCGGTGGGTTCGCGCGGGTCAGTTGACCGCGACGGACGACGCCGCCGGCCGCAAGGTCGTCGACGGCGCTCAGCTCGCCGGGTTCGCCAGGGCGCAAGCGTCCGAACCGGACGATCCGTCGGCGGTCGGCCGCTCCGCCCGCAACCGCTTCGTCGGGCTCGTCACCGAGGTCGTCGCCGACAAGGTGATGGCGCAGGTCGAACTGCAGTGCGGGGCGCACCGAGTGGTGTCACTGATGAGCACCGAGGCGGTCCGCGAACTCGGGCTGCGCCCGGGCGTGCTCGCGGTCGCCGTGGTCAAGGCGACCACCGTCGTGGTGGAAACCCCGGAAGGATCCAGATGAAGAAGCTCGCCCTCGCCGTCGCCGGAACCGCGGCGATCGCGTTGTTCGCCGGTGCCTGCAGCTCCGGCGACCAGCCCAGCTCCAGCCAGGGTGGGGGCTCCGCGTCCGCCCCCGCTCCGGGAAGCGGCACGCTGACCGTGTTCGCCGCGGCCTCGCTCACCGAATCCTTCAACGTGCTCGGCAAGCAGTTCGAGGCCGCGCACCCGGGCGTCAAGGTCACCTTCGACTACGAGGGTTCCTCCGCGCTCGTGCAGAAGCTGGACAACGGGGCCAAGGCCGACGTGTTCGCCTCGGCCGACCAGAAGAACATGGACAAGGCCGTGCAGGACGGCGTGATCGACGGCCAGCCGACGGTGTTCGCCACCAACAAGCTCGCGATCGCCGTGGCCAAGGGGAACCCGAAGGGCATCAAGACCTTCGCCGACCTGACCAAGCCCGGCCTGAACGTGGTGGTGTGCGCGCAGCAGGTGCCGTGCGGCGCGGCCACGCAGAAGGTCGAGCAGAGCACCGGCAAGGCGCTCAAGCCGGTGAGCGAGGAGACGAACGTCAAGCAGGTGCTGGCCAAGGTCCAGTCGGGCGACGCCGACGCCGGGCTGGTGTACGTCACCGACGCGACGTCGGCCGCGGGCAAGGTGGACAAGGTCGACTTCCCGGAGTCCTCGGGCGCGGTGAACCAGTACCCGATCGCGGTGGTGAAGAACGCCCCGCAGGCGGCGCTGGCGAAGCAGTTCAACGACTTCATCCTTGGCGCCGAGGGCAAGGCCGAACTGGCCAAGATCGGGTTCGGCCCTGGCAAGTAAGGCGGGCGCGGCGGCCGAGACCCGGCCGCCGCACGCCCGGGTGCCCCTGATCCTCTGGATCCCCGCCGTCGCCGCGCTCGCGCTCGTGGTGCTGCCGGTCGTCGGCCTCCTGGTGCGGTCCGATCTCACCCGGCTGCCGTCGCTGCTGGTCACGTCCTCGTCGCTGAACGCGCTCCGGCTGTCGCTGGTGACCGCCGCACTGTCCACAGTGGCCTGCGTGCTGCTCGGCGTTCCGCTGGCGATCGTGCTGGCCCGCTCCCGGGTGCCGGGGGTGCGGATGCTGCGGTCGATCGTGCTGCTTCCGCTCGTGCTGCCGCCGGTGGTCGGCGGCCTGGCCCTGCTGTACCTGCTGGGCCGCAAGGGTTTCCTCGGCATCTTGATCAACTGGCTGACCGGCGAGCAGGTGCCGTTCACGACGGCCGCGGTGGTGATCGCGCAGACGTTCGTCGCGATGCCGTTCCTGGTCGTCAGCCTGGAAGGCGCGTTGCGCGGCTCCGGCGACCGCTACGAGCAGGTCGCTTCGACGCTCGGCGCGCGCCCGTGGACGGTCTTCCGCCGGGTCACGCTGCCGTTGCTGCTCCCGGCGCTGGGCTCCGGTGTGGTGCTGAGCTTCGCCCGCGCGCTGGGGGAGTTCGGCGCGACCATCACGTTCGCGGGCAGTCTGGAAGGTGTGACCCGGACGCTGCCGCTCGAGGTCTACACGCAGGCCGAAGTGGACATCGACAGCGCGGTCGCGCTCGCGTTGCTGCTCATCGCGGTCGCGGTCCTGGTGATCGCGGTCGCGCGGCCGCGGTCGTGGGAAGGCGGGCTGCGGTGACGCTTTCCGCGAAGCTGGCGCTGACCCGCGGCGAGTTCTCGCTCGACGTCGAGTTCACCGTGCCCGGCGGCTCGGTGCTCGCGCTGCTCGGCCCCAACGGCTCCGGTAAGTCCACGGTGCTCGGCAGCCTCGCCGGTCTGCTGCCGGTGAGTTCGGCCGACGTCACGCTCGCCGACCGGCGGCTGGCCGGGAACGGCGTCGACCTGCCGCCGCACGAACGGCGGGTCGGGCTGTTGTCTCAGGACGCGCTGCTTTTCCCGCATCTGTCCGCAATGGACAACGTCGCGTTCTCGCCGCGCTCGACCGGTACCAGCCGGGCGGAGGCGCGGGAGATCGCCTTGCGATGGCTGGGCGAAGTGGACGCGGCGGAATTCGCGAACCGGCGGCCGAGCCAGCTGTCCGGCGGGCAGCAGCAGCGGGTGGCGATCGCGCGGGCCTTGGCGTCCGCGCCGGATCTGCTGTTGCTGGACGAACCGTTCGCCGCGCTCGACGTGGACTCGGCGCCGGCGATCCGCGGCCTGCTGCGCCGGGTGCTGCGCGACGGCCCGACCACCGTGCTGGTCACGCACGATCCGCTGGACGCGCTGGCCTTGGCAGACCACGTGGCGGTGATGAATGGCGGCCGGATCGTGGAACGCGGGCCGACGCGGGAGGTGCTCGCGGCGCCGCGGACGGCTTTCACCGCGCGGATCGCTGGGCTGAACCTGGTGTCCGGAGTCGCGGTGGCGGACGGATTGCGCACGCTTTCAGGCGAGGTGGTGACGGGTTTGCTGACGCCGGACACCGTGGTGGGCGAGGCGGCCGTCGCGGTGTTCGAACCGAACGCCGTCGCTGTTTACCCGCACGACGGCGAGCACCAAGGCAGCCCGCGCAACACGACCGACGCCGTCGTCGCGGCACTGGAACCGCACGGCCCGGTGATCCGCGTCCGGACCGAGGGCGACGGCTGGGCACACGGCCTGACCGCCGACCTCACCCCGGCCGCGGTCGCCGAACTCGCCCTGGAGCCCGGCTCGGCGGTGGCGTTGTCGGTGAAGGCCGCGACCGTGTCGGTGCATCCGGCCGCGGCCTCCTGACCCGCGCTGGCTCCACGAGGTTTTCTCCGCAGTTGTTGTGTGCGGCCATGCCTCGACGGAGATCCGATGCCAGGGACTTAAGGCGGCGCTGCGGGTGCGGTTTGCCCAGGTCGGAGGATCTGGGCGGGGCCAGGCGTCCGTGAGGGGAACCCTGAGGGACTCAGCTCGCGCTGGTCCACGATGAACGCTTCGGGATCTGGGGCGGA
>NZ_JBEXMH010000125.1:0-12567 GCF_040610415.1 Amycolatopsis sp. NPDC004079 | reverse complement strand
TCGTTCACCGAGTTCCTGGACAAGTCGGAGCTGGTGGCCTGCAACAAGCGGGTGATCGAGTCGCTGATCAAGGCGGGCGCGTTCGATTCGATGGGCCACACGCGGCTGTCGATGATCCAGGTGCACGAGGACGCGGTGGAAGCCGTCGTCCCGCTCAAGCGCCAGGAAGCGATGGGCCAATTCGACCTCTTCGGCGGAGAAAACAAAGAACTGGCTTCGTCGCCCTTGGCGCATGTGAAATTCACCGCTGAGGAGTGGCCGCGCAAGCAATTGCTGGCGCACGAACGGGACATGCTCGGCCTCTATGTTTCAGCCCATCCGCTGGACGGCGCCGAGGGTGTCCTCCGCAAACACGCGCCCCGCACGATCGCGGCAATCATCGACAACCCGCCGAAAGAGGGCGAACTCGTCGTCGCCGGATTGATCACTTCGCTGGAGCGACGGGTGAACAAAAAGGGCGAACCGTGGGCCATCTGCACGGTCGAGGATTTGGACGCGTCGCTGGAGGTGTTGTTCTTCGCCAAGTCGTACGCGTTGTGCGCGGCAGATCTGGTGGAGGACAACGCGGTGCTGGTGAAGGGCCGGGTGAACTGGCGGGAGGACAAAATGTCGGTCTTCGGGGCGGATCTGGCGCCGCTCGACCTGACGGAACTCGGGGAAACGCCGCTGGTGCTGCACACGCGGGCGGAGAAGGTGACGCTGCCGGTGGTGCTGGAACTCAAGCAGACTTTGCTGGCGCACCAGGGAAACACGCCGGTGCACCTGCACGTGGGGGAGCGGCGTTACGCGCTGGACGGGTATTCGGTCAAGGTGACCTCGGCGCTGCTGGGCGAGGTGAAGACGATCCGGGGAATCACCGTGGCCTCGTGAGTGCTGATCACGGCAAGAACCGGGACGAACCCTCACGACACCCCGCTGCCCGCTCCGCAAAGCGAGCCGCCCTGGCCTTGGCTGGGCTCGTGAGTGCCTATGCCGGTTCTCACCGGCGCCAGCATTCACGAGCCCCTCCCGTCAGCCCTTCAGCCCGTGCTCGATCGCCTCGATGATCCGCGGCCGAAGCTGCGCAGTACTCACGATCGCGTCCACCGACCCGACCTCGACCGCCCGCTGGATGCTGTGCACCCGGTCGAACTCCGAAGCCACCTCGCCCAACTTCTCGGCCCGCACCGAAGACGTAACCTCAGCCAGCTCCGCCGCACAAGCAGCCCGCTCGGCCCCGCTCAGCTCGCCGAGCCGTTTCTGCAGCTCAGCCACCCGCGGGTCATTCGCCGTCCGCGTCTTGACCTCACCCGCGAACACCACCGCAGCCGCCGGAGCGCCGCCCAGCACAGAGGCGAACGAGCCCTCCAGCGCCAGCACCGTCATGTTCGGGTTCAGCGCCTTCGAGAACACCACGAACGCCCCGCCGTGGTAGCGCGAGATCACCGTGAACACGATCGGACCCTCGAAGTTCACGATCGCGCGGCCGATCTCGGCCCCGTATTCCAGCTGCAGCTTCTTCATCGACTCCGGCGAGCCGTCGAAGCCGGACAGGTTCGCCAGCACCACCAGCGGACGGTTGCCGCTCGCCGCGTTGATCGCGCGGGCCGCCTTCTTCGACGACTTCGGGAACAGCGTGCCCGCGGTGAACGTGTCCGGGCCGTCGGTGGGGGGGAAGCCGCGGCGCGGCACCGAACGCGACTCGATGCCCAGCAGGCAGACCGGACGGCCGCCGATGTGCACGTCCTGCACCGCGGCGGTGTCCGCGTCCGCCATGCCCGCCCAGCGTTCCAGCACCGGGTGGTCCTGATCCGACAGCGCGCGCATCACCGTGCGGATGTCGAACGGCTTCTTGCGGTCCGGGTTGTGCTCGGCGGAGAAGATCTGGCCCACCGTGGCGAAATCGCTGCCGACGACGGCGTGCGGGTAGTCCGACACGTCGCGGCCCGCCGGGTCGGTGGTGACCGCCTGGCGCGGGCCCGCTTCGCCCGGCACGACGTAGGTGTGCGAGTAGTGCGCCATCAGCACGTCGCGCGCCCCGGCGAGGTTCGGCGCCCAGTACTGCGCCTGCCCGTTCGGGCCCATCACGCGGTCGTAGCCGCCGATGCCGAAGTTGTCCTCGGCCGACACGCCGCCGGAGAAGTCCAGCGACTGCTTGCCGGTCAGCACCATCGCCGAATCCGGCGTCATCACCAGGATGCCCTTGGTGTGCATGAGCATCGTGGCCTCGGCGTTCCAGTACGGCTGCGCGCCGACGGTGATCCCGGCGACCACGATGTTGATCTCGCCGCCGTCCTGGGTGAACTCCACGATCCGCTTCAGCGCGGCCGCGACCCAGTCCATGTTCTCGGTGCCGGACTCCATCGAGATCCGCGCGCCGGACGACAGCGCGAACCACTCGACCGGAACCCGCAGCTCCTGGGCCAGGTTCAGCGCCGCGATGACCCGCGTGCACTCCGGTTCGGCCAGCGCGCCGAGCGACTTTGTCGGGTCGCCCAGCAGCACCACGCGCTTGACGCCCTCGGGCACGCGGTCGGTCGGCGTGCTGACGACACCGGCCACGAGACCGGCCTTGTTCTGCCCGCGCGGCCGGTCGACCGGGACCAGAACGCCGCGGTCGTCGAGGTCGTGCTCCGCGAAGGAGCCGCCGCCTGCCAGCAGTTCGGTGAGTTCGTACGGGTACACCGTGTCGCGGCGCGCCGCGCGCAGCACCTTCTGCCGGTAGTCGTCCAGCGGCTGCACCGGTCCGGTGCTCGGAGCCTCGACCGACAGCCGCACACCCGCGCCGACCTCGTTGCGGACCGTCACCGCGATGTCGGTCAGCTCGCCGGTTCCGGCGTTCCGCTGCCGCGCCAGGAACTGGATCTCCTCCAGGCCCGCGCCCGCGGTGGTCGGCAGCACGCGGCGGGCGAGCAGGTTCAGCTCGTCCATCGTCAGGTCGCTCGGCGGCCACACGTAGATGACGATCCGGTTGGTGTCGAACCGGTTCTTCGCCGGACGCCGCGCCTGCGCGTTGCGGACCGCGTCGAGGCACGCGGCGAGCGTGTCCTCGGCCGAGGGCAGCGACACGAGCCTGCCGTCCGCCTCGCGCAGCGGGGTGAGGTCGCGGACCTGCGCCATCGCGATCAGCCGCTCGTCGGCCGGGTTCGCCCGCGCGGTGCCGGTGAACAGGTACACCTCTTCGTCCGCCGACGGCAGCCGCGTGAGGTCGAATTCCTGCAGCCGCTCCAGCTGCAGCCGCTCGGCGACGCGCGGGTGCAGCCCGCGGATCACCCGGTCCTCCTCGAACCCGGATTCGGTCCGGCGGAAGGTGAAGTGGTGGTGCATCACCGCGCCGCCGCCCCCGGCGACAGTGGTGACGACCCGGTCGACGTCGGCCGGAAGCGGTTGCGCCGCGACGATCTCGCCCAGCTTCGCGGCCATCGCGTCGCTGTCGGGCTGGTCGGTCCACTTCAGGTACACGTCCGCGGCGACCGGCACGCCGGCGTCCGCGGACAGCTCGGCCACCGCGCGCATCGCGTCCGGCAGCTGCGGGAAGTCGACGGCGGTGGTGACGACGCGCGCCGGTTCGGGGTGCTCCGCGGTGACGAACGGGCAGCCCGCGACCTCGCGCACGCGCACGTCGGTGAGCGCCTTGTTGCCGTAGTAGCGCCGGGTCAGCACCTCGAGCATCGGGGCCGGGTCCGCGCCCGGCCGCCCGATCCGCTGGCCGAGCAGCCGCACCAGCGGCTCGTTGCTCGACACCATGCCGGAGATCCGCTCGGCGCGGTCGGCCGCGTCCGGGTTGCGGTCGAGGTAGCGCAGGTGGCCGCGGATCTCGGCGTACACCTCGGCGCGGGCCCGGCGCAGCAGCGGCTGTGCGAACCAGCGGAACACCACGCCGCGGGCGAGGTCGCTGACCGCCGGGAAACGCAGCTGGGTGGCGGAGACCAGGTGCTCCAGCGCGAGCCCGGCCGCTTCGCGCAGCTCGGCCGAGGGCGGGGCCTCGGCAAGCCACTGCCGCAGCAGCGCGGAAACGATCGCGCTGTCGCTCGAAGACCGTTGCTGGGCAAGGAAAATCCGGAAGACCGCCTCTTCCAGCTCCGGCGTGCGCTCCAGGTCGCCGACGCCGTAGTGGCCGAGCACGCGGCGCAGCCTGCCCTGGAATTTCTCCGGCAGCCCGGCGCGCTCGACGTCGAGGCTCTGCAGGTAGGTGTGGAAGTACTCGCGGGCGCTGTGCACCGGGCTCGACGCGCTGAGATCGTCCGCGGCCGGCTTGTTCCGGCTCAGCTCGGACAGATCGGCGAAGACGCCCAGCAGCCCGAGCTCGCCCTCCAGCGGACGCGCCGGCAGCTCCGCGCGCGCCGCCAGGTAGCCGCTGAGCACGCGGCCCTGGTCGTGCGGGTCGACGTCGAAGCCGAGCAGCAGGCTGCGCAGGTCCTGGCTGCCGCGCTCGACCAGGTCGGCCGCGCTGGTGCCGTCCTGCTCGGCGGGCAGGTCGATCTCGGCGGTCTCGGCTTCCGCGGCGGCCTCGTCCTCGGCCTCGTCGGCGAGCGGTTCGAGGCGCAGCAGCGGCGCGCCGGTCTCCACCTGGCTGCCGATCGACACCGGGAGTTCCTTGACCCGGGCCCGGAACGGCGCGCGCAGCACCGTCTCCATCTTCATGCTTTCCAGCACGAGGACCGGCGCGCCGGACTCGATCTCGTCGTCCACCGCGACCGGCGTGGCGACCACCAGCGCGGGCGCGGGGGAGCGGACGACGCCGCCCTCGTCGCGGCTGATCCGGTGCGTGACACCGTCGACCTCGACCAGGTGGATCGGCCCGTGCGTGCCGGTGACGAGCCGGAACCGCGTGCCGTTGACGGTGATCTGCCCGCTGTACTCGTCGAAGCGCTCGATCTCGACGTCGGCCGGGTGCACGTCGCCGCCGCCGCTGACGCCGATCCGGAACCGCTTCGGTCCGGTGCGCGCGACCGTGACGCGGTACGAGGCACCGCGCAGTTTCAGGTCCAGCGGACGGATTTCGTGGCGCACCTGCGGACGGCCGCCGAAAGCGGTGGACAGCAGCCGCTGCCGCCCGACCTCCTCGTCGTCCTCGTAGGCCTCGATCGCCGCGGCGGCGAGCGCGACCGCGGAATGCCGCGTGGTGACGAGACGGCCTTCGGCGCGGACGCGGTCGATCCAGCCGGTGTCCGCGCTGGCGTCGATCACCTCGGGCTGGTCGAGCAGGTCGAGCACGAAGCTCTTGTTGGTGGCGCCGCCCTCGATGAGCACCGACGTCTCGGCCATCGCCCGGCGCAGCCGCGCGAGCGCCTGGTCGCGGTCGCGGCCGTAGGCGATGATCTTGGCGATCATCGAGTCGAAGTCGGCGGGGATCGTGTCGCCCTCGCTGACCCCGGTGTCCACCCGGATGCCCGGACCGGCGGGCAGCAGCAGCCGCGCGATGCGGCCGGGGGACGGCGCGAAGTCGCGGTCCGGGTCCTCGGCGTTGAGCCGCGCCTCGACGGCGTGCCCGGACTCGGCGGGCTGCTCGCCCTCGAGCTTGCCGCCGGACGCGACGTGCAGCTGCAGCCGCACGAGGTCGGTGCTGGTGGTGATCTCGGTGATCGGGTGTTCCACCTGGAGCCGGGTGTTGACCTCGAGGAAGGCGAACATCCGGTCGCCGGGGTGGTAGAGGAATTCGACGGTGCACGCGCCGCGGTAGCCGACCGCGACCGCGAGCCGCTCCGCCGACGCCTTCAGCTCGGCGGTCTGGTCCGGCCCGAGGACCGGCGACGCGGATTCCTCGATGATCTTCTGGTTGCGCCGCTGCACCGAGCAGTCGCGGACGCCGAGCGCCCACGCGGTCTCGCCGTCGGAGATCACCTGGACCTCGACGTGCCGCGCGCCGGTGACCAGGCGCTCCAGGAACACGACGCCGCTGCCGAACGCGCGCAGCGCTTCCTGGCTGGTGCGTTCGTACGCCTCGGTGAGGTCGCCCGCCGACTCCACCTTGCGGATGCCGCGCCCGCCGCCGCCCGCGGTGGCCTTGAGCATCAGCGGGTAGCCGATCTTGTCGCCCGCGGCGAGCGCTTCCTCGAGCGTCGCGACCTCGCCGCCGCTCCACGGAGCGACCGGGACGCCGACCTCCTCGGCGATCAGCTTCGCGCCGATCTTGTCGCCGAGCTTGCGCATCGCGTCCGCGCTCGGGCCGACGAAGGCGACCCCGACCTTCTCGCACAGCTCGGCGAACGCCGGGTCCTCGGCGACGAAGCCCCAGCCGACCCACGCGGCGTCGGCCTTGGTCTCGACCAGTGCCTTCTCCAGCTTGGCGAGGTCGAGATACGGCCGCGCGGAGGCGGGGCCGAGCGAATACGCGACGTCGGCTTCGCGGACGAAAGTCGCGGTGGCGTCCGCGTCCGTGTAGAGCGCGACCGTCTCGATCCGTCGCCCGGTCTCGGCGGACAGGTCCCGGACGGCGTGGATCAGCCGCATCGCGGCCTCTCCGCGATTGACGATGGCGACGCGATTGAACACGGACAAAGCCTCCCAGCGAACGCAACCAGACCCACGCACAGCAGGCGACGCCGGACCCGCCGGAACGTCGCCTGTCTTCGTCCTACACATTGCTCCCTTACCGCCGGGTACACCAATGTCGCGGATGACGCATGCCGCGCCTGCCGGTTTGTAGGAACCCGCCAAAAACGGCTCGTGTCACGTCGTCCGGACCTGATTTCTCGCGAGGTATGCCACAAATCACGCCCGGTTGGCCAGGGGCGGCGGCAAGTGGACGGCCAGGCGTTTCCAGGGGGTTGGTCAGGGGTTACCCGTAGTTCAGGCGCGGGACCTGGCGGGCTGCGGCCCTCCTTCATAACGGTCCGTGAAGGGCTCCTTGAAGGAATCTGATTCCCTCGAGGAGTCCTTCACGGACCTTCGCCGATGCCCCGTGGGCAATGGGAAAATGTGACCCTTGACACTCCTCCGCGGGTGCCCCTACCGTGCGGGTAATCGATTTCTCGACGCGGGGCGGGCCGAGAGGGCGGGGCATGGGCGACGGCGGCGTCGCGCTGGCCGAGCTGGCCGGCGTCAGCAAGACCTACGGCGGGGTGCGTGCCCTGGGCGCGGTGGACTTCACCGCGGCGAAGGGGGAGGTGCACGCACTGCTCGGCGAGAACGGGGCAGGCAAGTCCACGCTGCTGAAGATCTTGTCCGGGGAGGTCGCCGCCGGGGAGGGGGCGATCCGGATCGCGGGGGAGGCGGTCCGGTTCGCCCGTCCGGCCGACGCGCGCCGCGCCGGGGTCGCGATGATCCACCAGGAACTGGACCTCGTTCCCGCGCTTTCCGTGGCGGAGAACGTCTTCCTCGGCCGCGAACCGCACACCCGCGGCGGCACGATCGACCGGCGGCGGATGGTCGCGGCCACGCGCGAGGTGCTGGAGCGCTCCGGCGTCGACCTCGATCCGCGCACGCCGGTCGAACGGCTGCGCACCGGCGAACAGCAGCTGGTCACCATCGCGAAAGCGCTGTCGCTGGACGCCCGGATCCTGCTGATGGACGAACCGACGTCGGCGCTGTCGCCGCGCGAGGTGGAGCGGCTGTTCACGGTCATCGACCAGCTGCGTGCCGACGGGGCGGCGATCGTCTATGTGTCGCACCGGATGGACGAGATCGGCCGGGTCGCGGACCGCGCGACGGTGCTGCGCAACGGCGAGGTCGTCGCGGAGTTCAGTGCGGCGGAGCTGACTGCCGAGCGGGCCGCGGAGGCGATGGTGGGCCGTCCGGTGCACCTGATGTTCCGCGCGGACAGCGTGTCCTCGCCGGATCAGGAGGATGTGCTTCGCGTCGAGGATCTCGTGGTGCGGCCGCGTGCCGGGCGGCGGGAGCCGGACGGGATCAGTCTCACCGTGCGGGCCGGGGAGATCGTCGGTGTGGCCGGGTTGCTCGGCGCGGGGCGGACTGAGCTGCTGGAGGCGCTGTACGGGGCTTCCGGGGGCAAGCTGCTGGGCGGGCGGATTGTCTTGCGTGGCAAGGATTTCCGGCCACGTTCGCCGCGTCGATCGCTGCGGTCCGGGATCGCGTTCGTGCCCGAGGACCGGCGGATCGCGGGGCTGGCGCTGGAGCATTCCGTCGTGGCGAACACCGTGCTGTCCATTGTGGAGCGACTGGCTCGGTTCGGGATCGTGCCCGGTCGGCGCGAGCGTGCGGTGGCGGGGGAGGAAGCGGGGCGGCTCGGGGTGAAACTGGGTTCGCTCGCCGATCCGGTGGGTTCGCTGTCCGGTGGCAATCAGCAGAAAGTGTTGCTGGGCCGGGCTTTGCTCACCGAACCGGTGTTGCTGTTGCTGGACGAACCGACGCGCGGGGTGGACGTGGGGGCGAAAGCGGAGATCTACCGGTTGCTCGGCGAGGCCGCGCGGAGCGGCGTCGGCGTGCTGCTGGCGTCGTCGGAACCGGCTGAGCTGGTCGGGGTGTGCGATCGCGTGGTAGTGCTGCGCGGCGGACGCAGCGTGCACGAACTGGACACGGCTCATGCTGGAGAGGCGGAACTGCTCGCCGCGTCGATGGGAGACGTCCGGTGAGGGGGCGCGCCGTGCTGGCTGCGGTGTTCCGGTTCCAGAGCGTCTTCGGGCTGGTGCTGGTCTTCGCCGCTGCGATCGTCTTTTCCCCGCACCGCAACGGGGAGCTGGTGTTTCTCGGCAGCGGCAACCTGTTCAACGTCGTCCGCGCGATCTCCGAGATCGGCATCATCGCGGTCGGCATGACGCTGGTGATCCTGGTCGGCGGTATCGACCTGTCGGTGGGCTCGGTGATGGGGCTGGCCAGCGTCGGCGTCGCGCTGCTGCTCACCAGCGGCGGCTGGGGACTCGTGCCGGGCGTGCTGATGATCCTCGCGCTCGGGTTCGGTTTCGGCCTGCTGCAAGGGATCGCGAGCGCGCGGTTCCGGATCCAGTCCTTCATCGTGACGCTCGCCGGGATGCAGATCGCCCGCGGGATCGCCCGGATGTGGTCCGGCGGCGAGGGCGTTTCCATCACCTACGGCGACGGTCCCGGCCAGGCCCCGGTGCCGTTCTCGCTGCTCGGCGAGCGGACGTTCGGCGGCGTGGTCCCGATCCCGGCGCTGTTCTTCGTGGTCGTCGCCGCGCTGGCGGTGCTCGTGCTGCGGGCGAGCGCGTTTTCCCGGCACGTGTACGCGATCGGCGGCAACGAGAAGGCGGCGGTGCTGTCCGGGGTGCCGGTGATCCGGGTGAAAGTGCTGGTCTTCGGCTTGTGCGGGCTGCTCGCCGCGCTGGCCGGGATCGTCCACGCGGGACAGTACAACTTCGGCGGGCCCAACGACGGCACCGGCTACGAGCTGAACGCCATCGCGGCCGTCGTGATCGGCGGGACCAGCCTGTCCGGCGGGCGCGGGTCGGTGTCCGGCACCGTCGCGGGCGCCCTGCTGGTCGGCGTGCTCGACAACATTCTCCAGCTCAACGACATCGATTCGAACGTCCAGCTGATCGTGGTCGGCGTGGTGATCGTGCTCGCCGCGGGCCTGCAGCGGCTGCGCCCGGCCACGGCCTAGGCGTTCGGGAAAAGAGGAGCAGATGTCCGGCATCATCCGCGGCGGGGCGGTCCTGGCGGGGCTGGCCCTCGTCTCGGCCGTCACCGCCTGCGGCACCACTCACGAGAACGCGCCGGGCGCCTCGTCCGGCACCGCGCCGGCCGCGAAGCAATGCCATGGCCCTAGCGGGAAATACAAAATCGGGATGAGCCAAGCGAATCTCGCCGAACCGTATCGCGTGCGGATGGACGACGACGTCCGCAAAGCAGCGGCCGGTGTGCCGCAATTCACCGTCAGTTACGCGGATGCGGCGCAGGACAACGCGAAACAGGTCGAGCAGGTCAACACTTTCCTCACTCAGGGAATCGACCTGCTGATCATCAGCCCGAACGAGGCGACGCCGCTCACCAGCGTCGTGAAGAAGGCCTACGACCAGGGAATTCCAGTGCTAGTGCTGGACCGGAAGGTGGACGGCGACGGATACACGTCCTTCATCGGCGCGGACAATGTGGACATCGGCCGCCAAGCGGGCAAGTTCTTCGCCGAGAAATTGCTGCCGCACGGCGGAAAAGTCGTCGAGGTGAAAGGTCTAGCCGGGTCGACGCCCGCCAAGGAACGCAGCGACGGGTTCAACCAGGGCATCACCGACCGCAACATCACCGTCGTGGGCAGCGCGGACGCGGATTGGTTGCGGGACAAGGGGCAACAGCAGGCGGACGCCTTGCTGAAGGCGCACCCGGACGCGCAAGCGATGTTCTCCGAAAACGACCCGATGGCCGAAGGCGCGCGCATCGCCGCGCAGAACGCGGGCCGCGCGGACCTGCCGATCGTCGGCATCGACGGCCTCCCGGTTCCGGAGGGCGGCATCAAAGCGGTAGAAGCCGGGCGTTTGTCCGCGACCTTCATCTACCCGACTGGCGGCAAGGAAGCCGTTGCCGCGGCGAAGAAACTGCTCGTCGACTGCCAGACCGTACCCAAGACGCAGACCCTGCCCACCCGCCTGGTGACGCGCGACAACGCGGCCCAGGTGTACGCCGAGCTGAACCGGAGCTGACATATGGCGCGAATCGGTGTCCTTGCCGTATCCGACGGGCGCGACCACGTGCACCGGCGGAACACCGGCTTCATCCGGTCCAAAGCAGACGACTTCACCGCGGCCCTGACCGCGGCGGGCCACGACGTCGTCACCGGGGGACTGGTCGCCACGAACACCACCGCCACCGCGGCCGCCCGCTCGGTCGCCGCGAGCTCGGTGGACGTGACGGTGCTGTACTACGCCGTGTGGGCGTTCCCGCACTTCACCATGCTGGCCGCGGACGCGACACCGGGCCCGTTGCTGCTGGTCGCGAGCACCGACCCGACCGAGCCGGGTTTGGTCGGAATGCTCGCCGCCGGCGGTGCGCTAGACCAGATCGGCCGTTCGCACGCCCGCCTGTGGGGCGCGCCCTCCGACCCCGGGTTGATCGCCGAAGTCGGTGCACACGCGAGTGCCGCCGCGGCCGTCGGTTCGCTGCGCGGCTCGACATTCGGCCGCTTCGGCGGGCGGCCGATGGGGATGAACACGGCGGTGGCCAACACCGATCAATGGATGCGCCAATTCGGTGTGGACGTCGAGGAAATCGACCAATACGAACTGGTCCGCCGTGCGGAATCCGGTTCTTCTTCTGAGGTTGCGGACGGCCGGAAATGGCTGGAACAACACGCCACCGTCCACTACGATGGAGATCGACTCACTCCGGAACTCTTGGAACGCCAACTCCGCCTGTACCTGGCCGTACGCGATGTCGCGGCGGAACGGCACCTGGATTTCTCTGGCATCAAAGCACAACCGGAGCTGACTGAACACTTCGCGACCGCCGATGTCGCCGAGGCGCTGCTCAACGACCCCTATGACTGGAACGGTCCCAAAGCCGTGCACATCACTGCGACCGAGTCGGACATGGACGGTGCGCTGACCATGCAGCTGATGCACCGGATCACCGGTACGCCAGTGCTTTTCGCCGACGTCCGGCACTACCACCCGGATCGAGACGTGTGGGATCTGTGCAACTCCGGCCAGCACGCGACCTGGTTTGCCGCGCGGAGCGAGGATCCGGCGGAGAATCTGGCCAAGGTGCACCTTTATCCGGAGGTTTTCTTCTTCCCCGCTGGCGGTGCTTCGGTGCAGCACATCGCCGCCCCCGGCCGAATGACCTTGGCGCGGTTGAGCCGGTTGGACGGGGAGTATCGGATGCAGTTGGTGCTGGGGGAATTCGAGAACTACGACGAGCGGACGACGGAGGAACTGGTCTCGCGATCTACGCGGGAGTGGCCACATGCGTTCGCGCGCCTGGACGTGGCTGCGGAGACGTTCTTGTCGCGCTTCGGGGCGAATCACGTGCACGCGGTGCCTGGAGACCGGCGGAGGGAGCTACGCGCAGCTGCTGGGTTGATGGGGGTCCGGGTCGAGGAGTGGAGCCGCTGACCGGTTGGCTGGCGGGTTCCCGGGTTTCCCGCAGCGCCCCGCATCGCTGCTTCGGCTCGACGGCGGGGACCGGTCCCGCGCTGGCTGGCTAGCTTCGCGGCATGAGCGAACAGCCGTCGACCAAGGCGGCCACCGCAGCGCTGGTGCTCGGCATCCTCAGCTGGCTCTTGGTGGTCGGGACCCATCCCAGCCGAAGCCGCGGCTTCGGCGACGCGCTCTATTGGGAGCCGGTCCCGGTTCTGGGACCGGTGGTGCTGCCCCTGCTCGCGATTGTTTTCGGCCATGCCGGGCTGCACCGGACCCGACCCGGCGCCAAGGGCCGCGGCCGCGCGACGACGGCGCTGGTGCTCGGATACCTGGCCCTTGCGTTCGGCGCGGCCCGGTTGGTCGGCATAGCGACGGCGCAGTGACTAGCCGCGAGGCAATGCCAAGAACTTGAGCCGCGTGACCTCGGGCCGCTGACCGTCCACAAAGGACGCCAATGCCGCCGGAATGCCTGATTCGTAACCATGTGGCCGTTTGCTGAAGTCCGTGAGGGGAACCCTGAGGGAATCAGATTCCCTCAGAGGGCGTCTGAGAACTGATGTCACTGGTCTGTGTTGCGGGTGAGTCGTCGGGACATGGT
>NZ_JBEXMH010000124.1:611-12776 GCF_040610415.1 Amycolatopsis sp. NPDC004079 | reverse complement strand
TGACCCAGCTGTCCGTGAAGGGCTCCTTGAGGGAATCAGATTCCCTCAAGGAGCCCTTCACGGCTTTTCGGCGGCTCAGTCCAGCTGGGGTGCGACTTCGGAGGCCACGAACTCGATGTGGTCCAGGTCGGACAGGTCGAGCACCTGCAGGTACAGCCGGGTGATCCCGGTCTTCTCCCGCCACTGCCCGATCCGGTCCACGATCTCCGCCGCGGTCCCGGCCAGGCCGTTGGCCCGCAGTTCGTCGGTCTCCCGGCCGATCGCGGAGGCCCGGCGCGCGACCTCGGCCTCGTCCCGGCCCGCCGCCAGCACGAGCGCGACCGAACGCAGGATTTCCTTGGGGTTGCGGCCGATCGCCTCCGCCGCCGCGTCCACGCGCTCGAACTGCGCGAGCGCGGTTTCGGCGTCCACGAACGGCAGGTTGAACTCGTCGGCGTACTGCGCGGCCAGCGCCGGGGTGCGCTTCTTGCCGCCGCCGCCGATGATCACCGGCGGCGCGGGCGACTGCGCGGGCTTCGGCAGCGCGGGCGAATCGGCGAACGTGTAGTAGTCGCCGGAGTAGGAGAACGTCTCCCCCGCCGGGGTCTTCCACAGGCCGGTGATCACCGCGAGCTGCTCGGCGTAGCGGTCGAAGCGTTCCTTGAGCGGCGGCAGGGTGAGGCCGTAGGCGGTGTGCTCGTCGTCGTACCAGCCGGTGCCGATGCCGAATTCCACGCGCCCGCCGGACATCTGGTCCACCTGCGCGACCGAGATCGCGAGCGGGCCGGGGTGGCGGAAAGTGGCCGCGGTGACGAGCGTGCCGAGCCGGACCCGCTCGGTCTCGCGGGCGAGGCCGGCGAGGGTGATCCACGCGTCGGTCGGCCCGGGAAGGCCGTCCGCGCTGCCCATCTTGAGGTAGTGGTCGCTGCGGAAGAACGCGTCGTAGCCCGCGGCCTCAGTGGTCCGCGCGACCCGCAGCAGGTCGTCGTAGCTCGCCCCCTGCTGGGGTTCGGTGAAGATCCTCAAGTCCATGTCCGCCAGCCTAACGGCGAACCGCTCAGCCTGCGGCGGGCCGCTCCTGGTCGGCTGCCGGACGGCGCAGCCGGAACAGCATCCGCATGATGACGTCCTCGATCTCGGCCCCGACCTTCTTCGGGTCGGCCGCGCCCGCGATCTCGGTGGCCGCGCTCGACAGCGCGCCGAACAGCAGCCGCGCGGTCAGGTCGACCGGCACCGGCTCCACCTCGCCCGCGTCCACGAGCAGCTGAAGCCCGGACCGCACGAGCCCGAAGCTGGACTGCTCCTCGGCCTCGCGCCAGCGCTCCCAGCCCATCACGACCGGACCCTCGTGGATGGCGATCCGCTGGTACGACGGGTCGAGGCAGCTGCGGATGAACGCCTGCAGCCCGCCCATCGCGCGCTCCCACGGCTCGCCGTCGCCGGTCATGATCTTCTGCAGCCGGTCGTAGACCAGGCTTTCCACCTGTTCGAAAGCGGCTTCGAAGAGCGCCTGCTTTCCGCTGAAATGGTGGTACAGCGCGCCTTTCGTGACGCGAGCGCGTTTGGCGACCTCGTCGAGCGAGGTACCCGCGTATCCGCGTTTCGTGAACAGTTCGACCGCGCTGTCGACCAGGGCGGAACGGGTCGACTCGGAGTAGTCGAGTCGTCGGGACCTCATTGTCGGCACGCTCACAACCTTACGCCGGGGCCTGGCGGACCATACCCGTGGTATGTTGGCTGCGTCAGGTCCGTACCGGGAGTATGCCGCAGACCGGCAGTATGACCCGGGTCACGGAAGGGGAGCCACAACCATGAGCTGGACCGACTTCTACCGGCGGCGAGAGATCCTCGATGCCGCTGTCCGCCAGGCGAGGCGCGCACCGCAAGCGCCGCTTTCGCTGGCCGAAATCCCGGGTGCCGCCGACGAGTTCGGCACCGAAGAGAACCTGTTGCTGGCACTGCAGTACAAGTGGACGCAGCTGCTCAGCGGCTACCTGCGCGCCGAGTTCGCCGATCCCGACGAGGCGGACGTGCCCGGCGACCAGGTCGACGCCGTCACCCGCGCGTGGCGGCAGGCACAGCACGACCACGAAGACCTGCGTGCGGTGCTGGACGGCGCTTTGGAGCGCTGCCCCGCGCTGGAACCGTTGCACCGCATCGAACTGCACACGCTGGCGCTCACCGCCGGACTCGCCGAACCGGGCGAACCGGCCGACGAGATCGTCAAGGTCGGGCGGACGCTCGACGCGCTGCTGCGCGCGGGCGACGCGGGCCCGGTCCGCAGGCGCGGCCCGGTCGGGCATCTGATGCGCCTGCTCGCGCCGAGTGCCTGAGGTGTAGTTAGCTGACCCGATGAACGAACGCTGGACCGAGGCCCGGATCCCCGACCAGAGCGGCCGGACCGTCCTGATCACCGGAGCGAACTCCGGCCTCGGCCTGCGTTCGGCGGAAGTCCTTGCCGCACACGGCGCCCGCGTGCTGCTCGGCTGCCGCTCGCCCGAGCGCGGCGAAACCGCGCTCAACCAGGTCCGCGCCGCGGCTTCGGGCACCAAACCCGAACTCGTCCGCGTGGACCTCGCCGACCTGGCGTCCGTCCGGGACGCCGCCGCGGCCGTGCGCGAACTCACCGGCGACTCGCTGGACGTGCTGATGAACAACGCCGGCGTCATGGCCACCGCACAAGGCCGCACCGCGGACGGTTTCGAGCTGCAATTCGGCACGAACCACCTCGGACACGCCGCGCTGACGTGGCTGCTGATGCCCGCCCTGCGCGGCGCACCCGCAGGCCGCGTCGTCACCCTGTCCAGCGTCGCCGCCTTCGGCGCGCACCTGCACCTGGACGACCCGAACGCCGAACACCGCCCGTACCGCGCGGCGGCCGCGTACGGCCAGGCGAAACTGTCGAACCAGGCCTTCGGCATCGAGCTGGACCGACGCCTCCGCGCCGCGGATTCCACTGTGCTCAGTGTGCTGGCGCATCCCGGCTACAGCGCGACCGGCCTGACCACGAACATGGCGAGCTCGTACCAGAATCCCTTGATACGCACGACACTTCGGGAAGTCGGCAAGCTCGGCGGAATGCTGCTGGCCCAACGCGTCGAACGCGGCGCGCTGCCGCAGCTGTACGCCGCGACCGCTCCCGGCATCGAAGGCGGCGACTACATCGGACCGGTCTTCGTCGCGCGCGGACGCCCGACGAAGGTGCGGACCCTGGCACCCGCCCGGAACCCGGAAGCCGGGACCACATTGTGGGAGCTGACCGCGGAGCTGACCGGCGTCACTCCCGATCCGCGCTGAGTTCCAGCAGCGGCAACACGATCCGGAAGCACGCACCCTCGCCCACGGCGGTCTCCAGTTCGAGCTCGCCGTCGTGCGCCCGCGTCAGGGAACGGGCGATCGCCAGCCCGAGACCCGCGTCCGCCCCTGCCGTCCTGGCCCGGGAACGGTCCGCGCGGTAGAACCGGTCGAAGACCCGTTTCGCTTGCGCCGCAGTCATTCCCGGGCCTTCGTCAGCCACCTCCAGCACCGCCCGGCCGTCCGCGGTCCCGACCCCGACGCGGACCGCGGTGCCCGGCGGAGTGTGCGCGACGGCGTTGCCGACGAGGTTGGTGACGACCTGCCGAAGCCGCGCCTCGTCGCCGTGCACCGGAGCCGGGCCGGGCGTGACCTCGCCGCCGGGACCGGTCAGTTCGATCGGCCGCGACGGGTCGAGCGCGCGCAACGAGTGCCGGGCGTCGCCGGCGAGCGTGCGCAGGTCCATCGGCGCGCGGTCGAGCTGCGCTTCCGGAGCTTCGTCAAGCTGGGCAAGCAAAAGCAGGTCCTCGGTGAGTGCGGCGAGCCGGACCGCTTCCCGGTCGATCCGGTGCATGGCCTCGTCCACATCGGACTGTTCGGCGAGCGCGCCCATCCGGTACAGCTCGGCGGTGCCCTTGATCCCGAAAAGCGGCGTGCGCAGTTCGTGGCTGACGTCCGCGACGAAGGTCCGCATCCGCGCCTCGGAGGCGGTTCGGTCGGCGAAGGCGCGCTCAAGCTGTCCGAGCATGGTGTTGAGCGACACCGCCAAGCGCCCGATTTCCGTTCCTGGCGCGGCGATCCCGGGCACCCGGCGGCTGAGGTCGCCACCGGCGATCGCCGCCGCGGTGTGCTCGATCCGGCGCAACGGACGCAATCCGCCGCGAAGCGCGAACCAGCCGGCACCGGTGAGCAGCACGAGCAGCGCGGAGCCGGTCAGCACGCTGCTGAGCCGCAGGCGGGAGATCAGGGCGTCCGCCTCGGCGAGCGGAGCCGCCGCGATCACGGTCCCGCCCGGCGCCGGCGCCGCGACCGCGCGCCAGCGCTCCGAACCGGCCCGCAGGTCCGCTGGCGCGCCGTGCACCGGGAGCGACCGCAGATCCTCGGGCGAGGGCAGGGTTTCCGCCGCCAGCCGCGACGAATGGATCCCGCCGGTCACCGCGCCGTTCGCGTCCAGATAGAGCACGTACGGGGCGCCGATGAGGTCCAGCGCCGGATCGAGCGACTTCGTCCTGGGGTCGCCGGCGGGCAGCCCGCCGGACGGCACGCGCGCGATCAGTTCGGTGAAACCGCGCAGCTGGGTGTCGATCCGGTCGAGCTGGTAGCGCTCCAAGCTGTCCGACACGACTGCGCTGATCAGAGTGAGCCCGGCCAGCAACAGACCCGCGGTGATCAGCAGAAGCCGGGTGCGCAACGACATCCGGCGCAGCGGATGCCTCACCGCCGCGGTTCCCGCATCACGTAACCGACGCCGTGCACGGTGTGGATCAGCTTGGGCTCGCCGGTGTCGACCTTGCGTCGCACATAGGAGATGTACGTGTCGACGATGCTGGCGTCGCCGCCGAAGTCGTACTGCCACACCCGGTCGAGGATCTGCGCCTTCGACACCACGCGCCCGGCGTTCTCCATCAGGTACCGCAACAGCCGGAATTCGGTGGCGGAGACGCGGACCGGCTGTCCGGCCCGCGTGACCTGGTGGCCTTCCGCGTCGAGCACCAGCTCGCCCACCGTCACCACCTCCTGATGTCCTTGCGTGCGCCGGAGGATCGCGCGGATGCGGGCGATCAGCTCCTCCAGGTCAAACGGTTTGGTGACGTAGTCGTCGGCGCCCAGCGAGAGACCGGCCACCTTGTCCGCCTGCCGGTCGCGGGCGGTGAGGAAGAGCACCGGCACCGGCCCGCTCCGGCCGGGCCGGTGCCGTTCGCGCAAGCGCCGGGCGACCTCGAAACCGTCCGCGTCCGGCAGCATCACGTCGAGCAGCACCAGGTCAGGCGGCTCCCCGTCGGCCGCGGCGACCGCTTCGCCCGCGGTCGCCGCGGAACTCACCTCGAACCCGGCGAACCGCAGCGCCGCGGACAGCAGCTCCCGCACGGTCGCCTCGTCGTCGACCACCAGCAGACGCGCGGGCGTCATCACTGCCATGGAAGCCAGCGTACGGAGACCGCGGTCACACGTCCCGCCGCCGGAAGGCCGCGAAAGCCGCCGCCAGCACCACAACCACTCCGGCGTACAGACCGGCGAGGTTGAGCCACGGGTCCGGGTACGCCGGATCGAGCTTGACGGAGAAGATCGCCGCCGCGCCCTTGGACGGCCAGAACGTGAACAGCCACTGCATCCAGTCCGGGAAGACGCCCGCGACCGCGGGCACCAGCAGCACGATGCCGACGAGCGCGGCCAACGCGCCCGCGGTCGCCCGGATCAGCGTGCCGAGGCCGACCGCGAGCAGCGCGATCGCGGCGAGGTACAGCCCGCCGCCCGCCACGGCCCCGAACACGCCGGGATCGCCGAGGCTCGCGTGCGGCAACTGTTGTCCGGCGAGAAACCCTTGCCCGATCAGGAAAGCGGCGAACATCAGCACCTGCCCGGCCACGACGGCGACCGCGGCGGCGAGCACCACTTTCGCCGCGAGCAGCCGCGACCGCCGCGGCGTTGCCGTGAGCGACGACTGAATCAGGCCGGTCGCGTACTCCGACGTGACGACGAGAACACCCAGCACCCCGATGATCAGCTGCGCGATGATGAAGGACTTGAGGCTGAGGCCGGTCGGGTCCCAAGCCGCGCGTTCCGCGGCCGTCGCCTTGGCGTACTCGGCACCCGCCGAAGCTGTCGCCAGCGCGGTAATGCCGATCCCGGCGACGAACAGGCCGCCCACGGTGTACCAGGTGGAACGCAGACTGCGGAGCTTGATCCACTCCGACCGGAGGGTTCCGGAGATCATCATGCCGCAGCCCCCTGGTACTCGACGCTGTCCTCGGTGAGCGCAAGGAACGCGTCCTCGAGCGAAACCTGCTGCGGTGTGAGCTCGCTGAGCGCGATCCCGTGGTAGGCGGCCAGTTTTCCGACCTCGTCGCTGGTCAGGCCAGACACGATCAGCGCACGCCCGGCACCGTCCCGCACAGTGGCCCCGGCGGCGAGCAGATGCCGCGTGAACCCGTCCGGATCGGAGGTGCGGACGAGCACCGTCCCCTCCGGACCGGCCAACTCGTGGGTCGTGGTGTCGGCGAGCAGCTTTCCCCGGCCGATGACCACCAGATGGTCGGCGGTCTGCGCCATCTCGCTCATGAGATGGCTGGACACCAGGACCGCACGGCCTTCGCGGGCGAGCGAGCGCATGAAGTGCCGGATCCAGCGGATGCCCTCGGGGTCGAGGCCGTTCACCGGTTCGTCGAAAATCAGCACCCGGGGATCGCCGAGCAGCGCGGCCGCGAGCCCGAGCCGCTGCCGCATCCCGAGCGAAAACCCGCCTGCGCTCCGTCCGGCCACGCTCTCCAGGCCGGTCCGGGCAAGAACTTCGTCGACCCTTCGCAGGGGAAGCCGATTGCTCGCCGCGAGCGCGAGCAGATGGTCGCGCGCCTTGCGGGCCCCGTGCACCGCACCCGCGTCGAGCAGCGCGCCGACCTCGGTGAGCGGAACCGGCAAGTCCCGGTAACGCAGCCCGCCGATCGTCACCGACCCGCGGGACGGCGCGGCGAGACCGGTGATCATCTTGAGGGTCGTGGACTTGCCCGCCCCGTTCGGCCCGAGGAATCCGGTGACCTGCCCGGGCTCGACGGTGAACGACAGGTCGTCCACCACGGTGTCGGGCCCGTACCGTTTCGTGAGCCCGCGTACTTCGATCGCTGTCATGCCGGCGAGCGTGCCGGGGCGGTCCGGGGGAATCCGGAGAGCTTCTGGGAGAACCCTGTGCGTTCCGGCTGTCCCGGGGGTTGATCGGGCCCGGTTCACAGGAAAACCCCGGCGTAGGGTGGAGCCCGTGAGTGCTGCACCGGAGGGACGGAAGTTGTTGCGGCTTGAGGTGCGCAACAGCGAGACCCCGATCGAGAAGAAGCCGTCGTGGATCAAGACCCGGGTGCGAATGGGTCCCGAATTCACCGAACTCAAAGGCCTGGTGCGCCGCGAAGGCCTCCACACCGTCTGCGAAGAGGCGGGTTGTCCCAACATCTACGAATGCTGGGAAGACCGCGAAGCAACGTTCCTGATCGGCGGCGACCAGTGCACCCGGCGCTGTGACTTCTGCCAGATCGACACCGGCAAGCCTGCCGCGCTGGACCGCACCGAGCCCCGCAAGGTCGCCGAATCGGTGCAGGCCATGGGCTTGCGGTACTCGACGATCACCGGCGTCGCCCGCGACGACCTCGCCGACGGCGGCGCCTGGCTGTACGCCGAGACCGTCCGCCAGATCCACGCGTTGAACCCCGGCACCGGCGTCGAGCTGCTGATCCCGGACTTCAACGCCGAGCCCGACCAACTGGCCGAAGTATTCGGTTCCCGCCCCGAGGTGCTGGCGCACAACGTGGAGACCGTGCCGCGCATCTTCAAGCGGATCCGCCCCGGCTTCCGCTACGCGCGGTCGCTGGACGTCATTACCCAGGCCCGCGCGGCCGGACTCGTGACGAAGTCCAACCTGATCCTCGGCATGGGCGAAACCCCGGACGAGGTCAGCGTCGCGCTGCGGGAGCTCTTCGACGCGGGCTGCGAGATCATCACGATCACCCAATACCTGCGCCCCTCGCCGCGACACCACCCGGTCGACCGCTGGGTCAAGCCGGAGGAGTTCGTGGAGCACGCGAAAACCGCTGAAGCTATCGGGTTCCCTGGTGTGATGGCGGGGCCGCTGGTCCGCTCGTCCTACCGCGCCGGACGGCTCTACGCCCAGACCAAGGCCCACCGCGGCGAGGACCTGCCGGAAAACCTGGCCCACCTCACCGCCGAAGGACCGGCCGCGCAGGAAGCCAGCAGCCTGCTGTCCCGCTGACCCCCGTTCACCGAAGGGCCCCGGTTACGCACCGGGGCCCTTGTGCTGTCCCCCGAACGTGGCACCCAATTCCCAAGAGTCAGTAAAGTGATGGTGTGGCTTTAGTAACGGACCTCCTCGACTGGTTGCAGGCACTCCCCCAACCGGGTCTCGTCGCGGCAGCCGGCGGGCTCGTGTTCGCCGAGTGCACGATCGGCCTGGGCTTCATCGCCCCCGGCGAATCAGGCCTGCTGATCGCGGCGACCACGGCGACGTCCGTGCCCCGCTTCCTGACCCTGTGGGCGGTAGTCACCGTCTGCGCGGCACTGGGCGATTCGGTCGGCTACGTCCTCGGCCGGAAGTTCGGACCGCGCTTGCGGGAGACGAAGCTCATCCGCAAATACGGTCTGGATGCCTGGGACCGAGCCACCGGCGTCCTCGAACGCCGAGGCGCGTGGGCGGTCTTCTTCGCGCGGTTCCTGCCCGTGCTGCGCACCCTGACGCCAGCCGCCGCGGGAGCCTCGAACCTGCCGTTCCGCAAATTCCTCCCCGCGACCGCGGCTGGCGCGTTCTGCTGGTCGCTGGTGCACATCAGCCTCGGTGCGGCGCTCGGAGAGGCGGCCAAGCAGGTCGAGAGCGCGATGAACACCGGATTCCTGGTGGTGGCCGCGCTGGTGGTGGGGGTGCTGGTGTTCTTCTTGCTGCGATTGAAGAAACGCAAGGCACTGGGTGTGTCGGAGGCTGCGGGTTCTCCGGACGAACAGCCAGAGGAGCCTGCTCGCACCGGCAGCTAGTTCGCCGCGTCCGGCCGACGGCCTGGCCGTGCCGGGCAGCGCGCGGGCGGGCGGGCGGGCGGGCAAGCCGAGTTTCTCCACTGCCTGGCCGTGCCGGGCAGCCGAGTTTTCGCCACTGCCTGGTCGTGCGAGGCAGTGCGGGCGGGCAAGCCGAGTTTTCTCCACCCGCGCTGCCCGGCTCGCCGCTGCCTGCACTAGCCCACCCAGTCGGCTGGCCACCCCATCTGCCCGCCCAGCTCACCAGCCCTCCCGGCTTCCGGGCGGAACCAGCCGGGCTGCCACGCCCCCGTCGCCGGGCGCATCCGCCGATCCGCGTCGCGCACGGCCTGCCCGCCTGGCCGGCCAACGCATGCGTCCGCCCCATTCACCCGCGCCTTCCCGCGCCCGGCCCAGGCGAGCCACGTTCCTCATCCACCCGCCCCGCGACCGCCCGCCCAGCCCGTCAGCGAGCGAAGCGGCGAACCTCACTCACCCAACCCCCGCCCCAGACCCGAAGTCACCCACCCGAGGTCCCGTTCGCGAATTAGATTCGACCGTATGCAGGCACTAGACCTCCCGAAGCCGGTCGCGTTCGTTCTCGGCGGGGGCGGCAGCCTCGGCGCGTTGCAGGTGGGCATGCTCCAGGCCCTCGACGAAGCGGGCATCACGCCGGATCTGGCGGTCGGCACGTCCGTCGGCTCGCTGAACGCCGCGGTGCTCTCCTTGCCCGGCGACGACCGGCTCGGGCGGCTTCGCGACATCTGGGCGCACATGACCAAAGCCGAGGCCTTCCCCGGCGGCGTGCTCAGCCAGGTCCGGACGCTCCGGCACAGCAAAACCCACCTCTTCCCCAACACCGGCCTCGCCAAAATCATCGACGATCACCTCGGCGCGGGCAGCCGGTTCGAGGACATGGCGCTGCCGCTGGGCGTCGTCACCACCGACGTCGACACCGCCGAGCCGGTTCTGCTCACCTCGGGCCCACTGCAGGCACCGCTCCTGGCGAGCTGTGCGATCCCCGGCATCTACCCGCCGGTGCCGCACGAGGACCGGCTCCTCTACGACGGCGGCCTGGTCGCCAATGTCCCGATGCGACAGGCGTTGAGCATGGGCGCGAAGTCGCTGGTCGTCCTCGACTGCGCGTTCCCCGGCAAAATGCCCGGCGCGCCGCGGACGTTCGCCGAGGTCATGATGTTCACCGCGATGATCAGCATGCGCAATCAGGCCGTCCTGGAAGCGCCGGCCGCGGCCCGGAAGGTGCCGGTCGTCTACCTGCCAGGCCCGGCACCGGTTCAGGTGAGCCCGCTGGACTTCACCCGCACCGACGACCTGGCGTCGCAGGCCTACCGCTCCGCGCGGGACCATCTGAAGGAACTCGCCGTCGACGGCCCCGGCCTGTACGGGGCCCCCGGATTGCTTCGGCCCTGACCGCGAGGCGGCCGGAAATCGCGAGAGTGATCCGCGTCACCCCAATGCACCGATCCACCGGTCAGGGCGTCTTTCCGATCGCGTAGTTTTGCAGTTGAACCCTGCCGGTCCGCGACCCTCACAAAAGAGACATAATGTTCCCGAAGAAGACATTTTTTCCGGTTGCCGGAATTCTCGCGGCGACCTTGCTGCTTTCCGCCTGTTCCTCCGGGGACGGCGGCAGCGACGCTGGCACGCCCGGTGCGCCGGGCGGGTCGAGCCAGACCGCGACACCGGCTTCGGTGTCGATCGAACCGGCCAACGCGTCCGCGATCAGCCCGAGCACGCCCATCGTCGTGAAGGCGGCGAACGGGAAGCTCACGGACGTCACGGTCACGAGTGCCAAAGGCAAACCCGTCGCGGGCGAGTTCGCGGCGGACAAGCTCAGCTGGACGACCACCGAGGTCCTCGGCTACGGCGGCACCTACCAGGTGAAGGCGCATGCCCAAGGCGCGGACGGGAAATCCGTCGAACAGCAGGGCCAGGTCACCACGCTGTCGCCGAAGAAGCAGGCGAACGCGAACCTCATCCCGGCCCCCGGCGCGGTCAAGAGCACCGGCGTCGGAGTGGGACAGCCGATCGTGTTCAGCTTCGGGACCGCCGTGAAGAACAAGGCGGCCGTGGAGAAGGCGCTCACGGTCGAGTCGTCGCCGAAGCAAGAAGGCAGCTGGTATTGGATGGACGACAAGAACGTCCACTACCGGCCGAAGGAATACTGGAAACCGGGCACCACGCTCACCGTCACCGCGAAGATTTACGGCGTCGATTTCGGAAATGGCGTGTACGGAGCGGACGATCGCACCGAAACGTACAAGGTGCACGATTCGTGGATCGCGAAAGCCGATGGCAACAGCGAGCAGATGCAGATCTTCCACAACGGTTCGATGGTGAAGTCGATGCCGATCTCGATGGGCAAGGACGCGACGCCCACGCACCTCGGCCCGCACGTCATCTCGGACAAGCAGGCGAACTACACGATGGACTCCTGCACGTACGGCGTGTGCCCGCCGGACCCGAAGGCGTACCGCTCGAACGAGAAGTTCTCGCAGCGCATCTCGAACGACGGCGAGTTCGTCCACGAGAACCCGAACAGCGTCGGGCAGCAGGGCAGCTCGAACGTCTCGCACGGCTGCATCAACCTGAACGCCGCCAACGCCGAGTGGTTCTTCAACAACTTCGGCCTCGGCGACGTCGTAGAGGTCACCAACTCGGGCGGCCCGCAGCTGCCGGTGTGGGACCTGTACGGCGACTGGTCCAAGTCCTGGACCGACTGGCAGAAGGGCTCGGCCCAGTAAGACCAGCGGCCAGAACGGGGACCGGGTTCGGTTCGACTGAGCGGTTCGACAGAGAGAGGTGCCGGAGCTTCGTGCTCCGGCACCTTTTTCGTTGCCCGGGAACAGGATCGACGGGACCAGGTTCGCTGGGTGGCCTCGGGAGCGGGCGCGGGTGGCTGCGGCCAAGCCGCCTGGCCTTCGGCGGCCCCAGCTGATCCGGGTGATTCCGGCCGCCCCGGTTGACCCAGTTAGCCCGGCTGGCTCAGCTGGCTCGGCCGATCCGGCTTGTCCGGCGCTGGCCTGGGGTCCTCGCCGCCCGCCGCGGCTTCGGGCTTCGGGCTTCGGGCTTCGGGCTTCGGGCTTCGGGCTTCGGGCTTCGGGCTTCGGGCTTCGGGCTTCGGGCTTCGGGCTTCGGGCTTCGGGCTTA
>NZ_JBEXMH010000124.1:0-515 GCF_040610415.1 Amycolatopsis sp. NPDC004079 | reverse complement strand
CTTCGGGCGATGAAATCAAGCCCGCCACGGGCTGCCTTTCCCTGTTGCGGTGATGCCGGCCGAGCACCCTCGCCGCGCGCCTCCGCTTCCGGCAGTTGGCCGCGTTCTCCTCGCGTCGGCGCGCCTGCACTAGGTGGCAGGGAGATCTCCGCAGTCGGTCCTGCTGGCTCATCCCCCACGCCTTCTCGCGGCACGGGGCACCCGCGGCAGTGATTCCACCGCCAGACAGAAAACCCGGCTTGTATCGCCCCGCAGGCAACGTGAAGCACAAGCAGCGCGACGAGAGAGGCCGAGCGACGCTTCGGCAGACCCTCACAGATAGCCCGGATATGACGAAGGCCCGAACCCTTCAGGGTTCGGGCCTTGTCGCGTGCGGACGCGAACATGAGTCCGGGCCCCGGGAGAACCGCGAGGGTTCTCGACCGGGGCCCAGACTGTTTGGTTAAGTTCGGCGGTGTCCTACTCTCCCACAACCCTTCGGTTGCAGTACCATCGGCGCAGTCAGGCTTAGCTTC
>NZ_JBEXMH010000123.1:0-13864 GCF_040610415.1 Amycolatopsis sp. NPDC004079 | reverse complement strand
CACGTCGACTGAACCGACGAAAACACCGGCTGCCCGCCCGATTCCAACTCGAACGCCCGGCGCACCACGTCCGCCTGCGCGGGTCCGGATGTTGAGAAGCCGACCTCGACGCCGTCGCCGGAAAGCCCGGCCAGCGCGTCGATCAGAGCCGGATCAGTGAAAAGTGGACTGTCCACAGTGAGCGAATGAACCTGGTACAGATCCACCTGCCCCGCCAGGAGTTCCCGGGTCTGCGCCCACTGCTCACGAAACCGCGGCAGCGTGTGTTCCTTGACCTCGTGGACATCCGCATCAAGCCGCCACTCGCCCACGTAGCGATAGCCCCACTTGCTGGACACAGTCACATCCCGGTGTCCGCGTTCGGCCAACCAGCCGCCGAGAAACTCCTCCGAACGGCCGTAAGACCGCGCGACGTCGACCCACCGGACCCCCGCCGCATACGCCGCGTCGAGCACCTCGTGCGTCGCAGCCCGCATCGACGGAACGTCCCGCACTTCGGGCAAGTCTCGCCCCAGATTGATGTATGCCGGACGGCCGAGCGCGGCCAGCCCCACCGCGATGCGGTCCATCGGGGTCCCCTTGTCTTTGCTGGGTTTCGGAATTGCGGAAAAAGTTTAGGCGAGGCGACGTGGAGCGTTTTCTCATCGCCAGATGTATAGGACGTTATACACTTTGTTTGTGCCGGAGGATGGCGAGCCATTGGCCGGAGTTCTGGGCTTGGCGATGGAGTTTCTCAAGGCGCGCGGCGGGTGCCCGGACGTAGCCTTTGCCGAAGACAGGCGCGATTTGACGGAGACTGGCCCCTTCCTCCCGGGCGGCGAGGAGCGCCCAGTCGGAGGCGTCGGCGCAGGCCGCGGACGCCCGGCGCAGCTCCCCCAGCAGGTCGATCAGGTCGTTGGCGTTCAGCTCCCCCGCCTGGACGGCGGCAGCGGTCGTTTCGAGCCAGGCCAGTACGTCGGCTTCGGTGATCGGCGGGCGCGGGCGGGCGTTGTCTGTGCTCACGCGGCGCAGTATAGGTCGTTATACACTGATGTCGAACACAGTGACGGAAACCTGCTGGACTCCGGGCGTGGCGCGGACGTTGACTGGCCGCAGCAGTCATCCGGCAGCTTCGGAGGTTCAGTGAGGTTCGGCATCGCCGCCCGGTTCGTCGCGCTCGCCGTCGTGTGGGGCGCGAGTTTCCTGTTCATCAAGGTGGGCCTGGAGGGGCTGTCGCCGGCTCAGGTCGCGCTTGCCCGTGTCGCGCTGGGCGCGTTGACGCTCGGCGCGTTCCTGGTGCTGCGCAGGCGATCGCTCCCCCGCGATCCCGCCTTGTGGGCGCACCTCGCGGTGGTTTCGCTGCTGTTCTGCGTGGGCCCGTTCCTGCTGTACTCGTGGGCCGAGCAGTACGTGGCGTCCGGGCTCGCCAGCATCTTCAACGCCACCACTCCCCTGCTGACGATGCTGTTCGCCGCGGCGGCCCTGCCCGCCGAACGGCTCACCCGCCCGAAAACCGCCGGGCTGCTGATCGGTTTCGCGGGCGTGCTCACGCTGGTCGGCGTCTGGCGCGGGATCGACCTCAGCCACGAAGTCCTCGCGCAACTCGCCTGTCTCGGCGCGACCACCTGCTACGGCATGGCTTTCGTGTATCTGCGGAAATTCGTGTCGCCGCGCAATCCCGATCCGGTCGTCGTCGCGTTCGGGCAAACCGGTTTCGCCACCGTCATTCTGCTCGCCGCGACACCGGTGATCGCCGCGCAGCCGGTGCGCCTGAATCTCGCCGTGGTGCTGTCCATGCTCGCGCTCGGCGTGCTCGGCACCGGCGTGGCCTACACGTGGAACACCGCCATCGCGACCGCCTGGGGCGCGGCCAACGCTTCCGCTGTGACCTACCTCACTCCAGTGGTCGGCGTTCTGCTCGGAGTGCTGGTCCTCGACGAGCCGGTGCACTGGAACGAACCCGTCGGCGCGCTGCTCGTGGTGCTCGGGATCCTGGCGTCGCACGGGCGGCTTTCCCGCACGCGGCAACCGGTCCTGGAACGGGTCTGAAACGGCCTGTGGGGCCGCCGGAGACGATCCGGCGGCCCCACAGGTTCGCGGTGCGCTACAGGTACTGACCGGTGTTCGTGGCGGTGTCGATCGCCCGCCCCGATTCCTGGTTCTTGCCGGTGACGAGCGTGCGGATGTAGACGATCCGCTCGCCCTTCTTGCCGGAGATCCGGGCCCAGTCGTCCGGGTTGGTGGTGTTGGGCAGGTCCTCGTTCTCCGCGAACTCGTCGACGATCGCGTCCAGCAGGTGCTGCACGCGCAGGCCGGGCTGCTTGGTCTCGAGCACCGACTTGATCGCCGACTTCTTCGCCCGGTCCACGATGTTCTGGATCATCGCGCCCGAGTTGAAGTCGCGGAAGTACAGGACTTCCTTGTCCCCGTTGGCGTAGGTGACCTCCAGGAACCGGTTCTCGTCGCTCTCCTCGTACATCCGCTCGACGGTGTGCTGGATCATCGCGTCGAACGTGGCCTTCTGGTCCCCGCCGAACTCCGCCAGGTCGTCGGCGTGGATCGGCAGGCCCTCGGCCAGGTACTTCGAGAAGATGTCCTTCGCGCCCTCGGCGTCCGGACGCTCGATCTTGATCTTCACGTCGAGCCGGCCCGGCCGCAGGATCGCCGGGTCGATCATGTCCTCGCGGTTGGAGGCGCCGATGACGATGACGTTCTCCAGCCCCTCGACTCCGTCGATCTCCGACAGCAGCTGGGGCACGATCGTCGTCTCCACGTCGGACGACACGCCCGAGCCGCGGGTGCGGAAGATCGAGTCCATCTCGTCGAAGAACACGATGACCGGGGTGCCCTCGGAGGCCTTTTCCCGCGCCCGCTGGAAGATCAGCCGGATCGACCGCTCGGTCTCGCCGACGAACTTGTTCAGCAGTTCCGGGCCCTTGATGTTGAGGAAGTAGGACTTGCCGTCCGCCTGGTCCCCGCGAGCCTCGGCCACCTTCTTGGCCAGCGAGTTCGCCACCGCCTTGGCGATGAGCGTCTTCCCGCAGCCGGGCGGGCCGTAGAGCAGGACGCCCTTCGGCGGGCGCAGCTGGTACTGCTCGTACAGGTCCGCGTGCAGGAAGGGCAGCTCCACGGCGTCGCGGATCTGCTCGATCTGCCGGGTCAGGCCGCCGATGTCCTCGTAGCGGACGTCCGGCACCTCCTCCAGCACGAGGTCCTCGACCTCCGCCTTCGGAACCCGCTCGTAGGCGTAGCCCGCCTTGGAGTCCACCAGGAGCGAATCGCCCGGTTTGAGCGGCTGCTCGGACAGCGGACCGGAAAGCAGGACGACCCGCTCCTCGTCCGCGTGGCCGACCACGAGAGCGCGCGTGGCCCCGCCCTCGACGTCCGGTGCGAGCACTTCGCGCAGCGCGCACACCTCGCCCGTGCGCTCGAAATCGCCGCCTTCGACGACCGTGAGCGCCTCGTTGAGCCGCAACGCCTGCCCGCGCCGCAGCGACGAGACCTCCACCGCGGGCGACACCGAGACGCGCATCTTGCGCCCCGCGGTGTAGACGTCCACCGTGTTGTCCTCGTACGCCTCGACGAACACCCCGTAGCCGCTCGGCGGCTGGGCCAGCCGGTCGACCTCTTCGCGGAGGGCGAGCAGCTGACCCCGCGCCTCGCGCAGGGTTTCGACGAGTTTCGTGTTCCGCTCGGTGAGCTGACTCACCCGTTCCGACGCCTCGGCGAGACGTTGTTCGAGAACGCGGTTCTGTCGCGGGGAATCGGTGAGCCTGCGGCGCAGCAGCGCCACTTCTTCCTCGAGAAAACGGATCTGCCGGGCTTGTTCCTCTGGTGTCTGCCCTGCTCCGCCGGTTGCTGAAGGGTCGGCCTCCTCGCGCCGACCTCCGGGAAGGTCATGATGCATCGGGCACCTCCTCGGAGTGCTTTTCATTCCACGGTACCGGCGATCACCGACAAGAAAAGGCCTTTCCGCATCACAAGACCGGCGCGTCGCGCTTTTTCTTCCGGCCAGCACGGCCGCGAGCGCAGCGCAAGCGGCCGATTCGGTGCCGCGGACGGGAATCCGCTCCGCACGGGTTTCCGCAACGCGGAACTGAACGCATCGCGGACGCCCGGCGGCGCGGACCGCAAACCCGACTTGCGGGTTGGCTGCGCGCGAAGGCGCGCGGCTGGCTAGCATCCCCGGGTGGCCACGCTCCGCACGTGGCCAGGACTTTCGTTCGCACGGCAGGGGGAACCGAAATGACTTATCCGCCGCAGCAGCCCGGCGGCTACGGACAGCAGCCGAACCCGTACGGGCAGCAGCCCGGCGGCCAGCAGCCGTACGGGCAGCCTCAGCAGGGCGGATGGAACCAGGGCGGGCAGCCGCCGCAGGGCCCGCAGTCCGGCGGATTCCCCTCCGCGCCCGGCCCCGGCGGTCCCGGAGCCCCCGGCCAAGGCCCCTACCAGAGCGGATACCCGCAGCCGGGCGGTCCCCCGCAGTACGGCCAGCAGCCGGACCAGTTCGGGCAGTTCGGACAGCAGCCCGGCGGGCCGGGCCAGCCCGGCGGGCCGTTCGGGCAGCAGCCGGGAGGCCAGTTCGGCGGGTTCGGCGAGGAGCCGCCGAAAAAGAAGAAGACCGGCCTGATCGTCGGCATCGCGATCGCCGCGGTGGTCCTCCTCGGCGGCGGGACCGGCCTGGTCATCTGGCTCACCGGCGACAGCAAGGACACCAAGAACGCCGCCCCGCCCGCGTCGTCCTCGGCCCCGGTCGCGGCCCCGCAGTCCAGCGGCAGTTCGTCGTCGTCCCCGTCGAGCTCCTCGTCCTCGGGTTCGAGCAGCGGCAACTACCCGGCCGCGTCCGGTGCGAAAGCCACCTCGGGCGAACTGTTCGACGCCGCTTCGGCGGCGTACAACAGCTCCGACACCGACGGGCTGTACTCGTTGCTCTGCACCAGCCTCACCAAGGGCCAGAAGCCGACCGACAAGATGCCCTCGGGCATCCACTTCGAGCTGACCGGCAGCCCGCAGGAAAGCGGCGACCAGGCCACGGTGAAGTACCACGTCACGACGTCCACGAAGACCGCCGACGGCACCCTCACCGCCCTGCGCCAGGGCGGGGCCTGGTGCCTCGGGAAGGTCAGCACGGACCACTAGGTGAGACGCCGGCTCGGCACGGCACTCGTCCTGCTCGCGGTCGCTGTCGCGGGCGGTGTCCTCGGCCTGGTCTCGATCGGCCTGCCGGGGCCCGCCCGCACCACGACGGAACCGCCCGCGCCCCCGCCTCCGCCGCGAAGCAGCGCGTCCCAGAGTCCCGCGCCCGCGGCGGATCAGGCCGCGATCGCCTCGCTGGCGCGCACTCTCGTCGACGCGATCACGCGCGCCGACTCCGCCGAATTCGGCACTCTCACGTGCAAACCGCAAACTGCGGCGGCGCTGAAGGAACTCCAGTCGAAATGGGACGCCGCGGGCCCGCTTCGCGTCTCGCTCACCGGACAGCCGGCGATCGCGGGCGACGAAGCCACCGTGACCGTCCGGGTCGAAGGCGCCGGCGGGCACAAGAACACGCCGTTCCCGCTTCGGCGCGAGAACGGTCGCTGGTGCGTCCCTGGTTAGCCTTTGCCCTTGCTGGGCCGACGTGAAACCCGCGGCGACACCGTGCCGTCGGCGAGACGGCGTGCAGTGAGCAGGAAAGCGGTGTGCGCGACCATCCGGTGGTCCGGCCGCACCGCGAGGCCGACGACGTGCCAGGGCCGCATCAGCGTCTCCCACGACTCCGGCTCGGTCCAGCACTGCTGTTCCCGCAGCGATTCCGTGACGCGGGACAGCTGGGTGACAGTCGCGACGTAGACCGTCAGCACTCCGCCGGGCACGAGGTGCGCGGCGACGTTCGGCAACTGGTCCCACGGCGCGAGCATGTCCAGCACGACCCGGTCGACCTCGCCGGTGTGCGTGGCCAGATCGGCGACGGTGAGCGTCCAGTTGTCCGGCTTCTCGCCGAAGAACTTCGTGACGTTGCGCTCGGCGTGCTCGGCGTGGTCGTCGCGGATCTCGTAGGAGAACACCTGTCCCGCCGGACCGACCGCGCGCAGCAGCGAGCAAGTCAGCGCGCCCGAACCGGCACCGGCTTCGAGGACGCGCGCGCCCGGGAAGATGTCGCCCCACATCACGATCTGCGCGGCGTCCTTCGGGTAGATGACCTGCGCGCCGCGCGGCATCGACAGCACGTAGTCCGGGAGCAGCGGCCGCAGCGCGAGATACGTGCTGCCGCCCGCCGAAGTGACCACGCTGCCCTCGGGACGGCCGATGAGGTCGTCGTGCGCGAGGGCACCGCGATGCGTGTGGTACTCGCCGCCGTCGGCGAGCGTGAGGGTGTAGTGCCTGCCTTTCGAATCCGTCAGCTGAACCCGGTCACCTGCACGAAACGGTCCGCTGACCGACAACTTCTTCCTCCACTGCAAACCCGGAACGCCGACGTCGAATCCTCGCAGGTCGTCCCGCGCGCGTCGTGCGCGGGTGCCTCACTGAGCGCGACGGCCCTGCATCAGCGCGGTCCGCAGGTCCTCGCGGCGCAACACTCCCGCGGGGCGGCCTTCGTCGTCGACCACGAGGAACTGCCAGGCAGGCGTCTCGCGCACCCGCTCGGCGATCTCCTCGCCCGGTTCCGACGCCAGCAACACGGTCTCCGCACGGATCGGCTCGGCGGCCTGTTCGGCGGGCGCGTGCGGACTGATGCCCGCCAGCTGCTGCGCGGCTTGCTCGTCCAGCAATCCGGCCGCGACACCGTCCGCGCGCACCAGCACGACGCCCCGTCCCGCCGACGCGGCCAAGGCGTCGGAGACCGGGCTTTCCGCGGGCAGCTGCAGGACCGGACGCACCAAATCGGACAGTTCCAGCCCAGCAGGCCAGCCGCGCCGGGCTTCGGCGGCCAGCTCGGACCGCGCACCGAGGATCACGAACCACGCCGTCACGACGCACACGCCGAGCCGCAGCCAGCGGTCCGGGCTCTGCATCGCCAAGCCGAGCAGCGCCCACACGATCAGCCCAGTCGCGACCAGCGCACCACCGGCGACCGCGGCCTTCGTTCCCTTGGCCCGGAACCCGGTCATCGCCCAGACCCCGGCGCGCACGAGCCGTCCGCCGTCCAAGGGCAATCCCGGCAGGAGATTGAACAACCCGACCGCGAAGTTGGCGACCGCGCACTCCGCGACGAGCAGCCACACCGCACCGTTCGGCGGGACCGCGAAGAGCAGCAGCGAACAGAATCCGCCCAGCACCAGCGAAACCGCCGGACCCGCCGCCGCGACAAGCCCTTCCTGCCCAGGCCGTCGCGGCGTACGGGCCACTTCGGACAGTCCGCCGAGGAGGAAAAGCCGCAACCGCCGGACGGGAATCCCGAGCCGCAGCGCGACGAGACAGTGGCCCAGTTCGTGCGCGAGCACGGAAAGCCCGAGCAGCACCGCGAACGCGGCGGCGAGCAGCCAGGAAGTCGGCGTCGAAACGTCCGGCAGCAGCCGCCCGACCAGCGGCGCGTAAAGCACCACGATGACGAGCGACCCGATCCACCACGACGGGGCGAGCAAAACGGGCACCCCGCCGACCCGGAACAGCAGCAGGCCGCCGTCCCCGCCGGCTCGCCGAGCGGGCCCGGCGCCGTGCTGACTGGTCGCGGCCATGCCGGACAGCGTAGGGGTCGGCGTGTGGGAAGCCGGTGACCCGGTCGCCCCGGACGGGTGGTGTCGGTCTCGCCGAGCGGCAGGGTCAGGCGGGCTTCGGCTCGACGAGGTTCTCCAGATTCGCCCGCGCCACCTGTTTCCGGAACTCCCCGCGATACGAAGCGTCCCCGGAATCGTGCATCGCGTCGGTCATCCACACCGCTGACGCCTGCCGCTCCCAGACGTGGGCCAAACAGGCGTCCGAG
Organism: Amycolatopsis sp. NPDC004079; assembly: GCF_040610415.1. NCBI lineage: Bacteria > Bacillati > Actinomycetota > Actinomycetes > Pseudonocardiales > Pseudonocardiaceae > Amycolatopsis > Amycolatopsis sp. NPDC004079. Next base: position 5,982 of record NZ_JBEXMH010000123.1, on the reverse strand, counting down.
TAGCCCTCCAGCAGACTCGGATCGCCCTTCTCCACCTCGCCGGCGATCGCCCGGGCAAGCACCTCCGCGTCATGCAGCGCGAGGCTCATTCCCTCCGCGCTCATCGGCGAAATCAGATGCGCCGCGTCCCCGAGGAGACACAGCCTGCCGTAGCGCATCGGGCTGAACACCACCCCACGCAACGGCACGACCTGCTTGGTGGCGATCGGCCCCCGTACCACTGCCGAGCCGAACCGCGCGTCGAGTTCGTCCCAAACCCGATCGTCCGGCCAGTCGCCGACCGTGTCGTCCACCGGACACTGCAGGTAGACCCGGCTCGCTTCCGGCCCGCGGGTGATCTGCGCGGCGAACCCCCGCGAATGCACCGCCATCACGGCCACCGGATCAGCAGGCACCCCCGTCATCGCGGACAACCAGGCGTAACCGAACTCGTGGCTGTGGCAGGTGAGAAACCCGTCCGGAACCGCCGTCCGGCTGACGCCCTGAAACCCGTCCGCGCCCGCGACGAACTCGCAGCTGATCGCCTTGTCCCGATAACGCACCCGAGGCTGGTCAGTGTCAAGTCGCTCCAGCACGACGTCCTCCGCCCCGAACCGGAGATCGCCGCCGTCCCGCAGAAAGATCCGGATGAGGTTCCGCACGAGGACCTGCTGCGGAATGAACGCACCCGCCCCGTCCTCGTCGACGTCCATCCGCCACGCCCGCCGCTCGCCATCGACGATCAGCGGCAACACCACGTCCGACGGCCCGCCCCCGTGCCCCTCGACAGCCTCTCCGACTCCCCACTCCCGCAGCATCCGCACCCCGCGCCCGTCGAGCGACCCCGCTCGCTGCCGCTGCTCGACGTACTCCCGGCTGTGCTTTTCCACTACCACACAAGGGATCCCGCTGCGCAGGAGAAACGTCCCGAGCGCAAGCCCCGCGACCCCGCCGCCGACAACAACCACAGTGGTCTTCTCGTCTGTCCGACTCATGATCACCACTGTCTTCGAGCCCGCCGCCCGCGCCCACCACCAACCAGGCAGCCGATAACGAAAACCCGCCAACTTCCTCCCCGCTACTCCCCGCGCCCGCGCAACTCAGCCTGATACCGCCCCGGCGTCTGTCCCACCAGCGCCGTGAACGCCCCGATGAACGCCGACGGATTCGACCACCCGCAGCCCATCGCCGTGTCGGTCACCGACGCCCCCTCGGTCAGCCGGAACAACGCGTGATGCACCCGCAACACCGTGCGCCAACGCTGAAAACTCATCCCGAGATCGCTGTGGAACAACCGGCTCAACGTCCGCTCGCTGGCCCCCGCGACCCGCCCCAGCTCAGCCAACGTCTCGCCCCGCCCAGGCTCCTCGTGCAGCAACTCCGTGACGACCCGCAACCGATCGTCCCGAGGCTCCGGAAGATGCAACGTCTCCCCCGGCACCTCCCCCAACTCGTCAATCACCACAGCCCGAACCCGCCGAGCCGCCTCGTCAGACCGCGCCCCGTCCCCGGTCAACGCCAAGATCCCGGCCCGCAACAACGGCGAGACCACAAACACCTCAGGCCTCCGGTCCAGCGCCCCGCACTCCTCAGCGGGAACAGCCAGAATCCGAGTGTCAGTCCGCCCGTAAAACCGATGCGAGTGCACAAACCCAGGAGGAGTCCAGGCAACCCGATCCGCAGGAGCCACCCAAGTCCCAAACTCAGTCGTAGTACTGAAGACCCCCCGGGCCGCATAAACCAACTGCCCATTCGGATGAGAATGCCTCCCCATCCGAAACCCCCGAGGCAACCACCCAGCCCCCTGCGGAGTCATCCCAGCCGGTACTGCCACCACACCCATTCCCCAACCCGACCACAACGCGAGATCGCGCTGGCGTGCGGACCGAGCGACGTGAACGGCCCCCGGGCCGGGCGCGTCGCTCGGTCCGCACGCCAGCTTGAGAGCGATCTCGCACGTCCCGGCGAAGCCGGGACCAAACAATTGTCGTACCCCGGCGTTACGCTCTGCCCCATGTCCGACACCGCCACGGTCACCACCCCTCCCGAGGCAGGCGCGCCCGCCAGGAGGCGGCCTGCGTTGTCGCCGTCCCGGGCGAGCGACTTCAAGCAGTGCCCGCTGCTCTACCGATTCCGCGCAGTCGACCGTCTGCCGGAGGTCCCCACCAGGGCGCAACTGCGCGGCACACTCGTCCACGCGGTTCTGGAGCGGCTTTTCGCCCTCCCCGCCGCCGAACGAGTAGCTCCGCGAGCCAAGGAACTCCTCGCCCCGACGTGGACGGAGCTGTCCGGCGACAGTCCGGAGTGGACAGAGCTGTTCGCGGACGGCGAACCCGGCGAGACCGACAAGTGGCTGGCTTCGGCCGAAAAACTGCTCGACTCGTACTTCGAGCTGGAAGATCCGCGCAGGCTGGAGCCGGAGGCGTGCGAGCTGCACGTCGAGATCGAGCTGGGCTCGGGCGTGCTGCTGCGCGGGTACATCGACCGGGTGGATGTCGCGCCGACCGGCGAGATCCGGGTCGTGGACTACAAAACCGGCGCCGCGCCGCGGGAAATCGGCGAGGCCAAGGCCCTCTTCCAGATGAAGTTCTACGCGCTGGTGCTGTGGCGATTGCGCGGGGTGGTCCCGCGGCAGCTGAAGCTGATGTACCTGACCGACGGGCAGTCGCTGGCCTACACGCCGGACGAAGCCGAGCTGGTCCGATTCGAGCGCACGCTGGAAGCGATCTGGCAGGCCATCCTGAAGGCGGGCAAGACCGGCGATTTCCGGCCGAACAAGGGCAAGCTGTGCTCGTGGTGCGATCACCAGGCGCATTGCCCGGAGTTCGGCGGCACACCGCCGGAGTACCCGGGCTGGCCGGAGCCTGATCCGGGCGAGGAAACCGTCCTGGACCGGGCCGACTGATGGGCGACGCGTTCTTCCTCCCGCTCGGCGGCGAGCGGTACGAGGCGACTGAGCACACCACCGGCCCGTGGAACCCGGGCGCGCAGCATTTCGGCCCGCCGTCGGCGTTGCTGGTGCGCGGGCTCGAACGGCTGGAGTCGAACCATCCGGCACAGCTGGCGCGGGTGACGGTCGAGATCCTCGGCCCGGCTCCGGTGGGCGAACTGGAGCAGCGGTCGTGGATCGAACGGCCGGGCCGGACCGTCGAATTGGTCCAGTCCGAGCTGTCCGCGAACGGCCGGACGGTCGCGCGGGCGTCAGGGTGGCGGATCGCGACGTCGGACACCGCCGACATCGCCACCGACGGCGGTCCGCTGCTGCCCGCGGCCGACGCCGGCAGCGAAGCGGCCTTCCCGGACGACTGGCAAGGCGGTTACCTCCACGCGATCGAATGGCGTTCGGTCCGGGGCGCGATCTCCGCTCCCGGCCCGGCCGCGGTGTGGGCGCGGCAGCGGTATCCGCTGGTCGACGGCGAGGAACCGACGGGCCTGCAACGGCTGTTCGCCATCGCCGACTCCGGCAACGGGGTGTCGCACTTCCTGCCGACAGCCGAGTGGTGGTTCATCAACTCGGAACTCACCGTGCACCTGCGCCGGATCCCCGAGGGCGAGTGGATCGGCCTCGACGCGGTGACGCTGGTCGGGCCGCACGGCGTCGGCACCGCGACCAGTACGCTGCACGATCGTTCCGGTCCGGTCGGCACCGGCGCGCAGGCTTTGCTGGTGCGTCCGCGACAGGCCGGGGGCGGATGAGCGCGCCGCGGCGCACGAGTCCGATAGCCTTCGCGGAACGACCGACAAGGGAGCGCTCCGGCATGCAGATCACCTCGGTGGTCAACCAGAAGGGCGGGGTGGGCAAAACCTCGCTGAGCGTGGGCGCGGCCGCGGCCCTCGCCGAACGCGGCAGGCGGGTGCTGCTCGTCGACCTCGACCCGCAGGGGCACGCGACCACCGAGATGCTCGGCATCGACGAGGTCCCGGCGGACGCGCCGAGCCTGGCGAAAGCGCTGACGAAGCTGTGGAAGGGCCCGATCGAGCAGCTGGCGGTGCCGCACCCGCGCAGCAACATCGGCCGCGGCGGCGCGTTCGACGTGATCCCCACGTCCCCCGGCATGTTCGACCTGATCCGCAGGCTGGACCAGTTCCGCGTGCCCGGCTGGCAGCTGGCGAGGGTGATCCAGTTCGCCCACTACGACCACGTGATCATCGACTGCCCGCCGGCCCAGGACGTCCTGACGAACAACGCGCTGGCCGCCTCGCACGGCATCCTGGTCCCGGTCCAGCCGGACAAAACGAGCATCCGGGCCCTGCGCCTGCTGTCGGAACAGGTCCGCTACGTAGAACAAACCACCGGCCGCGCCCCCATCGCGTGGTTCGGCATCGTGCCGGGTCTCTACCGCCGCCCCATCTCGCACTACGCCGCAGCCGCCCTGCAGGAGATGTACTCCTTCGGGGTCCCGATGCTCTCGCACGTCCCGCTGGGCGTAGTGATGAACGAGGCTGCCGCCCACGGCGTCCCAGTCACGACCTTCGCCCCGGAAACCATCCAAGCGGTGTCGTTCCGGGAAATCGCCGAAACCCTGGACAGCTACCTAGCCCAAAACCCAGGCCCCACCGAGGTCCCCGCCGACGACGAGTTCGTCTTCGAAGACTTCATTTCCGAGGTGGCAGTCGCCCGCAACGTCAACGACAACGGCGCGCGCAAGAAGCTGTACGACCTGATGCCCAAACGCCCGAACCGCCCGCGCTAACGACCGTCCACTTCAAACCAACGAAACCACCACGCGGGATCGCGCCCGCGTTTGGGGGCTGACCGGCGTGACAGGCCGAAGGCCCCTCACGCCGGTGAGCCCCCAAACGCCGGCTTAAAAGCGATCCCGCGCGCGGCGGCGAAGCCGACGCCAAAAACACAGCTTGCCGACCTACCCCGCCAACCTAGCCACAACCTTCGGCAACAACCGCTTCGCCGCATCCTGCGCCCGAGCCGGCGTACTAGCCGCAACACTCAACGCCGACACAACATCCCCCCGAGCCACCAACACAGCACAAGTCGAGCCCTCACACCAAGCCCGCTGCACACTCACCCCCGACTGCGGCGGCAACGTCACCTCAACCCCCGCACAATGCGCGCCCGCCACGACATCCTCCCCAGACCGGCCCGCATACACCGTGACCTCGTGCGTCAACGCCGACCCGCTCGGATAAACCCAGCTAACCGACTTCCGCTCCCCAGCAGCCAACCCGCTCAAACACCCCGAAACGCGCCCCGAGCCCGGCGCAACACCCTCCTCGGCAACGTCCGAATCAGACAACAACGCCGCCTGAGCCCGCCCCGGATCCGGCACCGCCGAAGAAGAAACCACCGGAGGATCAACGATACGCGACACCGGCGGAGCCACTGGCGCACTAGTACCCGGCGAGGGAGCCGGATCGTCGTAATAAGTCTCGAGATTGTTAGGCCGATTGCCGCATCCGGCGAGCCCGGCCAGCGCCCCCAGCCCGACCAGCACAGCGACTGCTGGCACCTGCCGACGACGCACGTTGCCCCTCCGCGCTCAATGGTGCCCGTTCGCCCCGGGCCATGGTGGCCCCCGAGGGTAATGCAATCGCTCAACTCCACCCGAGGTGGGATCGATGCGCCCAGTACTCCCGCGAGTCCTGCGCCAGTCCCCCCAGCACAGAACGCTCGTCATCGCTCAACCGGACCTGCGTGGCAGCGAGGTTCGCGGTCAGCTGCGCCGTGCTCGACGGACCAATCACTGCCACCGGAGCCCACTCCTGCCCGAGCACCGCGGCCACCGCGATCGCGTCCGGGCCGACGCCGTGCGCCCCGGCGATCCGCCGCAGCGGCTCCGGAGCCTCCGAGACGAGCCGCCCGTTCGCGAGAGTTTCCTTGACCAGCACCCGTTTCCCGGCCGCCTTCGCTTCGGCCAGCGCCGGGCCGACCGAAGGCTCGAAGACGTTCCACGTCGACTGAACCGACGAAAACACCGGCTGCCCGCCCGATTCCAACTCGAACGCCCGGCGCACCACGTCCGCCTGCGCGGGTCCGGATGTTGA
>NZ_JBEXMH010000122.1:0-14169 GCF_040610415.1 Amycolatopsis sp. NPDC004079 | reverse complement strand
TGTACATCGCGTGCGACGGATGATCTCCGCCCGGCGCGATCTCCGTCTCGGGTTCCCCTCACGGACCTTTCGCGGGAACCGAGCCACGCAGCCCGTCTCGCCAGGCGGTGCACCGCTGCAGCGATCCCGCCACCACACCGCACCACAGAGAAACCCCGTTGGGGGCGCAAGCCCCGCCGAACCGGTCGGACATGCGAAAAGGGGCCTCGCACAGGTAAGTGCGAGGCCCCTTTTCGTCCGGTGTGTCAGATCAGCTGCAGGCTTTCCGCGAAGTGGCAGGCCACCGGGTGCGCGTGGCCGCGGTCCACCAAGGCGGGTTCCTCCGTCTTGCACTTCTCGCGCCCGGCGTCGTCCAGCTGGTTGGCGAACTTCGGGCACCGGGTGCGGAACCGGCAGCCCGAGGGCGGGTTGGCCGGGCTGGGCACGTCACCGGTGATGACGATCCGCTGCCGCGTCCGCTCCTTGCGCGGGTCCGGCACCGGGATCGCCGAGATCAACGCCTGCGTGTACGGGTGCGCCGGAGTCTCGAACAGCTCCTCCGACGGCGCGGTCTCCACGATCTTGCCGAGGTACATCACCGCGATCCGGTCCGCCACGTGCCGCACCACCGAAAGGTCGTGCGAGACGAACAGGTACGACAACCCGAGCTCCGCCTGCAGGTCCTTCAGCAGGTTGAGCACACCGGCCTGGATCGAGACGTCCAGCGCGGACACCGGCTCGTCCAGCACCAGCACCTTCGGCTTCAACGCGAGCGCGCGGGCGATGCCGATGCGCTGGCGCTGACCGCCGGAGAACTCGTGCGGGAACCGGTTGCCGTGCTCCGGCCGCAGGCCGACGGTCTTCATCAGGTCGCGGACCTGCTGCTTGCCGCCGTTGTCGTACAGGCCGTGGATGCGCAGCGGTTCGGCGATGATCTCGTTCACCGGCAGCCGGGGGTCGACCGAGGCGTACGGGTCCTGGAACACGATCTGCATGCTGCGCCGCAGCCGCTGCAGTTCGCGCTTGCTCATCGTCGCGAGGTCTTTGCCCTCGTAGGTCACCTTGCCGCCGGTGAGCGGCTGCAGTGCCAGCGCGATCCGGGCCGTGGTCGACTTGCCGCAGCCGGATTCGCCGACCAGCGCGAGCGTCTCGTGCGGGTAGATGTCGAACGACACGTCCGACACCGCCTGCACCGCGCCCGAGACGCGGCGGATCAGGCCGCCGCCGCGGATCGGGAAGTGCTTCACCAGGTTCTGCGCGGAGAGGACGGGCTCCCGCGCCGTCGTGGCCTCGCTCATCGGTTCGTCTCCGTGTCGGTCGCGGCGGCGTCCACGGCGACCGGGACGGCCGCCGCGTCGGCCGAGGTGGCGCTGAACAGCTCGGCCGGGTCCTTCCCGACGACCTGCTCGGTGAAGTGACAGGCCGCGTGCTGGCCGTTCGGGCCCGCGACGAGCTCAGGCTCCTCCTCGTCGCAGATCGGCTGGGACAACGGGCAGCGCGGGCTGAACGGGCAGCCCGGCGGCATGTTCTGCGTCGCGGGCGGCGAACCGGTGATCGGCGTGAGCCGTTCGGTCTTCACGTCCAGCCGCGGCAGGCTGCCGAGCAGGCCCAGCGTGTACGGCATGCGCGGGTTGTAGAAGATGTCGTCGACCGTGCCGGACTCGACGACCTTGCCCGCGTACATCACGTGCACCCGGTCCGCCTGGCCCGCGATCACGCCGAGGTCGTGCGTGATCAGCACCATCGCCGCGCCGGTTTCCTTCTGCGCGGCCTGCAGCGCCTCGAGGATCTGCGCCTGCACCGTCACGTCGAGCGCGGTGGTCGGCTCGTCCGCGATGATCACGTCCGGGTTGTTGGCCATCGCGATCGCGATCACGACGCGCTGGCGCATGCCGCCGGACAGCTGGTGCGGGTACTCGTCCGCGCGCTGCGTCGGGTTCGGGATGCGGACCAGGTCGAGCAGTTCGATGGCCTGCTTCTTCGCGACGTCCTTGCGCACGTCGTGGTGCGCGGTGATCGCCTCGGCGATCTGGTCGCCCACGGTGTACACCGGGTTCAGCGACGTCATCGGGTCCTGGAAGACCATCGCGATGCCCTTGCCGCGGACCTTGTTCAGTTCCTTCTCGTTGCACTTCAGCAGGTCTTTCCCGCCGAACCGGATCGAGCCGGACACCTTCGCGGTCTTCGGCAGCAGGCCCATCACCGCGAGCGAGGTCACCGATTTCCCGGAGCCGGACTCGCCGACGATGCCGAGCACCTCGCCGCGGCGGAGCTGGTAGTTCACGCCGCGCACGGCGCTGACCACGCCCTCGCTGGTCGGGAACTGCACGGTCAGGTCCTCAACGACGAGGACGGGATCGCCGCCGCGTTCGTCGGAGACGTTCTGGGTCATGCGCGCACCTTCGTCTGCTGGGGGTCGAACGCGTCCCGCAGGCCGTCCCCGATGAAGTTGATCGTCAGTGCGATCAGGATGATGAAAATGCCCGGGAAGTAGAACAGCCACGGCCGCGTGTCGATCGCGGTCTGCGCGCTGCTCACCAGGAGGCCGAGCGAGGTGTCCGGCGGCTGCACGCCGAAGCCCAGGAACGACAGCGCCGTCTCGAGCAGGATGGCGATCGACACGAGGATCGTCAGGTTGACGATGATCGCGCCCAGCGCGTTGGGCACCAGGTGCCGGAAGATGATCCGGCTGTCGCTCGCGCCGAGCGCCTTCGACGCCTCGACGAACTCCTTCTCGCGCAAGGAAAGCACGACGCCGCGGGCGACCCGGGACACGTACGCCCAGTAGAGGCCGCCGATGACGACCGCGATCAGCCACCACGTGCCGCCGGACTGGTGGCCGAGCACCGCGGCGACCGCGAGCAGCGGCAGTGTGAGCACGAGGTCGGCGATGCGCATCAGGACCGTGTCGAGCCAGCCGCGGTAATACCCGGCGACCGAGCCCCACACAGTGCCCACGACGGTCGCGAAGATCGCGACGAGGATCGAGATCTGCAGTGAGATCTGGGTCCCGCGCATCACCTGCGCGAGGGTGTCGTGGCCGACCGCGTCGGTGCCGAACGGGTGGTCGCCCGAGGGCGGGGCCGAGTTCTGTTCGGTGATGGCTCCGGCGTCGTACTTCCAGATCGCCGCGCCCACGTAGGCGAACAGGATGATCAGCACGAACACGACGAGACTGATCATCGCGAGCCGGTGCTGCAGGAACCGCCGGAAAACCAGCTGCGCCTGGCTGCGCTCCTTGACCGTGAACTCGCGTTCCGGCGCGCCCTTCGGGGTCTGCGGGTCGTCCGGAGCGAACCGAGCGCCGCCCATCGTGGTGGGCGGAGTGGGGATTGCGTCGTTAGGCATAGCGGATCCTCGGGTCGAGCAGGCCGTAGAGCAGATCGGCGACCAAGTTGAGCAGGATGATGAACGTGGCCGCGATGAGAAGCCAGGCCTCCACCGCGTACACGTCGCTTCGCTTGATCGCGTCCAGCAGGAAAGCGCCCGCGCCCTGCCATTGGAACACGGTCTCGGTCACGACGGCGCCGCCGAGGATCGAGCCGATGTCGAGTGCGGTCACCGTGGTCAGCGGGATCAGCGCGTTGCGCAGCGCGTGCTTGCGCGTCACCGTCCAGCGCGGCAGGCCCTTGGCCCTCGCGAGGCGGACGTAATCGCTGTTGAGCACCTCGAGCATCGAGGCGCGCTGATACCGGCTCCAGGCCGCGTAACTGGTCAGCGCCAGCGAGATCGTCGGCAGGATGAGGTGGCCGAGCACGTCGCCGAACTGGGCCCAGAACCCGCCCGCGGCGACCACCGACGAGGACCCGATGGTGTAGAAGACCTGGTCGCCGACCGTCGTGTTGATCGAGATGCCGATCTGCTTCAGCACCAGCGCGAACCAGAACGACGGCATCGACAGGAAGAGGAAGCCGAAGAAGGTCGCGGTGTAGTCGAACTTGGAGTACTGCCGCGACGCGCTGATCACGCCGATCAGCACGGCGAGGATCAGCGCCACCACCATGGCGAGCACGATCAGCCGCAGCGTCACGCCGAAGCGGCCGAACACCTCGCTGCCGATGTTCATGGTGGACTGGACCGAGGGGCCGAAATCACCGTGGAGCACGCCGGTGATCCAGTGCCAGTATCGCTCGAGAATCGGCTGGTCGAGATGCAGCCGGATGCGTTCGAGCTCGATGGTGCGAGGGGGCGGCGGCGGGTTTCTCGCGATCAGCGGGGTCAACGGGTTGGCCGAAAGCGACACCATCACGAAGACGACGAACGTCGACACGATGAGGATCGGCACCGAGACGAAAAGCCGGCGCAGTGCGAAGGCAAGCATGGAGGTCTTCCTGCTCTGGACGGTGTTCTGCCGGCGCCCGCCGCTCGTGGTGGCAGGGCCTTGGCGACGTAACGGGGCAATCGTGGTGTTCGGGAACTAAAAGGGCATTCGGTCGCGGATACGGTGAAGGGCCGGCAGCTTCGGCCGGCCCTTCACCGGGTGTCCCGCGGGAATCTACCGGTCGTTGATCACTTCCGGATGCCCCACTCCGACATGTTGTACACCGGAGCGTCGAGCGTCGAGTTGTTGCGGATGTTCGCGATCTTGTCCGACGAGGCGATGAAGGTCGGCTTCTGGTACAGCGGAAGCACATACGCGTCGTTGGTCATGGTCTGGTCGGCCTGGTTGAGCAGGTCCGCCGCCTTGGTCTGGTCGGTCTCGGCGCTGGCCTGGTCCATCAGGTCGTCGACCTGCTTGCTGGTGTACTTGCCGTAGTTGCTGCCCTGGCCGGTGCCCCACAGCTGCTTCGCGCCGCCGATCGCGAACGGCGAGGAGACCCACGCGAACACGATGACGTCGTAGTCGCCGCTGGTGGTGGTCTGGCCGAGGTCGTCGGTGGACTGGACCTTCACCTTGACGCCCAGCTGGGCCGCGGTCTGCGCGAACAGCTCGCACTCGTTCTGCCGGATCTGGTTGCCGACGGTGTAGCGGATGCGCAGCTCGGGGACGGCCTTGCCGCTCGGGTCCGACAGCTGGTTGTTGTTCAGCTTGTAGCCGGCGTCGGTCAGCATCTTCTTGGCCTTCTCGATGTCACCGGAACCCTGGCCGGTCGACGACACCACGTCCTTGTAGCCCTGCTGCTGCGGCATGAAGTTGTGGTTGTTGAGCGGCTCGACCTTGTTGGTGAACTGGCCGACGGTCTTGGCGATCATGTCCTTGCGGTTGATCGCGGTGTAGAGGGCCTGGCGCAGCGTCTTGTCGCCGAGCGCCGGGCTCTTCAGGTTGAAGTCGAAGTGCTCCCAGGTCAGGCCGAGGCCGATGTACGAGGAGATGTTCGGCATGTTCTTGACCTGGTTGATCAGGTCGACCTGCGGCTGCGGGTAGATGACCTGCACTTCGTTGTTCTGCAGTGCGGTCGGCTCCTGCGTCGCGTCGGTGATGATGCGGAAGATGACGCTGTTCAGCTTCGGCTTCTCGCCCCAGTACTTCTCGTTCGGGACCTCGGTGATCGACTGGTTGTTGACGAACTTCGAGATCTTCCACGGGCCGCCCGACCAGGTCGGGAGGGTCGTGCCGAACCACTTGTAGGACGACGCGAGGCCGGCCGGGGTGTTGGTGTCGCCGTGCTGCTTGGCCAGGTGCGCCGGGTACATCGCGCCCGCCGAGCCCCAGAGCTTCTTCCAGTCGGTGAACGGCTTCGCGAGGGTGGCGGTCACCGTCTTGCCGCCGTCCGAGCCGACGACCGAGGTGACCTGGTCGTAGCCGGAGGTGTCGGCAGGGGAGCAGTCCGGGCAGTCCTTGCCGTTCTGCACCTTCCAGTTGTAGACGAAGTCGTCGGCCGACAGCGGCGTGCCGTCCGACCAGGACGCCTTCGGGTTGATCTTGTAGACGATCGTCTTCGGGTCCTTGAGATCGGCGGACTCGACGAAGTCCTTGTTCAGGACCGGCTTGAGGTCGGGCGTCGCGTAGAAGGTGTAGGGCAGGATGCCCTTGGTGACCATGCCCGTTTCGAAGACATTGCCCTCGGCCGAGGTCACGTTCCAGTTCGGCACGTTCTTCTCGATCGCGAAGGTGACGTCGCCGCCCTGCTGCAGCTGATCGGCCTGCGCCGCGTTGCAGGTATTCGGGTTCTTGTCGCAGTCGGCGAATGCCTGCCCGGTCTGAACCGCGCTGTTGCCGCCTCCGCCACCACCGCATGCGGAGAGCAGAAGGGCCGCGCCCGCGACGAACGCGCCGAGTTTGGCGGCGCGCGACCTAGTCGTCACTAACATTCATTCTCCTTGCTCGACGCCGTCGCGGGTTTGCGAGGCGGCTCTTCCTGACGCGCAAGCACCGATCGGTATCGCGTTGCTCACCGTAGCCGTGAAACTTAGGCATTGGACAGACGGCAAACCTATCGATCCGGACACTCTCAGTGAGATCGTTGCGGAACAGATATCTCGTGCCCCCTGGTTGCACCGTGGTTTCCGCACTTGATCGACTACGGTTAGTAGTTGATCACGGAAATTTGGGACCGGTTCGGGTGGTGCTTCAGTCCAGTGGGCCGACTGGCCCGGCGGACAATAACCGCCCCGTTCCGTGTGCGGTACCCCAGCTAATGGAGTAGTCACACGGCCGCGACGAACCCGAAGTGACAAGAAATTGGTCCGATCTCGTGAAGCGAAAGAATGCGCCCGCCGCCGGGCACGGGCAGGACTGCCCGGACGGCGACCGGTACTCGGTGGGTGTTCCGAGCATCTTGCGTCCTTGCCCGCGCATTCCGAACCGCGGAACGTTCCGCGGAAGGGAACGCCCACGGTTCGGGACGCTGGTCCGACTTAGTGGGATGCCAATGCATTTTCCCGTGCACGCCGCGGATTCCATGCCGGAACGCCGCGCCGGGGGTCGGCGTCCCGGGCGCGGACGCGACGGTCACTAACCTGAGGGCGTGAAGCGGAAGCTGCTGCTGGTCCACGCGCACCCGGACGACGAAAGCATCGCCACCGGCGGGGTCATCGCGCGTTACGCGGCCGAGGGCGTCGAGGTGTGCGTCGTGACCTGCACACTCGGCGAAGAGGGCGAAATCGTCCCGCCGCGGCTCGCGCGGCTCGTCGCGGCGGAGGCCGACCAGCTCGGCGGATACCGGTCCGGGGAAATGGCCGCCGCGGCCGCCGCGCTCGGCCTCGCCCGGCACGAGTACCTCGGCGGCATCGGCCGGTGGCGCGATTCGGGCATGGCGGGCACGCCGGCCGCCGAGCATCCGCGGGCGTTCACCGGCGGTTCGGCGGCGGAGCAGGCCGCTCAGCTGCGCGAACTCATCGACGACTTCGCCCCGCAGGTGGTCGTCACCTATGACTCCTTCGGCGGCTACGGCCATCCCGACCACATCCGCGCGCACGAGATCACCATGGCGGCGGCTCCGGACGCCCCGTCGGTCGAGCGGGTCTTCCACGTGGTCCAGTCCGAGGCTGCGCTCACCGTGGGCCTCGCCGAACTGCGCGCCGACGGGACATCACCGTTCCGGGTGGCCGCTGACGGCGAGCTTCCGTCCACTCCGGACGGCAAGATCACCACCGTGGTCGACATCTCCGCGCACCGGCAGGCGAAGCTGGCGGCACTGCGCGCGCACGAAACGCAGCTGACCGTGGTCGACGGCGGGGTCGCGCACTTCGCGCTCACCAACAGCATCGCGCAGCCGATCCCGTCCGCCGAGTACTTCGTGCTCGCCCGCGGCGACGCGCACGGCGCCGAGACCGATCTGTTCGGCGGGTGGTGACCGTGTCCGCCCCGCCCGCCCCGCTCACTCGGGACCAGTGGCTGATGCTGGTGCTGCTGGCGTTCGACGCGGTCGTGCTGGCGCTGCTCGAACTGTTCTTCCTCCCGCTGCGGCTCGGCCCGCTCGGCGAGGTGCCGATGCCGGTCACCGCGCTCGTCGGAGCGGTCACCACGCCGTGGCTCGTGCTGACCGCGGGGAAACTCGTCCGGCCCGGGCTTTCGTTCGTGCCGCTGCTGGTGTGGGTACTCGTCGTGTTCGGGGTCGGCCTGTTCGGTCCGGGCGGCGACGTCGTGCTCGTCCAGGACTGGCGCGCGCTGCTTTTGCTCGGCGCGAGCGCACTGCCCGCCGCGCTGGTCCTCGGCGGCGGGCTGGGACGGGCCGCGGCGAAGGGAGGCGCCCGTGTCTGAGGCCATTTCGGACCGTCAGGTCGTCGCGATTCTGCGCCCGTTCGTCCGCGCCTGCGCTCCGATGATCGACGCCCTGCGCGAGGCCGACCCGTTCGGCTTGCAGGCACGGGCCCGGCGCGGCGAGGGCGAATTCTCCGACGCCGGGTTCAAGAAGAAAATGCTCCACGCGCTGACGACGGTGAAGGTGCCGGGCACCGCGGGGTGGGCGGCGATGGACATCGACCAGCGGGCGAGCTGGTGGGTCAACCGGGTCGGCAGGCTCACCTCGCTGCTGACCTCCATCCCCGGACTCGGCGGCGCGCTCGCCGACCGGCTGCCGGTGCAGGACACCCTCGGCGCCGCGTCGCAGGGGCTGGTGCTGTGCGCGATCGCGGGGGAGTACGGCGTGACCGACGTCGGCAGCCGCGTCCGGCTGATCGCCGCGGTGCTTTTCGAACGCGACATCGACGCCGACCTCGCGGCGGGAGCCAGCCGCGACAAGTCCGCTCAGTCCGCAGAGGACAGTGAGACCGCGCGGCTCACCGAGGAACTCGACGAATCCCATCGCAAACACGGCAAGGTGACCGCGAAAGCCGTCGCCACCACCCTCTGGCACCTCGGCAAGTCGTTGTGGGGGATCACCGGCGAACTCGAGAAGCGCCCGCGCGGCCGGTGGTTCCACCGGGCACTCGGGATGCTGCCGGTGGTCGGCGCGGCGGGCGACTACCTCGGCGAGCGCTCCGGACTGAAAAAAGTATGGAAGCGCGCGCACGCCTGGCTCATGGCCCACCGGCAGTGGGCCTGAGCCCTCAGTGCCAGAACAGGAATGCGCGCTGCCCGAAGTACGCCGCGGCCGCGTTGCCGCCGAGCGGTTCGTAGATGTGCCCGGCGATCGTCCAGAGCAGATCCGACACCGGTCGGAAAAGGAACAACAGCGCGAACAGCACCAGCGGCGCCCACGGCCGCACCCGCGCGCCGAACGCCCGCGCCTGCGGGGAGAGGTACGGCTCGAGCGCGCCCCAGCCGTCCAGGCCCGGCACCGGGAGAATGTTGATCAGAAACGTCATCATCTGCAGCAGCGCGAGGTAGGACATCGCGAAGAAGAGGCCGGTCGCCATCGGGATCAGCATGGTCGCCAGGCACAGCGCGGCTCCGACGGCGAGGTTGCTGAGCGGACCGGCGAGCGAGGTCCACGACGCCGTCGCGCGGTTGCGCAGCGCGCCGCGGTTGATCCACACCGCGCCGCCGGGCAGCGGGATGCCGCCGATCAGCAAGAAGATCAGCGGAAGCACGAAGGACAGGACAGGGTCGGCATAACGCCGGACGTCCAGCGAGAGGTACCCCTTGTGAGCGATCTCGTGATCACCGCCGCGGAAGGCGACGAAGGCGTGCCCGAACTCGTGGAGCGTCAGCGAAGCCATCCAGCCGCCCAGGACAAGCAGCACCACGCCTGCGACGAGCATCGGGTCGCGGGAACCGAGAATAGTCGTGGAATCACCGTATGCGGCCAGGAAACCACCGGCGACGGCGACGGCGAGGATGCCGAGGAAGATCGGGCTCGGACGCACTGCTGATCTCTGCACCCCACCAGTCTTCCGTATGCCCGGTGTGAAGTCTTCGGCGTGTCCCCTTGCGCACCCGGGCACAGAGATCCCCCGAACTCGCTACTCGGCTTGACCTGGCCGACCTACACAGGTGTAATCACAGTGATGTCATTCGCTGTCGGAGGGGGCAGCGGGTGTCGTTTCACCACCGCCAGCCTGGGGAGTGCGTAGGAGCGAGGAGGCGGACGTGCGGTTGGAAGCGGACAACAGGGAATGGGGGCACGTCGTGGGTTGGGGAGAGAACCCGGAGCAGCAGCTCGGGGATCTGACCGACCTTTTCGACGTCCCCGAGGAGCAGGACTGGCAGGAGCGCGCCCTGTGCGCGCAGACCGACCCGGAGGCGTTCTTCCCCGAGAAGGGCGGCTCGACCCGCGAGGCCAAGCGGATTTGCCTTGGCTGCGAGGTCAAGGACGACTGTCTCGAGTATGCGCTGGCGCACGACGAGCGCTTCGGCATCTGGGGCGGACTGTCCGAACGGGAACGTCGCAAGCTGAAGAAACGGGCTGTCTAAACGGGTTTCGGTTCCCCCGGTCCGCGTGGGCCGGGGGTGCGCCCCGCCGCCGTCGTGGCGGCGAGCCAGTGGTGCGGCCGGTGCGACGCGGCGGGGAGGGGAGCCCCCGCCGGAGTGTCGCCGGGCACATTCGACGGATTCGCGCGGCCTGATCCGACGGCGGGCGCGAGGGCAGAATTGCCGTCGCGGCGGCCGGAAATTTCGGTGCTGTGCCGTGGTTCTCTTTGTGATCTTCGTCTTCCGCTCACGAGATCCCGGTGTGCCGCGGATCTCTCGCCTGGAACGAGTGCCGCCGGTTCCCGCTTGAGCGCGCCGGTTCCGCGCTCGCGGAATTTCTCTTGGGCTCGGTTGGTCCACGCGGTGGGATCCGCCGGGCGTGCGGCGTGGGCCGGTGCCTGCGGATCGGCGCAGGCCGTAGGGTGACCGCACCCATCGTCCCGTCCGAGCAGGAGCCGTTCTTGCCTCGCACCGTCGTTCCGCCCGCTGTGCGGACGTTGCCCGTTCTGGCCATTGTGGTCTGTCACGACGGCGAAGAATGGCTGCCGCTGGCGCTTTCCGCGTTGCGGCGCAGCACAGTCCGTCCGCGGCACGTGCTCGCCGTGGACACCGGATCTACCGACCGTACCCCGAAACTGCTCGCCGACGCAGCGCAGCCGGGCGCGGCCGCCGAGGAGCCCGTGCTGTCCGGAGTTGTCACTCTGACGAGTGAAACCGGGTTCGCGGAAGCGGTCGCCGCGGCCGTCGCGCACGCGGTGGAACGGTGGGGCGACCCGGGAACGTGGCTGTGGGTGCTGCACGACGACTGCGCCCCCGAACCCGATTGCCTCGACCAGCTCGTCCGCGCCGCGGAGGAAAACCCGTCGGCGAAGGTGCTCGGCCCGCTCGGCACCGACTGGACCGATCCGCGGCTGATCGTCGAGGCCGGGCTGTCCACCGACGCCTCCGGACACCGCCAGCAGATGGCCGCGCCGGACGGCGAACCCACCGAGGTCCTCGCTGTCCCGAGCGCCGGATCGTTGGTGCAGCGGGAACTCTGGGACGCCCTCGACGGCTACGACGAGGACTTCCCGTTGCTGCGTGAGGATCTCGACTTCGGCTGGCGCGCCAACGCGGCCGGCTCGCTCGTGCTCTCGGTGCCCGCGGCGCGCGTCCGGCACGCCCGCGCCCTGTCCAACGGGCAACGCACTCCGGACGCCGCCGGGCGTCCGCTCGCCGCGCTCAACCGTGCGCACGGCCTGCGCGTCTTTCTGGTCAACTGCTCGACCCCGTCGTTCTGGTTCGGGCTCGTCCGGCTGCCGATCATGCTGGTGCTGCGCGCGTTCGTGTTCTTCGTGCTGCGCCGCACCACCGAGGCCGGTGCGGAACTGGCCGCGCTCGGATACCTGTGCGGGGGCAAGGGAAATCTCCGCGCGGCCCGTGCGCAGCGGCGGGACCAGCCTCGGCCGGGGACTGTCCGCGGGCTCTTCACGAGCCGGATCACGCGGCTGCGCAACGCAATCAGCGCCGGGGTGGTTGGACTCGTCCGGCGCGGGGTACAGAGTGATGTCGCCCTCGGGACGCTTCCGGAGAGCGTCGAGCAGGAGTCCGCGTGGATTCCGCCGGAGGCGCTCGCCGCGTCCGGTGCGCGTCCGGTCGGGCCGGACGCGTTGCCCGCTGGCGCGCTGCGCGGCCTGAGCACTCGTGGTCGGGGGCTGCGTCGGCCCGGCACGGTTGTCGCGGTCACGCTGCCGGAAGCGCCGGTGTCCGAAGAGGACACTGAAGCGGTCGAGGAGACCGCGGCCCATCCGTCGCCGTCGCCCCGTCCGGAACCGGCCGCGCCGGAACCGGATCTGGTGTTCGTGGAGGTCAACCGGCGACGCGTGCTCGCCGCGACCGTCTTCGCTCCGCCGGTGGTGCTGGTCGTTCTGCTCACCGCGCTGGCTCTGGTGCTGAATCGCGGGCGGCTCGGGCTCGACCTGTGGGGCGGGCAGCTGCTGCCGGTCGGCGGGCTCGGCGAGATCTGGTCGACGTATCTGTCGCCATGGCACTCGATCGCCGGCGGCACTGGTGCGCCCGCTCCCGCGACGCTACCGGTGCTCGGGACGATCGGCGCGATCTTCGCTCCGATCGGCGGTCCGGCCGCGCTCGTGGCGATTCTGCTCATCGGTGACATCCCGCTCGCCGCGCTCAGCGCTTATGTCGCCACTCGCAAGCTTGCGGTGCGTCGTTGGGTGCGGGCCGCGGTTGCTGCGACGTACGCGTTGCTGCCTGCCGCTACCGCGTCGGTCGCGCAGGGGCGGCTTGATGTGGTTGTGGTGCATCTCGTGCTGCCGCTTGTGGTCGCGGGGATCGTTCGGCTGCTGACTCGGCCGGGTACGCGGTGGCTGCACGTGTCGGCGCTGTCGGCGTTCGGTGTCGCGTTGCTGGGGGCGTTTTCGCCGCTCGCGCACGGGCTTGCGCTGGTGGGGCTGCTGGTCGGGTTTGTGGTGCTGCCCGCGCCGTCCGGGCTGGCTCGGCGGGTGGCGTCGGTCGGGATTGTGGTGTTGTTGCCGCTGGTTCTGCTGCTGCCGTGGCCGACGGTGTTGCTGCGGCATCCGGAACTGTTGCTGCAAGGGCTTGGCGGTCCGGCCGCTCCGGCGTCGGCCACGGATCTTGCCGGGCTTACTCCAGGCGGTCCGGGGGCGTGGCCGATCGGGGTTGTCGTGTTGGCGGCGACGCTGGTCGCGCTCGTGGTTCGGCCGCGAAAGCAGGTCGTCGGCGGGCTGGCGCTTGCGGTGCTCGGGCTGATCGGCGTGGTTCTGGTTCGGCAGGTGCAGTTGACGCCGATGCAGGGCGGGGCGCCTGCGTCGGGGTACGCCGGGGTGCCGTTGCTCGTTGTCGGGGCTGGGTTGTTGTGGGCGGTGCTGGCCACTTGGCAGCGCGGTGGGTCGGCGATGCCTGCTGCTTGGTTGCCGAAGGTGCTGGCGGTGGCTGGCGTTGTGGTGGTCGCTGCGTTGGGGGTTGGGGCGGTCGCGACTGGGGCTGAGGGGCCGTTGACGGCGGCGGCTCGTCCGCAGTTGGCGCCTGAGGTGGCTGCGGACGTCGCGGCTACTGGGCGGGGCGTGCTGGACGTTAGCTCTGGGCAGGTTCGGCAGATCGGTGGCCGGTTGGCGCTTTTTGGGGACGATGAGCTCGCGCCGGTCAAGGGGTCGCCGGAGCGGTTGGCTGAGTGGCGACGGGGGCTGGGGCAGGGGGATGTCGCGGCGCTGAAGCGGGTGTTCGCGGCTGCTGCGGCTTCTGGGGTCCAGTACGTGGTGTTGCCGTTGGGGACGGATGCGCGGGCGTTTGCCGCGGCGGTCAGTGATTTTGCCGCGGTGGCTGCGCCTATGGGGGATGGGCGGCCTACGTTGCGGTTGTTGCCCAAGGCTGGCGAGGTGGCGTTGATTTCGCCGGAGTTGGCTAAGCAGGCTGTCACTGGTGGGGGTGCGCCTGGGACCAATCCGGGGATCTCGCCGGTGGCGGCTCGGTTGCCGGATGTTCGGGTGCGGGCTTCCGAGGGGCCTACTGGGCGGTTGCTCGTGCTGGCGGCTGAGCAGGAGGCTGGGTGGCAGGCGAGTGTCAATGGGAAGGCCGTGCCGATTGTGCCTGCTTGGGGGCATCAGGTTGCGGTGTCTGTGCCGCCTCAGTCTTCGGAGGTTTCGGTGACTTTTCCGGGGACTGAGCGGGGGTTGTTGCTCCTGGTGCAGTTGGCTGCGGTGTTGTTTACGGCGTTGACGGCGATTCCGTCTCGGCGGCGGGAGTGACTGGCTCGTCGCCTGGCGGCGACATCGCTGGTGGTTGCGTGGGGCACCCCGAAGCTTGATTGTGCTGACGGTTCGGGGGTGCTTGTCAAGGCGGGAAAGATGCCTTGACAAGCACCCCCGAACCGCAGGGAAGGCTTCGTATCGGGGTGCGGGGGAGGGGCTGGGTGCCTCGATAGTCGGGTGCACCGGTGC